>DAEV01000068.1 GCA_002509495.1 Methanolinea sp. UBA473 | reverse complement strand
TCCAGGTAAACCTTGCCAGGGGCATTGCCGGGCTTGCGATCCATGCCGCCCGGGACAGGGATCTCCCTCTCGTCACTCTTTCAGGGGGAGTGGTGTACAACAGGGCTATCCGGGAGACGATCCGGGGAGAGATCGCCAATGCAGGCCTGGAACTGGTGATCAATGACAACTACCCGCTGGGCGATGGATGCATCTCCTACGGCCAGTGCGTGGTTGCCGGAAAACTTTCAGAAGAATAAGCGACGTTCGCATGTTCACCCGGTTTTTTACCGGTTCCGGGAAAAGGCGGGAATGAATGTTTTAAGGAAGCGGAAGATCCGGAAAAAAGATGTTTTATCTTGTTGGAATGGAGCGGACCAGGATGATGATTGGGGCGCTGGTAGTCTGGCCTGCAATAATCGTGACTGTCCGTACCTTGGTCTGGTATCCCGTCTTGATGAGCTTGAGCTCATAGTCCCCTGGAGCCAATCCCTCGATCACGGCCGGAGTGACCGCTTTGAATTGCCCGTTAAGGTAAATTGATGCTCCCCTCGGGAATGACTTCACCGAGAGTGCACCGGTCTGGCCGGGGATCGGGGTTTGCGTGGTAGTTACCGTGGGAGCTGGTGTCGTCTGGGTCGGCCCTGGAATTCCCCTCTGCAGGATGATGAGCGGGAAGCGCAGGTGTTCTCCCGGGAGGAGGTTAAACGTGGCGCTATACCCTGTGTACCCTGCCACGGAGATGCTGATGGTGTGAACCCCCGAGGGTATCTGGTAATCCATCAGGGGAGCCGAACCAAGCGATTGGCCGTCAAGAGAGATCTGGGAGTGGAGGGGGAAGGTGAAGACCGTGATATACCCCGGATCTCCGGCCGGTTGAGTCGTCGGCACTACGGTGGTCACCGTTGTCGTGGGTACCGTCGTGGTTACCGTTGTCGTGGGTACCGTCGTGGTCACCGTTGTCGTGGGTATGGTGGTGGTCACTGTCGTCGTGGGTATGGTGGTGGTGGGGCTCGTGATGGGAGGTGTTCCGACTATAATGGTACCTGGGACGATGGTGGGAGTGATCGAAGTTCCACCAATTGCACTCATCGAATTTACTGCCAGATTCATCGATGTTGTACCAGTCGACAAGCCCCGAACGGTGAGAGTCGCAAGCAGTACATTCGTCGACCCAGCTGGAACGTGGGTCCCAGTATCAAACGTCTTGAATGTCACACTGCCTGCGGGGAGGGTGGTGTTATCTTTGATTGCAGCCCAGATGGGAAAAGTTAGATCAATAATCTCCGCTTTCGTGGAGTCCGCTATAATTGCTGTTAAATTGTATCCACGGAGGCCGTTTGGAAACGAATCTGCAATCAGAGTTATAGTGCCTGTACTTCCGGCATCATCGAGAGTCAATGGACTAACCGTGATAGTGGTCGCCATACTCGGGATGGCTAGGGAGGCTGTCACAAGGACCAGCAACACCAGGATGGATAAAGGTTTCAATCTCATACGCGTTCCTCTGAAGCAGGAATTGGACGGAAGTCGCCGCCTTCCGGGTGCATTGCAATTTCCTGCTGAAATCTCGTTAGTTCTTCCATTATCAATCATCATATTTAAACTATGAGGTTAAATCAGGCCAAATTTGCCCTTAATGCGCAATTAAATCCTCGATAGAACGATCTTTCCTGTAAATACTCGATCATAACTACAAAAAAATGTAATGATCCCTCTACAGTTTATTGAATAACAGGAGGAGGTCATCGAAGTCGATATCTCCATTCCCATTATAGTCAAAGAGACTCACCGGTTCGTTTGGCCCGATCCATTCCAGGTATATGAAATACAACCATACATCGTCCCAATCTATGATGCCATTCCCGTTCACGTCCCAGTAAACCCCGTCATCGTAAGGATCTGTCGGGGGAGCGGTGCATGTTGGGAAATTAACAAGGGGAACGATGGTTACTTCCGCCGGATCGACATACGTGAGAACCGGGTCACCGGTATCTGTATCGATCTTGATCACGCTGACATTGATGGTGGTGGCCATGGGATTCTTACCCGTCATGTTGAAGTGGGCAAGGGTGATGTTGGTCGCCCCCGGTGTGATTACGTCATGGGCATCGAAGACCTTCATCCATACCGAGGAAGCCGGGACTGTGCCGTTGATGGCATAACCTGGGTCTACCCAGGATGGGAGGGAGAACTGGACGAAATCCGCGGCAGTTGGATCGGTGAAGTAGACCGTCAGGTTATATCCTGATAGACCTCTATCCGCATGCCCGAGTATGAGTGCGATTTCCGTTGTGGAATTCGTGGGGACCAGGGTTGCTCCCGGCTCGAAAAACAGGTCGGCCACGCTGGCATTCCCCGAAATGCTTACGTATCTCGGACGGGTGAGGGTGTCGGTGCCGTACTCGTTGCCCACAGTGAGGGCGATGGTGAAGTTGCCTGCATTCGGGTAGGTGTTGTTCACGGGTGTCGTGTTCTCGGTCCTGTATGCAGTGTTCCCGTCACCGAAGTCCCACAGCCACCAGTTGGGGTAACCGGTCGAGTGATCGGTGAAGTTGACCAGGAGGTTCTCGACTCCCGTAAGCGGCTCGCCCGTGAAATTCGCATGGGGCAGCTCACCTACGCGGACAAAATCAGGGATTGACATCGTATCGCTGCCATACTCGTTGGTCACGGTCAGGTTGACGGTGTAGTTGCCCTTTGCTGTGTAGGTGTGCGTCGGGTTCTGGGTGGTCCCGTTCCCGGATCCATCCCCGAAGCTCCAGTTCCAGGTGCTGACTGCCGGCACGGCGACGGAGAGGTCGGTGAAGGTCACCGGGAAGGGTGCCACGCCAAACCGCGGGGTTGCGTTGGTGAAGTTGGCCTTCGGAACGTCTCCGGCCTCCACGAATGCCGGTTTGGTAATGCTGGCAACGCCGAACTCGTTCCCGACCCTGAGGGTCACATCGTACACACCTGCGATGGCGTAGGTCTGGTTGATCGGGTGCTGTTGATCACTGTAGTTACCGTACGTGTCAAAAGTCCAGTTCCAGGACGTCAGCGGGGGCGGAGTGGTGAGGTCGGTAAAGCTGACGTTCAAGGGAATTCTCCCACGGCAGGGATCGCACAATACACCCGATTTATTCGCAGAGAAATTGACGATCAGTGGCGCACCGACCTGGACATACTGGAATTTGGACGTCGTGTTGATCCCATCGACATTGTTCACCGTGAGGTTGACTGTCCAGTTTCCGGTGGAATACACATGGCTCGGGTTCTGCTCGGTTGAGGTATTTCCGTCTCCAAAGACCCAAGCCCAGCCCGTCGGGCCGCCTGTGGAAGTGTCGAAGAAATTCACGGTCAGCGGCGGCAGGCCCTTCAGGACCGTTCCATTGTACCCGTTCACAGCCTCGCCCGTGAAATTGGCCACAGGAGCTACCGAGGCGATCTTGGTGACGAAGGCATCGAAGTTCCCGCGATACGTTGTCTGGAAGGCATCCGGGGTGACGGGGAAGTCACGCGACATCGTCCACCCGGTCACTGTGACATTGCTCCTCTCCCTGCCGATTCCCATTCCACGGTCATCATTCTCACCGCCGAGGTACGTGGAGTATATCAGCTGGGTTCCGTTCGGATAGAACCTGGTGACGAAGGCATCGTACTTGAACCCGTCAATGTTGGTGAACAGGGGTCCCTTCACCGGGAAATCCATCGAGTCGGTAAATCCGACGATATAGGCAGATCCTGATTCATCCACTACGATGCCGGTCCCTTCATCTACAAGCGTTCCGCCGAGATAGGTGGAGAAAATC
The DNA here is from genome assembly GCA_002509495.1 of Methanolinea sp. UBA473. Taxonomy (GTDB): domain Archaea; phylum Halobacteriota; class Methanomicrobia; order Methanomicrobiales; family Methanospirillaceae; genus Methanolinea_A. Next base: position 15,703 of record DAEV01000068.1, on the reverse strand, counting down.
AAACCAGTACCGTCCGACCTTATTTTAGTGAGGAATGCGTCCTGGATACCCTTCTTCCAATTTTGGAACGCTTTGAGACGAGGCAAACTTGGGAAGTCGATGGATTGTGTGTAACCTGTGATGTACGCATCGCCACTGGGATCCAGGGCAATCCCATACCCTGCATCCTCACCACGGCCACCCAGGTATGTAGAGAATACGATGTTACTGGCATCGGCATTCATCTTCGTGACAAAAGCGTCCTGGTTCCCCTGATTGATGGTGGCTAATGCATTTTCGTTAGGGAAATTCGATGAATCCGTCAGGCCAGTAACGAAGATTTCACCCGGTCCGTTAAGAGCCACCCCGTAGGCCTGATCCTTCCCGGTTCCGCCCAGGTAAGAGGAGAACGCGAGGCTCGAGGTCGTCCCGTCAAAATTCACCCCGGTCACGAACGCGTCATAATTGGTATATCCCGGACTGTGGGTCGTGCTGTATGCACCCGAAGTATTGGGGAAGTCGATCGAACCGGTGTATCCTACGACCACCGCCAGGCTGCTGTCGTTCATCGTGATAGCCTGGCCCACGTCGGTCATGTTCCCTCCCAGGAAGGAGGAGTACCGGAGGGCGGAACCATTCGGATAGATGCTGGTAACGAATGCATCCGCGTCGGGGTAGGAATTACTTTTCACTGGCTGGAACGGTTTTTCGATCGGGAAGTTGGGAGAGATCGTATACCCTGTCAGGATTACGGTCCCGTCGGGGGCTACCGCGATCCCGTTCCCCACATCGTCATTCACCCCGCCCAGGTACGTCGAGTAGTTCAATGATTTTCCATCCGGCTCGAACTTTGTGACAAAGGCATCCACAGCCCCACCGTTTTCCGACTGGTTGATTTTACGCTGGTATTCCGTTGTGGGGAAATTTGTAGATCGGGTCATTCCGGTCACATAGATTGCCCCCATGCTGTCCACTGCAACGGAATATCCGCGGTCTTCATTGCTGTTAACGAAATAATTGGGATCTTCAAATCCTCCGCCAAGATACGTGGAGAAGTCGAGGAACGGATCGATGACAAGCGGATAGTCCGGGTCATACGGTCCGACCTCAAATCCGACAAGTCCCTCCTCAAGGAGGACGTAACTGCAGGAGACCGCCACCTTTTCGCCTTCGATCTCCTGGTAGCTGATCGGCGCGGCCTCCATAAGGGTCCCGAACGGTGTCCTGACCATCAGGCTTCCTGATTCGTCCAGGGATAGTCCTTCCTGCCCGGTATACCGGACCGTCAGCAGGGAGGGATCGGCCCCAGGAGCCAGGAACACTTCACGCTTGAGAAGCCCCATGGTACCCGAGTAGACAATGTCAACCCCGGGGAGCACCCCTTCATACCGGACCGCACCGAATGTCGGGACATCCGTGGTCCATCCGGAAGAATCGCTTCCAAGGAAGAAATTTGCCTTGCCGGCCAGGGGATCTTCTCCCTTCACCACCGCTTCCGGATCCTGCCCTGGAATGGACACGATGACCTGCGATATGGTGTTCGCTCCTTCCCCTCCACTGGAAAATACCACCTTGTCTCCGGTGAAGAAGATGCTATGCCCTGCGGCTTCCGCATGGTATAGAACAATCGGGTCTACCTGCCCCTGGTTTTCGATAAAACTGAGCGGGATCCTGGAAGTCTCCACGGAAACCGCGTCTGCTGCGACAGGACAGGCAACCATGCCGATGAGTCCCGTCAAAAGGATCATAAGAACGAGAGTACTGCGTTTCAACATCATATGGCATCGCCCTCCACCGGCAGGATCCATCTGCGGGATAAGACACGAGGTAGGCAATCCTCCGAGATGCTCTTTCGTATCCTTCTCGCCTCAGCCATGGTACCGTGGTTCCCAATCCGGTGAGAAATCAGGAATTCTAATCAGATTCTTCTGAAAACAACCCTGTATTTCCATGTTTATAAATGTTTCCCCAAAAATCGCGCATTTCCCCGTTATTTTGCCGGTATCATCCCATATACATCATCAAGGATCCCTGCATTTCGCCTGGAAGGGGATAAATGGGATCAGAACGAACGTGGAGGATATGCCTCGGGAACTCTCGGGTCAGGACCTCGATATCCTGATGAAACTTGCTCCCGAATGCACGGATCTCGTGTGCGGAGGTTCCGGAGTCAGGTTCCGATCCCTCCTCCCTCCCCTCGCAAACCACTTCTCTATGGATGCCTCGGATTTCGCGGAACGACTGGAACGGCTCTCGGACAGGGAACTCGAATACCTGCTTTCCCTTATCCGGGACGGCTCGGAGAGCCTTGGTTGCGTTCCTCCCGACTACATGAACGGGTTTGTAGACCTGTTAAGAAGCCGGCTGGGAATGCCGGCGGCCGCGGAGGTCGTGGAGATCTACCAAAACTCTGCGCAATGCCCTGAGTGAGATCCATTTTGTTCCATGGCGGGTCAGAGAATAGTACCATTAAACTTCCCGACCGTGATTCTGCCTGTTTTAATTGATAGAAAACCTACGATCGGGCCAAAGGTTTAAATGATCTTTGAGACAGTATATCATGAAAAATTGTAAGAGGTGTTAGAAATGTTGTGGGCAAACGCTCTTGTTGGAATCGTCCAGCTGGTCTTGGCCGTTATTCTGGCGGTTGTAGCACTCTACATCGGATTCTCCGTGCTGTCGCGGATATCGAAAGGACTTGAGGAAGAGAAGGAACTGGCAAAAGGGAACGTCGCGGTAGGCATCCTCGTCGCCTCGGTATTCATCGCAATCGCCGTAGTGGTGCAGTCCGGGATCTCCGGGGTAGCGATAGGGGTATCCCAGGCTCTGGCAGTGGGAATATTTACCCTGGATGGTATCACTGCAGTCCTCGTAGCAATTCTGCAACTGATCCTTGGAATCGTTCTGGCAGTCGCCGCTATCTACCTGGCCTTGAACATCCTCGACAAGCTCACCAAAGGCCTTGATGAGTTTGGTGAGATCAAGAAGGGGAATGTCGCCGTCGCACTGGAGATGGCGGGAGTCATCATCTCCACTGCGGTGATCATCCAGTCCGGTGTGCTCGGGATCACTGCTGCTCTGCTCTGAATTACCTCTTAACCTTTTTTTCGCCAGCCCGCCTGTCTACAGGCCTTCATCTCAGCCTAAGTAAAACCAGAGAGAACATTCCTGAAGGGACGGATATTATGGTGACATTCGGAAATTCGTGGGGTCCCTTAAGAACAGGACCTTACCTGGAAAAGGGGTTGTATCAAAGGATTAACACTACACCGGTGGTTTCTCGTCACTTCCGGAGCCCTGTTCGGGTTTCATCTGGGGAAAGAGGATGACCTCCTTGATGGAGTTCTTGTTGGTGAGAAGCATCACCATCCGGTCGATCCCGAGGCCGACCCCCCCCGTCGGAGGCATCCCGTACCCGAGGGCGTTGATGAAGTCATAATCCAGCATCTGTGCCTCCGCGTCCCCCGCTCTCCTCAGGGCATCCTGCCGCTCGAACCTCTCCCTCTGGTCCAGAGGGTCGTTCAACTCCGAGAAGCCGTTCGCAATCTCCATCCCGCAGATGAAGAGTTCGAACCGTTCCGTGAATCCCTCGAGGGAACGATGCCTTTTGGCCAGGGGGGAGTTCTCGATAGGGAAGTCATGGATGAAGGTCGGCTGGACGAGCTTGTCCTCAACCAGCTCCTCGAAAAATAAGACCAGGAATTCCCGTTCGTTTCCGGGCTTTTCCCATTCCTGGATCCCATGGGACCTGGCAGTCTCCCGGAGATTCTCAAGGGTTCCTGCCCGGATATCGATTCCTGCATACCACTTCACCGCCTCTTCCATGCTCATCTTCCTCCAGGGGGGTGTGAAGTCAAGGATCTGATCCTCGTACGGGATGGAGTATGTACCGCAGACCTCGTGAACGATCGTGCTGATGATCCCCTCTGTCAGCGCCATCATGTCCCGGTAATCCCGGTATGCCTCGTAGATCTCCACCATGGAGAACTCGGGGTTGTGCTTGGTATCCACGTCTTCGTTCCGGAAATTCCGTGCCAATTCAAAGACCCTCTCGAAACCTCCCACCACGAGGCGCTTGAGATATAACTCAGGGGCGATCCTCAGGTAGAGTTTCTGCTGGAGAAAGTGGTGGAAGGTCGTGAACGGCCGGGCGTTCGCCCCCCCGTAGATGGGCTGGAGGATAGGGGTCTCGAATTCCAGAAAATCCGCATCCGTAAGGTATTTCCTGAGCAGCGAGATGACCCGGCTCCGGGTCCGGAACGTGTCCTTTACTTCCTGGTTCACGATGAGATCCACGTATCGCTGCCGGTACCGCTTCTCCACGTCTTTTAAGCCATGGAACTTCTCCGGGAGGGCGTTTAAGGCCTTGGTCAGGAGTGTAATCTCTTCGACCCAGAGCGTGATCTCCCCCAGCTTGGTGCGGAAGACGTGTCCCGTTGCTCCAACGATGTCCCCCCGTTCTATGTACCGGTTGAAGAAGGAATAGTCCGCCTCGCCCAGGTCGTTCTTACGGATATAAAGCTGGATCCGCCCACTCTCGTCCTGGAGGTCTGCAAATACGGTCTTGCCATGGTCTCTGACCGTGTAGAGGCGGCCTGCGGTCCGGACTCTCTCCTCGCTCTTCTCGTGCCCTATGTCAGCAAACCGGGAACGGATCGATCCGATATCCTCCCTGTCCCTGAATTCAGGTGGAAAGAGCGGATATCCGTTCTCTTTCAGTTCTGCGAGCCGATCCAGTCTCTCCTGGTCAAAGTTCAGTTCAGGATCTCTCGAGTCCATGACCCTCTGTCCCCTCTTCCGCTCATTTTTGATATTCTCCCTTCGCGGGCCGTGCGCGAGGGCAACTGCCACCCCTGTACCGCGTTTTCGCCGACTTACATGCGCATCGGACCGGTTTCCCATATAAGTTCCCCTTTCAACCTGATAAATGATGAGAGCGGGATCCAGGAGGTCGAGCGCCTGGGGAATCGTGCAGGTCCCTAACGCATAAAATCCCTGAAGAATCGCCCGGTACCTTCGGATCGGTATTTTCCTGGAGTGCCACAGGATCACGCGAGAGATCCCTGGTACTCATCCCATTCATCCCCTGGCCATCTTCATTTTAATCTGGTCGAGGGCTTCCAGGATCATCTCCCGGACCCCCTCCGTCTCATTCCGGAGAGCACGACGCAGTGGAACGAGGGCTCGATCGTCTCCCATGAATCCCAGTGCCCATGCGGCCTTCTGCCGCACCCTCCAGTCCTCGTCCGAGAGCGCCTCTATGATAGGCTCGACTGCCCGGTGATCTCCCATGCGGGCCAGCGATTCGATCGCCTTCCACCTGTCAGCCGGACTTTCGCCCTGCAATCGGCTGATAAAATACGCAATTCGTTCCTCGTATTCGGAATCGCTGTCTTCGGTCATGCCCGGATGAGAATTGTTATCCCACGGTGAAATAGTTCTCCCTGCTGCCCGGATGCAGAAGATCATCACCCGGAAACCCGGCATATCGAGCCTTCCAAAACTCCCGCCGGCCTGATTCCGGGAGTTCCGGTATCTTTTGCCCGGATTGAACTCTATATACCAAGAGACTGTATAGTTCATTGAGATATCATGAAAAAAGTGATGTTCCTGTGCGGAAGCCCGCGGCCCGAGGGAAATTGCGCCCAGGTGGTGGAGGAGTGCGCACGTGTCATCAGGGACAGGGGCCTTATTCCCGTGGTCGTCTCCCTGGCGGGAAAGAAGATCGAATCGTGCACTGCCTGCGGGCGTTGCGGAGCCGAGGGGAACTGCGTGCTGGAGGATGGGCTGCCCCAAATGATCGATACTCTCCGGACCTGCGACGGTTTCATCGTGGCATCCCCGGTCTATTTCGGAACAGCACGCGGCGACGTGATGTCCGCCCTTCAGCGGATCGGGATGGTCTCCATGTCCACCGACAGGTTTCTCTCCTGGAAAGTGGGGGGACCTATCGCCATTGCCCGCAGGGGAGGTCATACCGCTACCCTCCAGGAGATGCTCATGTTCTTCCTCATCAACAACATGATCGTGCCGGGCTCCACCTACTGGAACATGGTCTTCGGGCGGGAACCCGGCGAAGTGTGGAAGGACGTGGAAGGGATCAATACCGTGCGGATCTTCACCGAGAACGTGGCCCGCTTGATCGAGAAGATCGCATGATTTCGGGCGGGATGTCAGATTGGTCCGAAGGTGACCTGTGAGCGGAAACATCATCGAGGTCTCCGGACTGGAGCACCGGTACGGGGACTTCGCCGCGGTCGACGGGATCAGTTTCACTGTGGAGGAAGGGGAGATCTTCTCCTTCCTGGGCCCGAACGGTGCGGGGAAGAGCACCGCCATCAACGTGCTCACCACCCTCCTCCGCCTCCAGAAAGGTTCCGCCAGGGTCGCCGGGTTCGATGTCGCAGCGGAACCGTCAAAAGTAAGGGCGTCCATCGGAATCGTGTTCCAGGAGGTAACCCTTGACAGGGACATGACCTGCTGGGAGATCCTGGAATTCCACGGGTGCCTCTACCGCATGCCCCACAAGGAGCGGAGATCCAGGATCGACGAACTCCTGGACCTGGTGGAGCTCGAGGGAAAACGGGACACCCTCACCAAGCACCTCTCCGGAGGGATGAAGCGGAGGCTGGAGATCGCACGCGGACTGATGACGAGGCCGAGGGTGCTCTTCCTGGACGAACCTACCATCGGGCTGGACCCCCAGACCCGCATGCGCATGTGGGAGTATATCAAGTCCGTGAACGAGGAAGGTACCACCATCTTCCTCACCACCCATTACATGGACGAGGCCGATCAACTCAGCGACCGGATCAGCATCATCGACCACGGCCGGATCATCGCCACGGGACGTACATGGGAGCTCAAGAATATGCTCGGAGAGGACCTGATCTACCTGGAAACCAGTGACAACGTAATTGCCGGGACCGCACTCCGCGGGATGGAAGAAGTGACCGACATACAGGAGAAGTCGAAGGGATTCGTCGCTCTCGTCAACCAGGACGGCACCCATCTCCTGCCAAGGATCATGGAGACCCTCCAGGGGAAGGGGATCCGCATCCACACCGTGAACCTGAAAAAACCCTCGATGGACGATGTATTCGTCCATTTCACAGGAAGGGAACTGCGGGAGGAGGGCGCGGAGAGCCCGGCCGCAGCTCATTCCAGGGCGATTAGGCGATGACCATGAACCTCGGGTTCCTCACCATCTACTGGCGGGACATGATCCGGTTCGTCCGGTTCCGGACCCTGCTCTTCTCTTCCCTCGTCCAGCCGGCGCTCTGGATGGCATTCTTCGGGATCGCGATGTCCTCGAATTTTAACCGGCTCACCACAGACGTCCCTCCGCTTCCCGGGATCCCGAATATCGGGTACCTGACGTTCATGGCAGCCGGGGTTATCGCCATGACCACCCTTTTCACGAGCCTCTTTGGGGGTATGGTCCTCCTTTTCGACAAAAACTGGGGGCTCATGCGCGAGGTCATGGCAAGCCCCCTGCCGAGGGACCACATTATCTTCGGGATCGCACTCTCGGGGATGACCAAGTCCTTCATCCAGTCCGTCATCATCATGGCCTTCGGAATCCTCATCGGGGCCGAGTTCTTTGCGGGATTCGGACCTGCAGAAGTGATCTTCTCCATCCTGGGAATCCTCCTTTTCGTGGGGATCTTCTCCCTTGGGTTCCTATTCCTCTCTGCCGCGATTGCCATCTCTCTCGAGACCCCTGAAGGCATGCAGGGGATCATGACCCTCCTGACCATGCCCATCTTCTTTGCAAGCAATGCCCTGTATCCCGTGAATGCCTTCCCTCCGATCCTCCAGGCCGTATCCATGGGAAATCCCCTCACCCACCTCGTAAACGGGATACGTTACTTTGCCATCGGGGGCCATTACCAGGCGATCGGAATCGAGTATATAACGACCACGACAGACCTCCTGGTCTCCCTCTCGGTCCTCGTAGTATTCGCCGCAGCGATGTTCGGACTCGCATGGTGGCGGTTCCAGAGAGCGGTGGTGACCTGACCCCCTATCCGGTTTTTTTCCCCGCTGGCTGAACCGGGTAGACCTGGAGTTTCGACAGGATACCAGCGAATTCTTCAAGTTTCCAGGTGTCCCTGATGGCCATTTCCCGTACCAGGGCTTCCGGAAGGGCTGCCCCGAACTTCCAGTTCTCCCGGGGGGGAAGCGGGATCAGGCGGGCCATCTCCTCCACGTCCATCGCCATCACGGTGGAGAGCGCGTCGCCGACCCTTTCTGTTGCGCCCGATGTGGCAAAATCAGGGAACAGGAGTGAGAAGTCGTCGTACCGGATCCTGGTGTTCTCAGGAAGGACCCTTCGAAGCAGCGCAGAAAGGAGCGCATTCCCGCTCCTGGAAAGGAAGGTGAGGGCCACCACGTCCCGCTTCCTCTTCCCCTCCTCCTCCCACAGGTGGATCCCGGATCTGTGGATGGGCGGAACCATTTCGCAGAGAGCCTGGAGGGCAACCTGTTCCTTCTCCGGGAGAGGAAGGAGGGATCGCCGCCGGGAGAGGACATGCTGGACGGCCTGGCAGACAGCGGCAGAATACCCGGCCTGGCCACCGGTCCAGAACACCTTCCCACGTGCTTCCTCGCCCGGCACGACGACAACGAGGTTGTGGGATTCATCGCTCTTGATGAGGGTCCAGGTCCTTCCCCCAAGGTTGAAACTGCCCCGATCCCCGGCCGCCACAAACCTGGAATCGAGCCGGCCTACCAGTTCCCCTTCCGGAGTAACCGCCCGGAACTCCCCGCCCCCCCGTATCACCGAATACAGATCCTTCCAGTTGGATTTGCCGAACAGGTCCTCCATGTGGCTCCCGGGCATGAGCATCTCCCCGTCCCGGATAAGGAACTTCTCTTCCTCGAGGTACGAGAAGAGGAGGTCAAGGCTCCCCGGGGGAAGGTCCTTCCACGAGGGGATCCGGGTAATGGAACGCATGATCCGGTTCCGAGAGATGCGCCTCCGGCGGGCGACCTCCAGGAGAACCTGCTGCACCAGGACATTGTACGGCCGCCCAGGTGGCACCAACGGTTCGATCCGCTTCCTGCTTGCGCTCTCGATCACTGCGATGCTGACGAGGAGTTCCCAGGGGTCCCGCAGGAGACAGGCCATGTAGGGAGCCCTGCCCCTCCTCCCGCTCCGGCCCATCCGCTGCAGGAACGAGGATACCGAAGTGGGGGGACCTACCTGCACGACGACATCCAGGTCCCCGATATCGATCCCGAGTTCGAGCGTGCTGGTGCAGATGATGCATGCGCTCCCTTCCTCCGAAAATGCTTCTTCCGCCTTCTTCCGGATCTCGGGGGAGAGGGATGAATGATGGACCGACAGGTGTTCGACCCTGCCTTTCAGGGCTTTCCCCACCGCCTCCGCCTCGGCCCGGCTGTTCACAAAAACCAGGGCTTTTTTTCCGGATGCGATCCGGACCAGGGCTTCCATCCTGCGTTGTTCGTCCTCCTCCAGGCGAAACGAGAACCGTTTCTCCCTGGCAGCCACCGGGATCTGCACAACCTCCTTCCTGTTCCCTTCTCCTGAGATCCAGGAGAGGACCTCGTCCGGATTCCCCACCGTCGCAGAGAGGCATATCCTCTGGACTTTTCTCTTCGCCAACAGGTCCAGGCGGTCCAGGAGGACCTTCAGGTGCACTCCCCTTTCAGACTCCACGAACGCGTGGAGTTCGTCCACGATTACATACCGGGCAAAGGAGAGGTCGCGGGCAAGCGATTCCTCTCCCATAAGCACCTCGAGTGACTCGGGGGTGATCATCAGGATGTGGGGCGGCTCCCCCTCCTCCCAGGACCGGTCTCCCCGTGGAACGTCCCCGTGCCACATCCGGACCTCAAGTCCCGTAGGGGTACAGAAAGCCCTGAACCGTTCCTCCTGGTCGTTGATCAGCGCTTTTAAAGGCGAGATGTACAGGCAGGCCACGCCGCGGGAACCTTTCCGGAGAATCCCGTCCAGGACAGGGATGAGCGCGGCCTCGGTTTTTCCTCCCGCGGTGGGCGCGATGACCAGGACATCGTGCCCGCTGGAAACCGCCCGGTAGGCCCGGGACTGGACCTCCCGGAGGGTCGTCCACCCCAGCCTGTTGGCGAGTACCTGCTGGAGGGTCCCATGGAGTCCGGAAAAGACCTCTTCCACTCTTGATCATCCCACTGTGGGCTCTTCCAGGGGTTATTTCTTTTTCCCGGATCCAATGAGAAACGCATAAATACGGAGAATTCACCAGATTAATCAGGTAAATCCTGATGACGATTACGCCAGAAAACGATCAATGTACAATTTTCTTCGACGTAAACGTCTTTTCCTTCTTCCTGTTTAGGTAGGGGACCCACGGCACCCAGCCCTGGTCCCCTGTAACGTATATCCCTGGATTTTACCGGAGGTTTCACTCATGCTTGGAATTCCTGACCCACAGATTTGGATCGCATATCTGCTCTGTATAGCCCTGGCCCTGGCCTGCATCCTCTATGGTCTCCTGAACTGGAACGCGGGGGACTAAAAATGGCCGCCGGCACCGACCTCATAGTGGCCATCACGGCCGTCTACGTCGTCCTCATGCTCGCCCTGGGGTACCTCGGGTACCGGAAGACAAAAGGTGCCGAGGACTACCTGGTGGCAGGAAGAAATGCCCATCCGTTGGTCATCGCGCTCTCTTACGGCGCCACTTTCATCTCCACCTCCGCGATCATCGGGTTCGGAGGCCAGGCAGCAAATCTGGGAATGGGCCTTATCTGGCTCACCGTCTTTAATATCGGAGTCGGCATCCTCCTCGCCTTCGCAGTGTTCGGCAAGAAGACGAGGGAGATCGGGCAGAGGTTGAAGGCTGTCACGTTCCCCGACCTGATGGGGAAGATCTACCGGTCGCCGTTCATGCAGGTCGTATCAGGTCTCGTAATTATCGTCGGGATGCCCCTCTATACCGCCGCAGTCCTGATCGGCGGTGCGCAGTTCATCAAAGAAACCCTTGGGATCTCCTATGGCACGGCCCTTATCGGGTTCGCTGCCATCGTGGCCGTCTATGTCATCTTCGGCGGTCTCATCGCGGTGATGTACACCGATGCGGTGCAGGGGACCATCATGCTCGTGGGAATGACGGTCCTGCTCGTGTCCACCTACCTCATCCTCGGCGGGGTCACGGCGGCGAACTCCGCTCTTACGGCTATGTCAAGCCTGGTCCCGGATGCCCTTGCAGGGCAGGGGATGACCGGGTGGACCTCGATGCCATTGCCGGGATCCTCCATCTGGTTCACGCTCGTGACCACTCTTGTCCTCGGGGTCGGGATCGGGGTCCTGGCCCAGCCCCAGCTGGTCGTACGGTTCATGACTGCAAAGGATGGCAGATCCTTAAACCGGGCCGTCCTTGTCGGAGGACCGTTCATCCTGATGATGACAGGGGTCGCTTTCACCGTAGGCGCTCTCACCAATGTCTACTTCTACCAGACACAGGGGAAGCTCGCGGTGGCTGCGGCGGGCGGAAACCTGGACACTGTCATCCCCCTGTTCATCAACCTTGCCATGCCCGAATGGTTCGTCGTCATCTTCATGATCACGCTCCTGGCCGCGGCAATGTCCACTTTGAGTTCCCTATTCCATACCATGGGGACAGCCCTCATCTGTGACGTCTGGGGAAGGGGACGGGAGTGTGCGCTCTCCCTGAAAGCAAACCAGGCGGGGGTCATCGTCATGATCATCGCGAGCGTGATCATCGCGTTGCTCATGCCCGGCAGCATCATCGCGATTGCCACTGCCATGTTCATGGGTTTGTGTGCTTCCGCCTTCCTGCCGGTATTTGCCGTGGCCGTGTATTGTAAACATCCCGATCTGCTGGCTGCAAAAGCAAGCCTTGTTACCGGGGCAGTAGTCTGGTTCATCTGGGCCCTCTTCGTGAACGCAAAGTATGCTTCGGTCTTCGGGCTCTCCAATGCCCTTCCTGGGAAAGTCGGGATTCTCGGCTTCCCGTGGAGTGCCATCGATCCACTTATCATCGCCCTCCCGCTCTCGGCGCTGGTTGTCCTTATCCTCCAGGTCTTGCGTGGCTCCTGCAAACCCGGCGAGCCTGCGGAATCCTGATTCCCCACCCTGGATTTTTTTAGATCTGAATAAAACCAGACCCGTCAATACCCCACCCTCTTCACCTCGTTGTACAGGGAGACCAGGGATAGGCTGATCAGGTTGAGGGTGGTCGCCGCGTACCAGAGGGCCGATTCGAACGGTGTGAGTCGGGTAATCCAGCCGGACCAGAGCATGACACAGATGATGACGAACGAGAGCATCGTATCGATGGCGAGGAATACGAGCGGCATCCGGAAGAGTCGTCCCAGCTGGGCGATGGTGCAGTATTCGAACGACACCGGCCTGTGGACGAGATCCAGGAGGGCACGCCCGGCATTCATCAGGAGGTCCATTCCTGCCCACAGGATGACGATCCACCCAAATGCAACAAGGAACGGGTGTGTGTCCGGACCGACGCGGACCGCAGTCACGCCAAAGAGGAGCTTGAAGGTGCAGAAAGGGATCCCGATCGTGAGCGAGAGGAAGAGGGAGCGCCTGAAGAAGTGCTGGATGAGGTCGGACTCGCGCTCGAAGCGGTCTGATGACTCGATCTCTTTTTTATTCTCTCCCGGCATGGAACTCGAACCCTGACACCTGTATCCGAAGAATTTACTCTACAGGGTTACGATCCGTAAACGAATCAAAGTTATCGTCATTCAGACCGCGACGCTGCACCCCCAATAGAATCCTACAAGACGAGAGAGGGAACGGTCACATCTCATCCACATTTATTTTTATAAAGAGATCCCTTATTGAGAATGGTGAATAAAATCCTGCCCTCCGAATATCGTTTCCTTCTTTTCCTGGCCGTTGCAGTTTCAGTTGTCGTAGCCGGATTGCTACTTTTTTCAATGTTCCAGCTGGATTATGAACCGAACCGTGACATCGTTGTCATCAAGCTCGATCCGAACGGTAACCTGGAATGGGTCCGCAGGATCATGGCCGGCTTTGATGCTACCGCCAGTTCCCTGGTCGAGACATCGGAGGGGAGATATGCGCTCGGCGGGCAGATCACCCATGAACGGATCGGGAGACAACACCCGCGGGTGGTAATCCTGGCCCCTACCGGCGAGATCCTGTGGGACAGGCAGCTGGAAGAAACAAAAGGTGAAGTAACCTCCCTCATTTCCACATCTGATGGGGGATATGCCGCATGGACCGATTATGGAAAATTGATGAGACTGAATCAGAGGGCTGATCTTAGGTGGAACAGGACGTTTCCCGGGGTGATCGCCCGGGTGATGGTTGAAACGGAAGAGGGAGGTATTATCGCGGCCGGCTCCGCGCAGATCAATGAGAAGAGCTACCCTTCGGTCGAAGAATTGGACGGACAGGGAAACCTGGTCTGGCAAAACATATCCAGGGAAATCGGAAGGGGAGAAGTCAGATGGATATTAAAGGACGAAGATGAAGGAGGATATATCATCGGGGCGAGTGGCAAATTAGGGGGAATCTTTGTTTCGGGTATCAACCAGACCGGTCATTTCACCTGGATGATCTCCTTCAACGATGCCTTGCGTAACTCTCCGATATTCCGGGCCACGCCTGATGGTTATTCACTCATTTTCTGGGAGGAGAAGAAAGACCAGGCAAATCAACGAACTATCAGTGAGCCATTCGAGATAATTCTCGATAAAAACAAGAACATTATCGAGAAGCGATCTATCACGGATCGCAGGTTAGGATATCCGACTATAGATGGGGGGTATATCCTTGCAGATCAACCTTCATCAAAGTGGATCCTGAAGATGGACATCAACGAGACGGAATCATGGGCAACCGACCTGAATTCCATCAATTATTGGGGGATACAATCTGTCACTTCCACGTCCGACGGCGGTTACATCATCCTTGCCTATTGATCGAATTGCCCCCAACCTTTATCCCTGAAAAATCCCAACGAAACCCTCATCCAAGACCTGATGTGTGAATATCATGAAATCCTCCCACTTCCCTCTCTTTACCCCCTTCAAGCCGGACCGCTCTATCGTCAGCCTCTTTACCATAATTTTCGTGGTCGCGATGCTGTTCTTCGGTGCGATATTCGTCGCTGCGGGATACTTATCCGGATCCCTTCTGATCCTCGGCGCGATGGTCGCAATCGTCCTGATCGTGATCTGCTGGTACGCGTTCTGGATCTGGAAATACTACGAGAGCATCTGGTTCGAGTTGAAAGACGACGAAGTGTCCTGGAAACGGGGAGTCTGGTTCCGCCAGACCGGCATCGTCCCGTACGACCGGATCACGAACATCGACATCTACCAGGGCCCGCTGATGCGGTACTTCGGGTTCTCCCTGATCAAGCTCCAGACTGCGGGGTACTCGGGCCAATACAAGGCCGAGATCACCCTGGAAGGGATCGTGGAGGCCGAGGAACTCCGCGAGACCCTCCGTTCCCTGATCCGCGACACCCGGACGATGAGCGGTGCGACCGACGCCACCGGCACGCGGGTGAAGCCGGCTATGGCGATCAGTGGAACTGACGAGTTGATCACCGAAGTGAGGGCGATCCGGGAACTGCTGGAGAAGAGGGGTGGATATTAAAAAATATTGGACAGAACATTGGAATCGTATAGGGAACTAATTCATCCTTTCTTGTCCTGCTTTCCTATCACTTCCCTCCCTGCTCCCCTTCCCTCCACCTCCTGTACAGGTGGTGATCGATGGAGAGCACGTCGAAAACCTTGCCCACCACGTGGTCTACGAGATCTGGGATGGTCCTTGGTTGGTGGTAGAATCCCGGAGCGGCAGGGAGGATGGTCGCACCTGCCTCGGAAAGGGTGAGGAGGTTCCGCAGGTGGATGGCTGATAGTGGCGTCTCCCGCGGGACGATCACCAGCGGACGACGCTCCTTGAGGGTGCAGTCCGCGGCCCGGAGGAGGAGGTTGTCGGCGAACCCGCAGGCGATGCCCGCCACGGTCTTCATGCTGCAGGGGATGATCACCATCCCCTGGTGCCGGAACCCCCCGCTCGCAAGCGGCGAGGTGAAGTCGAAGCTGTCGTGCACCCGGGTTGCCAAGTCGGTGACCTTTTCCGGGGGGAGGGAAGTCTCGATCTCGATCATCTTGGCCGCAAGGTCGGTCATGATCAGGTCGGTCTCCACCCCGAGGCTTTTTGCCGCTTCCAGGAGGCGGATCCCATATACGATCCCGCTCGCACCCGAGAGCCCCACGATTATGCGCGTTCCTGCCATTTCACTAGAGTTCTGGACTGGCTTGACATAAGAGAGTTTGGTCCTAAGCGGCTTCGCCCCTTCGAACCCCAGGCGACCTTCGGTCGCTAAAACCATGCTCTCATAAGAAGTTCCAACTCCTGATCAGAGAACATCCCATGGCCAGGGCATATCGCAAATCGGGGTGGTGCAAGGAGGGGAATCTCAACCCTGAGAATAGGACATGCCCGGATTTGGAGGTTAGGCCACCGTAGGTGGCCCCAGGTTGCGAATGGCGGAGCCCTTCACGGGTATAACCCCTCCTGTCAGAGCAATACCGCGGTCCTCATTTTCCAGCCCGGAAATAGGGCTATAAAAAAATGAAGGGTAAGACGCTACGAGATCCCGAACGTCTTCACGATCCTTGCCCGGAGGGCGTCTTTCGGATAGGCGCCGATTACCCGGTCGACCATTCTTCCCTGGGAGAAGAGGAGGAT
>DAEV01000004.1 GCA_002509495.1 Methanolinea sp. UBA473 | reverse complement strand
GGAGCAGGTTCTGGAGCGGGATGGTGCTGATCACCGCATCCCCCTCGATGGTGCGGACGCCGTCGCTCACCATCCACCGATCTCCCACCTTTCGGACGGAACGGATGGGGAACCTGCATAGGATGTCCCCCTCGATGCCGGATGCCATGGCCCGGACGAGAGCTTCGATCCCTCCCTTCACCGGATAGGAAAAGACCGACTGGTGGGTATAGCCCTCGGTCTCGATCCCGACGGCGGACCGGATCACGTCCTCCACGGGAGGTCGGGGAACCCTCCCCTCGACCCAGTGGAGGGACATCATCTCGGTCGGATAGTTCCAGATCTTCTCGTTGTACGGGACCATGTAGAGTTCCGCGATCCCCTTGCCGAAGGTATGGAAGATCCATTCCCGGAAGTTGGACGGCGGGGGGACCTCCCCCTTCTCCACGCGGATGAGGTTTTTTACAAATTCGTCGAGGCAGAAGAAGCGGTCCTCTTTCGGGAGGTCGGAGAGGCCGTTCTCGAACGGGTACTTCACGAGGAGGTTTTTATAAAAGATCCTGGTGTTCCTGTTCCTCCGGTCCTGGTTCTCCGAAAGGACACTCTGCATGAACGAAAGGACTTCCTGGTCCCTGGAGAAGATGATGTGCGAGCCCCCGGTGTCGAAGGTGAATCCCGCCTCTGTCCGGGAACGGCACAGACCGCCGATCGACTCCTCCGACTCCAGCACAACGACCTGGTGCCCCCGTTCCCGCAGCAGCCGGGCAAGGGTCACGCCGGTGAGCCCGCCCCCAAGGATTACTGTCCTCACTGGTGTACTCTTCGCCGGGAGGCTTTATATGGTTCACCATCCGGTGGAATCTCCCGGATCGGAATCCGGATCCCCGGATTTCGGACCCGTCCGGCAGATCCGGATCCCTCTCACTCCGACCGCCAGGTTCAATCCTTATCCCGCGGAAGAACCTTCATGGAGCCATCCCCAACCATCGAGTTCTCCAATACCGGCAAGGTCCTCTTTCCCTCTCTCGGGATCACCAAGGGCAGGGTGATCGAATACTATATCCGGATGGCACCCCGGATGCTCCCTCACCTCGAAGACCGGGCGGTGATGCTCCACCGGTTCCCGGAGGGAGTGGATCACGAGGGGTTCTACGAGAAGGATGCACCGGCCGGGACCCCGTCATGGGTCACGACGGCGGTGCACCATTCGGAGACGGCGGACAGGGATATCCACTACATCGTCTGCGATCGGCCGGAGACCCTGGCATGGCTGGCGAACCTCGCTTCCCTCGAACTCCATGTCACTCTCTCGAGGGTCGGAAATCCGCGGGTCCCCCTGTTCGCATTCTTTGATCTCGACCCCCAGCCCCCTGCACAATTTCCCGAGGCGGCCGAGGTTGCCCTCCAGCTCCGGGACCTGCTTGTGGAGGCGGGAGTCCGCAGTTACCTAAAGACCTCGGGAAAGAAAGGGCTCCACGTCCTCATCCCCCTTGAGGAAAAATACACCTTCCGGCAGGTCCGCGATGCGGTCCATTCGGCGGGGATCCTCCTCTCCCGCCGGTCGGACCGGGTTGTCCACGAAGCCTCCTCCAGGGCAAAGAGACCGGGATCCGTCCTCGTCGATTATGCGCAGAACGCGGCCTGGAAGACCATGATCTGCCCGTACAGCCTCCGGGCAAGGGAGGAGGCCACGGTCTCCATGCCGATCTCGTGGCAGGCGCTGGAGTCGGGAGCCCGACCCGAAGATTTTAATATCGGCACGGTGAGTTCGAAAATGGACGATCCCTGGCGGGGGATCCTATCCGACCGCCAGGAGATCTGGACGGAGAGCGAATGAACGAAGAGGAGAAAGAACCGGCACCTCCGCACCGGCCGATCTGGAGCGGGAGCATCAGTATCGGTCTCGTGAACATCCCCGTGAAGGCAAACCCGCTTGTCCGGGACCACTCGATCTCGTTCCGCCTGCTCCATGTCAGGGACGGGCAGCCTATCCGGTACGAGCGTGTCTGCGAGCACGATCACGAGACAGTCCCCTGGGCGGACGTCGGGAGGGGGTACGAAGTCCGGCCGGGCGAGTTCCTCCTGTTCGACAAGAAAGAACTCGATGCGGTGCGGCCCGAATCGGACCGGAGGATCCGGATCGACAAGTTCGTGTACTCGCTCGGGCTGGACCCCGTCTATTTCAATTCGAACTATCTCCTTCTCCCGGATAAGAATCCCGAGGCCTACGCCCTTCTCCTCGCCGCCTTCCGGTCGGAGGGGAAGGCCGGGATCGGGAGGATCACCCTCCGCACGAAGGAATACCCGGCCATCATCCGCGAGTACCGCGATGCCCTCATCCTCACCACGCTCCATTACCGCGACGAGGTGATGGATCCCCGGGTTCTCGAGGAGCTGAACTCCCTGAAGGAACCCAGTAAGAAGGAACTCGAACTCGCGGTCCGGATCATCAACGAACTCTCCGGCGACCTCGACCTTTCCGAGTACCACGACCGGTACCGGGAGCAGGTCGAGGACCTGATCAGAAAGAAGATGGAGGGGGAGACGATCCGGGTCGAGGAGCCTAAGGCCGAGGAAGCAAAGGAACTCATGGCCGCCCTCCGCGAGACGCTCGCCCAGATGAAGGCCGGGCAGAGCTGACGGCGAAGGCATCCATCGATGGAAAACAACGCCCGGATATGACTCAATGTTGGAGAAGGATCTCTCATGCCTCTCAATGAATACCGGAAACTGCGGAACTTTGGAAAGACCCCCGAACCTGCAGGAGTTGCCAGGACCGGACAGGAACACCCGATCTTCGTGATCCAGGAGCACCAGTCCAGGCACCACCACTTCGATCTGCGCCTGGAGCGGGACGGGGTTTTGAAATCCTGGGCGGTGCCGAAGGGTGTCCCCGAGACGCCGGGGGAGAAGAGGATTGCGGTAGAGACCGAGGACCACCCCCTGGAATACGGAAGCTTCGAAGGAACAATCCCGAAAGGGGAGTATGGGGCCGGGGAGGTGAAGATCTGGGACAGGGGCCTCTTTGAGCCGATGGTCTGGGAGACCGACAAGATCGAGGTCGTGATGCAGGGCGACAAAATCTCGGGTCGGTACGTGCTTGTCCGGTTCAAAAAGGCCGGGGATCATGGGTGGCTGATCTTCAGGGCAAAGGACTGAGACATGTTTTTCGAGGGGTCATCCCTTTTCCCGCCATCCCGGGGTTGACTGCGGTTTTTCCTTGATCTATACCCTTATCCCCTTCACATGGCAGTAGGACTATTATGTCACAACAGCATCCCCTGCCCTGGCTGATCCTGGCAGTCCTGGTAGTCCCGGCACTCTGGCTGGTATATCTCGCCATCCGCGGTCCTGTCCAGCTGGTCTATCTCGCAGCGGCAGTGATCTGGATCCTCGCCTCCGCCTATATCGCCGCCTCGGTAAAGATTGCCGACCAGTGGGAGAAGGCAGTGGTGCTCCGGCTCGGGAACTACACCGGGTTGAAGGGGTNNCAACCCCGTCCTGGAGCGGGTCGCCTACTGGATCGATACCCGCATCATTACCACCACGTTCAAGGCCGAAAAAACCCTGACCAAGGACACCGTCCCCGTCGATGTCGAGGCGATCCTCTTCTGGAAGGTGCTCGATCCCGAGAAGGCGGCCCTCCAGGTCGAGGACTACCGGTCCGCGATCAGCCTCGCCTCCCAGACGGCTCTCCGGGAGGTGATCGGCAAGTCCCTCCTCTCCGACATGCTGGAAGGACGGGAGAAACTGGACATCGAACTCCAGAAGATCATCGACCTCCGGACGACCGAGTGGGGGGTCCACGTCAGTTCGGTCGAGATCCGGGATGTCCTGATCCCGAACGAGCTCCAGGACGCGATGTCCATGCAGGCCCAGGCGGAACGCGAACGCCAGGCCCGCGTGATCCTCGGCGATTCGGAGCGGCAGGTCGCCGAGAAGTTCGAGGAGGCGGCACGGACCTACCAGAACAATCCGACCGCCCTCCACCTCCGTGCAATGAACATGCTCTACGAGGGGTTGAAGGAGAAAGCGACCCTGGTCATCGTCCCCTCCACGGTGCTGAACACGATGACGCTCGGGGATATGACAGGGACGGTCTCCCTCTCGAAGGTCCTTTCCGCGGAGACGGAAGGAAAGAAAGAGGAGATCAGACCGGCACCAGGGATCGAGGAAAAAAAGCCGGCAAAGAAGACTCCAGAGAGCGAAGGGGCGTTGTAGGGGGATTTTTGGGTCCAGGAAGAGGGATATCTTCCATCTTTAATAGCGATCATCACGATAGATTGATCGGGAAACCACCGGGACGAATCGATGCATAAGGGAGACTTTTTATCTTCTGCAGCACGGCAGATTTTTTCCCTGCTGGTCATTGTACTTTTTCTGGTATCCGGGGCGGTATCCGCGGAATTCCCGGAGAACACCACGGCGGAGGATACTCCAAGCGGACCTGCTCCCGTAAACGTCTCTCCTACAACGGCCGGGACCACGGGTACCCCCTCCACGGAGATCCCCCCGGTTCCTTCCAGTCCCCCTCCCCGCCTTGTCCTGGAACAGATCGAGGTGAACAATCTCACCTGCACGGTCTACGGGACGGCCACTCCCGGGTCCGGGGATGTTGCCATTACCACGATACGCTGGGACTGGGGCGATCACAGTTCCCCGGAATACCACGGATTCCCTTATTCCCACCAGTACCCTGCCGCCGGCACCTATACACTCTCGGTCACGGCCACCCAATCCGACGGAAAGGATAGTACAGAACTGGCAGTACTCGTGATGGAACGTTCCGGGATTCCCGGAGCTCCCCCCGGGGTGGAAACCCTTTCCCCCGGTTCGCAGGGAGGTCCGGGGACCATGGCGAGTCCTCCCGTCCTCACGCTCCTCGAACCGGTCATCGACGGGCTGAACGTCACGCTGAATGGGAATCTCAACACAGGGTCCCAGGGGACTGCGATCAGTTCGGTCGCGGTGGACTGGGGGGATGGGATCTATCTCCAGTATGCGGACCTCCCCGCGACCTACCGCTACCCCGAAGCCGGCATCTTCACGATCAACGTCACGGGGTTCCAGTCTGACGGACTGTCCAGTTCGAAGAGGATCACCCTGGATCTGAAGGAGGAGCCTATCGGTCCGCCCGGCCAGAACATGGCGTCCCCGCCGCCCGAGAGCCAGCCGGTGTTCCTCTATATGCTCGTCACCGCCATCCTGGTCGTGCTGATCGCCGTGTTCTCCCAGTGGCTCCTCCACAGGAAACGCGGACAGCCCCCGAACCCGGATATCCCGGGCACTGTCTCGATCCAGGAAGAGCTCTTCTACGATGCAAAAAGGCGGGGGGATATGACGACCGCTGCGGCAAGCGCCCATATCTGCGCCCGGATGCTCCGTTCCCTCGCAGAAGAATCCCCCGCGAAACGTGCTACCTACGTGAAAATGGCAGAGGAATGGGAGAAGAATTCCATGGAAGCGGGTAGATCGGCGTTGAGGGAGCACCTGGGCGAAGGGGCGAAGGCAATGACCGGGGATCTGCCGACCACGGAGGAACGGGAGAAGATATGCGAGGGAACCGACGTCACTCCGGACGTCCTCTCTTCTGTCCTGCAGGTCGCCCTGCAGATCGCGAGGGAGGGTAGGGAGGGGCAGGCGGTCGGGACCTCCTTCGTGGTCGGGGATACCGATCACGTCCTGGCCCATTCGAAGCAGTTTGTCCTGAATCCGTTCCACGGCCACAAGGAGGGGGAACGACGGATCACGGATACCGGGTTTGCCGGAAATATCAAGGAGTTTGCCCAGCTGGACGGGGCGTTCCTCATCACCGGCAACGGTGTCGTGGAAGCCGCAGGGAGGTACATCACCGTGGATATGAGCAGGGTCCACCTTCCCAAAGGGCTCGGTTCACGCCATTCCTCGGTGGCCGGGATCACCATGGTGACCCGGTCGATCGGGGTCGTGGTCTCCCAGAGCGGCGGGCTGATCACCCTCTTCAGGGACGGCAGGATCGTCTGGTCCATAAGGGCGTAAACCTTGTTTCCGCTTCTGCGGGTAAAAACCTCCGAATTGTGAGATGTCGATGTCCCCGTTTTTATCACCGGAAACGGCCCGGATATAGATCCACCCCCAGAGCGGGGTGATTATCTTCTTACCCGGCAACAGCGTATGAAGTCCTATGATCCAGGAGAAGGGCGATAGAAAAATCCTTTTTCTTATCCTTCTTTTAGCAATCGCGTTCCTTGCGGGATTTGCCCTGCACGCGATTCTTGTACCGTCAGACCAGCATCCGGGAAAACGGATCCTCGTGTCCGACCAGGCACCGGCACCGATCGGGCCGTACAGCCAGGCAGTGCAGTATGGAGACTATGTGTTTATCTCGGGCCAGATCGGTCTTGATCCCGGTACCGGCAATCTGTCCGCAACGGCAGGCGAACAGGCGGTGCAGGCGATGGAGAATCTGGAAGCCGTACTCGGAACCGCAGGACTTGATTTTTCCGATGTCGTCCAGTCGCGTATCTACCTGACAGACATGCAGGATTTCCAGATCGTCAACAGTATCTACCAGCGGTATTTCGAGTCGGAGGCCCCCGCCAGGGCCCTGGTGCAGGTCGCGGGGCTTCCCAGGGGTGCAAAAGTCGAGATCGAGATGATTGCAAAAATGAGGTGACTACCCCGGGATCTCTTTACGCCATCCCCATGACCGGCCCTTCCTTTTCCTCCCGGTAATCGGGGTGAATCTCCTCCCGTGCAACAAATGTGAGGAGGACGATGACGATTCCCAGAAGGAAGCTTACGAAGAATGCCAGGTCGAAGCCCGCCGCCAGGACCTGCAGTTTCATGGACGCCGGTGCGGCTTCGGTCACGCCACGGTGCGTCCCGATCGAGACGATCCCCTGGATAAAGATCATGTTGAAGATCGCGATCCCGATGGTCATGGGTGCGAACCGTTCAAGGCTCGTCAGCGAGGAGACCATCCCCTGGTAGGATTTCGCAACCGAGTTCATGATCATGTTGGCCACGGGCGTGATCAGGAGGCCCATCCCGAAGCCGATGAGGGTAAGGCACAGGGAAACGAATTCAAGCGTCGTGTCCACCCGCAGGTGCCACATCATGAAATAGCCGGCGGCCAGGACGAGGCCGGCGATGATGCAGAGGGGCCTTGCGCCGATCCTGAAGAAGAGCAGGCCGGCCAGGATTCCGCCTATCATCATGGCGAACGAGAGCGACGTCAGGACCAGTCCGGAGGTGGACGTGGAGTATCCCAATACGTACTGGAGGTAGAACGGGAGTAGATAATTGATGCCTGCAAAGGAGAGGAAGACCAGCATCATGATCAGGTTGGTGAACAGGAAATTCCTCTTCCTGAACAGACGCAGTTCCAGGATCGGGTCGGGGGCATTCAGTTCGCGCCAGATGAACCCAATGATGGCGATGACTGCGATTGCGAGCATCCCTGCGATCAGCGGCGACGTCCACCCAAACGAGTATCCTTCGGTCATGGCAAAGAGCAGGGTGGCCAGCCCGACGAAGATCAGCACCGAACCGTACCGGTCGAACCCGGTCAGTGTTCCCGGAGTGGTTGTCCTTGGGATCACTTTCTTTCCAAGGATCAGTGCAAAGATCCCGATGGGTACGTTGATGAAGAAGATCCAGTGCCACGAGACGTACTGTGTCAGCAATCCCCCGATCGTGGGCCCAATGGCAGTTCCGAGGGCTGCAAGGGTCATGATAATCCCCATCGCCTTCCCTTTCTTTTCCATCGGGACGTACGCGGTGATCATGGCGGGAGCGACCGCGGTGATCATCGCACCACCCACCGCCTGGAAGATCCTCGATCCCACCAGGATGGAGAAGGAGTCGAAGAAATCCGCCAGGGAACCGCAGGCGAACGACCCGATCGTGAAGATGAGGAATCCCGAAAGGAACACCTTCTTGAACCCGATGATATCCGAGACCTTCCCAAAGACCAGGACACAGCCTGCCATGACGAGGAGATACGCGGTGGCGACCCAGGAGACGGTGCTCGAGGAGACCCCGAACGATTCCGAGATGGTGGGGAGTGCGATGTTGACGATGGTCCCGTCCAGGGAGGACATGAAGGTGGCGAGGGAGATGGAGAAGACCAGGAGAAAAAACGGGGCCTGGTAGGATTCTGCGGGGGAAGTCTTGTTCATCATGAGATCTTCTGACGGCCGGGTATAGTATATTTTTGAATGGGTTCTTCGGGAATTGTTCTGGGGATTCCCGGGCTTTCCGAAAAATAAAAAAGGTGATGAACAGCCTTATCGTTTGACTTCCGCCCTGAATGTGACCCCGCCAACGATCTCCTGCTTCCTGTTTCTTTCCATCACGCGGATACGATAACTGCTTCCTTTTTTTGCTCCTTCCGGCACGCGGAACACCAGTGACATAATCCTCGTCTCTCCCGGCATTTTCTGCATGCCGATGACCGCCCTGTTTTCCCGGATTGCAATCAGCCGTCTCCCCTCTCTCTCGACGAATTCGGCACCCTCCAGCGAGATATCATCGTCCAGTGGTGAACCGCAATCGAACGAGGAACCTGCCCCAAGAGTTAGAACGCCACTGCAACCGCACAGTGCCATCGACAGCCGGGTCTTGTCCAGGAATGTGATCGCCGTTTTCTTTCCTGCCCGGACAGGTTCGACCACCGGGAAATACAAATTGGCTTCCGAAATACCGAGGAGCAACTCCGCCTCACGTGGAAGTTTCGGACGCTCGACCACGATCTCCATATATCTGTCCGCGTTGAACTTGTTCCCGGCCACGAACGGGTATGTGATGGCTGCCCCGGACCAGATCTCTTCCGTGGAAATATTTCTCTGTGCCAGGTTATTGTTCAGCCAGGTATGAAATCCCACGGGAGTGCCATAATCGTTGTCGCATTGCACCTCGGCCAGGAGGCATGGGTGATAAAGGGCCAGTTCCCAGCCGTATAGCTGGTCGACCTGCGCTGCAATCAGGCTGAATTTTGCAATACCCGTTGCCCCTGCGGCCAGGTTGCCCAAGCTGGGATGAATATCCGTCGGCAGGATATGGGTTGCATCCACTGCCGTCCAGTCGCCTGGATACACAAACTCGGTACCGGGATAGGGTACCGCTCTGACCGATACGCGGACGTTCCGGGCCGTTGCCGGCCCCAGGTTCGTCACCCGGACATAGATATAGTTCGTCTGCCCCCTCTCCGCCTTCTGGTAGCTGAAGGTGTTATCATCCGTCTTGCGGACCACGATATCGCTCTCGTCCCAGAAATTACCTGCGGTGAACGGCACGGTCCCGTCATCGGAAGGATGATCCTTGATACAGACATCCGCGAAATCCAGCGCCCTGAAGACATTGATCCGGCCGTACCCCATCTCATTATTCCAGGTCCCGAGGGGATGGGCAGGATCCTCATCGTAGGCATATCCTCCCACCTTTTCCGCCGTCTTTCCGATAATTGATCGGACCTGGTCGTTGGTCAGGGCTGGATAGAGAGACCGCAAGAGTGCAGCCAGGCCAGCTACGTGAGGTGTTGCACCCGAGGTGCCGCCGAATTGGCTGAAATAGTGCCCCGCTGAGTCACCGTAAGGGGGTGTATGCGCAGCCAAATTGTTATTGTACCCTGCACCGCTCCCCGACCGATCAGTAGTCCACGTGGCGATCCCAGGTGCTACTACATCGAGATCGGGGCCGAACTGGCTAGCTTCGACCCCGGGTGTCCAGACACAGCGGTGATCTGCCTGGTCGCTAGCGCCGACGGCCATGACCAGCGGATGGCTTGCCGGGTACCCTATCTCGTTAGGAGGCACAGTGGGTTCGTCATTGCCCGAAGCGGCAACAAGAACGATCCCTGACGTATGGGCAGCGGTGATCGCGGTATCCACATTGGCATGGGGTCCGCTCAACTTGATGCTCATGCTGATTACGTGTGCCCCGTGAGTCCGCGCCCAGTTCAGTGCGCTCACCATTTGCGACTCATAGGCGAGCCCATATATGCTGATTGGCATAATGCGGCAGTTCCAGGCAACTCCTGCCACCCCTCTCGCTGTGGCAGTGTTCGTCTCCGCTGCGGCAATGCCCGCGCAGCAGGTCCCATGACCATACTGATCGTCCGGGGTGTTTGTCCCGGCCACTGCATCCCATCGATCCGCCACCGGTACGTATTTGTTCTGAAGATCTTCATGGTTGAGGTCGCACCCGGAGTCAATGATGGCGATGACAACGGTGTTTACTCCCTGCGTAAGATCCCAGCCGTCGGGAGCGCCGATCCGGGTCATATTCCACTGATTCATCCAGTAAGTATCGTTGGGAGTCGTGGCCTGGTAGATGGAGTTCAACTGGGCCCAGTCAGGCCCGGCGGACTTCACCAGACCGGATTTCATGAATTCTTCTGCGATTTCAAGGGTGTTTCGCTTCTTGGATTCTTTGATCCTCACCCGTCGCAATGTATCTCCCAACAGGTTGGGTTTGCCGGACACATCTTCAGTGCCCAGTTCCCTGATAAGAGAGAAGATCTCTTTGCTGGAAACATCGGTCTTGAAGTTCACCAGGAGGTGATCGGTAAAGGTTATTCCAGTCTTCACCGGCAGCAGGTCAGCCCTGTGATAGACGGGGGTTGCCACTCTTACCCGTTTATCACCAAGAACCCGTTCGATGAACACTTCGACCTGCATCCCACCGGGAAGACGCACCCAGCGTTGATCAGGGAATGCTTCATGGAAATCGGGTCGTGGCAGGACTCCGGTGTCCTCCCTGACCAGCTCGAGCTTGTTCTCTTTGATAAACGCTTTTTTCTCTTTTTGGGGCAGGTCCGTAATAAACTCGATATACGCCTCATCCGGGGTCAGAGTTAACACTACGCCCCCCGATTCGATTATGTTAGGATATCGCTGCATAGTTTACCCTCCTTGTATCTGCGATTTTTTCCGTTTTTTCCGGTTTACCTATTCGACAGGACCTGACAATTCCGGGTCAGATCGCTATCTCTCGTCCTCAAGCCCGGATCTTACTCCTTGCAAGAATTCACGGACTGGCCCTATTGTTCCAGATCATCGAATGTTTCCCGGGCTGTTTGGATCGGTACGTAACGATTGCTCCTTATTTAGGGCATTTTCATCGTTCCACCCAGTCGGTGTTTTCCTGCATCCCCTAATTTTATCGATATATATTTATTTATATGCAATATTACTTTGCAATATATATGTGCTAATTGGATATGCATGGCATATTTTTTTCCTTACGTGGGAAGGAAAAGTGCCACTCATCCGTTCCAGCGAATGAAAATGATGGCACTGATTAATATTCCAAGGGCCCTTGTTTACTGGATCCTGGCCTTTTCCATCCTGCCTACTCGAGGGGTGATTAAAACAAATCATTTTTTATAATTTGTTGGAAGAATAGAGGTTGTTGACATCCAACCGTCATCTTCTAGAGGTTGGGGTCAAGAATGTCCCCCGCGGCATTGGAAGTCACCTTTTTCCTCATCGCCCTTTCAAAACGTCTTTGAGAAGCCAGATCCCTCCGATGACGACCGCGAGGTAATAAACCGCGTTCACCAGGGGGATGAACCGGTCGGCCACCCACATCCCGATCACACCCTGGATGCTGAAGTATAGCTGCACTGCCGCAATCAACACCAGCAGCAGGACGATCAGCCGGAGACCGATCATGAAATCGATGCCCGTCTTCTCCCTTCCTCTCTCATTTCCGCTCATGGACCCCCCTTCCTTTTCTGTCACCGTCTCGGGCGATCCCGCCTTTTCCTCCATCACTTCTGCCTCCATCGTGCAAGGGCAATCGCCCCGGCCGATGCCAGCGCAATTACTGCCAGGGGTGTCGAGAAACCTGGTGTACGGGCACCTGTCGGGGCGTAGGGTGCAGTATAGGGCATAAGCGTCCCTTCCTCTGCCACGAACTTCGAGGTCTCGATCTTCTTCGTGACAAACTGGTCACCGGTCGGCAGCGTGACACCGGGTCGTAGCTGCACAGTGCCCTCCCCCCGCTTGATGATCGTCCCATTCTTCCAGACGAGCACTTCCACAACGTAGTTGTACTGGTCAGGAACGGTCAGGCGAACGGAGGCGACGACGATCTTCCCGGGATCGACGTTATCGACGTGAACCGTCTGTTTGTCGGCAACAAGGTGAGCATCCAACTCCTTTGCTTTGACATCGACATCGAAGGGCCCGCTCGGATTGGGATCGTCATTCCCGAAGTACAGATCGACTTGGATGTCCGTGGAATCACCGGTGACCCTCCTGGCGATGAAGTCGATATCCCCGATCGTAAGCCCGGACTGCTGGGTGTCCGGGACCAGGCGATCGAGGTTATACACCGTGATCTCTCCCTGTGCCTTCCTCTGTTCACCCTCGTACAAGATCGCGACGAGGCGGTAGGACCCCTTCCGCGGGAGGTCGATCGTCTGCATGACTGCGCGGGCTCCGCCCCATCCGATGCCGCTGACCGAATCCGACCGTTCCGTTTCGAGAAGCCCGGTCTCGGTATTGTACGCACGGAGCTGGAGCCTCGGCATCCCGCTCCCGAAGCCCTGGAGGTTCTCGATCTCCGTCGTGACATTCAAGGTAACCTGCGAGGCGCCGACCGATTGCGCCCCCACGTTCATTCCCCGTACGGTGAGCACGCTCTCTTTCAGGCAGCCTGCGGTGAACACGCAGAAGAGGAGTAGAATTCCAAGGAGAGCGGCAATGCCAAGAAAACGCAACCTTGATCCCATAAAATTACCTGTATACGCCGTTTGTATTTATTCTTTATATATATTTTTATTTTAAGTTCAGATGCTGAAAAATCACCGCCGTATAAAATTCTTCTCATGAAGACCGGTCAACAGATCAGAACTGGCGGAACCGCAAACAGTTTAATTCCTGAAGGGTTTACTGGTTAGATATGAAGAGAACTGCTGTCTTTGCGATCGTCCTCCTGCTCGGGCTTCTTCTCGCATCCGGGTGCGTTTCCACTCCGACGAGCCCGGTCCCCGGAACTCCCGCTCCCGTCCCGCAGGAAGGGAGATCCCGGTATGTCATCGGGGTCGACGGGAATTACCCGCCGTTCACCTACCGGGACGATTCGGGCAATTTTACGGGATTCGATATCGAGGCCGCCCGCTGGATCGCGGACCGGGAAGGATTCGATGCAGAATTCGTTGCGGTTCCCTGGGCCGGGATCATCCCCGCACTCCAGGAGGGATCCATCGACATGATCTACTCGGGGATGACGGTTACCCTGGAGCGTCAGAAGGTGGTCGAGTTCACCACTCCGTATTATACCGTGAACAAGAGCGTCGCGGTCCGTGCCGGTTCCAACCACACGATGGACGACCTGTACGCCGGCCGGCTCCGTGTCGGGGCGGAGACGGGGTCGACGAGTGAAACCTGGGTCGAGAGGAACCTGGTAGCCACGGGCAGGATGCCGGCCTCCAGCATGGTCCTCTACTCCGGCATCTCCGAACTCACCGATGGCCTCGTGAAGGGGGAGATCGACGCTTCCGTCAATGAGGCTCCCACGCAAAAGCTGATCATCGCGGGAAAGCCGCTCGTAATCCTCGGCGAAATCCCCACCCAGGAGCAGTATGCCGTCGCGGTCCGAAAGACCGATCCGGGCATCAAGGCCATGTTGGACGACGGGCTGCAGCGGCTGAAGGCGGACCCCTACTGGCAGGAGCTGCGGGAGAAATACGGGCTGTAACCAGGGTCTCCCCCTATCCGGGGCCGGAACAATCATTTTTCCCTTCGATCAGTCCCCGAAGCCTCTTCATTCTCCATCGTACCGGTCCTGCGGTTCTCCTCCCACTGGAATATTCAAGTAGATCCGGGATGTTAATACGGTATGTATGCCCGCCAGATCTCCTGGTTCCGCTCCCGATCCAGGGGCAACGGATCCAGAACCCGACTTCTCCATTTCCGTGCCCGAATTCTACAACTTCGGATATGACGTAGTGGATGCCTGGGCGGCGAAAGAGCCGGACAGGGCTGCATTGCTCTGGGTGAACCAGCAGGGGGAGGAGAAACGGTTCAGTTTCCGTGACATGAAGATCAAGTCCGATTCGGCTGCGCACCTCCTGCAGGAGTGCGGGATCGTGAAAGGGGACCGGGTATTCGTGATGCTCCCGCGGATCCCCGAGTGGTGGATCCTCGTGGTCGCACTGATCAAACTCGGGGCGGTCTACACCCCTGCGCCGACCCTGCTGACCCCCCATGATATCTCCTACCGGCTCAGGATCGGGGGGTTCGCGCTGGTCATCACGGATCCCGGGAATGCACATAAGGTGCAGGAAGCAGTGCGGGAAGGATCGCTGGATACGAAATGCATGATCGTGGACGGGCAGCTTCCGGGCTGGATCAGCTATTCTGATGAGATGATCCGGCATTCCTCTCAGGCGCCTGCGGAAGGAAACAGGATCTCCGGAACCACGAGGTCCTCCGATCCCCTCCTGGTCTTCTTTACCTCGGGAACGACCGGGAACCCCAAGATGGTGCTCCATGACCACAGTTACCCGCTCGGGCATATTGTCACGGCACGGTTATGGCAGGACCTGAAAAAGTCGGACCTCCATTTCACCCTCTCCGATACCGGCTGGGCGAAGAGTGCCTGGGGCAACCTGTTCGGCCAGTGGATCGAGGGGTCGGCGGTCTTTATCTACGACATCCGGGGGAAGTTCGACGCCTCGGAGATACCCCCTCTTCTTGAGAAGTATGCGATCACGACGTTCTGCTGCCCGCCGACCATCTACCGTATGCTGATCCTCCTGGATCTCCGGGAATACGACCTCTCAAGGCTCCGCCGCTGCGTGAGTGCGGGCGAACCCCTGAACCCCGAAGTGATCCGGGTCTGGAAGGAGAAGACCGGCCTCACCATCTACGAGGGATACGGCCAGACCGAGACCGTTCTCTGTATCGGTGCGTTCCCGGGCCGCGAATGTCCGCCAGGGTCCATGGGAATTCCGGCCCCGGGCTGGCGCATCGAGCTCCACGACAGGCACGGAAGACCGGTGGGGGTCAACCGCGAAGGGAGGATCGCGATCTCTCTTCATCCAAGGCCTGTGGGGTTGTTCTCCGGGTATCTCGAAAACGAGGCGGCGAACAGGAAATCCTTTGAAAAGGGCTGGTACTACACCGATGACAAGGCAGCCATGGACGAAGAAGGCTATTTCTGGTTCATCGGGAGGGATGACGATGTCATCAAGGCATCGGGATACCGGATCGGTCCGTTCGAGGTCGAGAGTGCGCTTCTCGAGCACCCGGCGGTTGCGGAGGCGGCAGTCGTGGGATCCCCCGATCCGATCAGGGGGCAGATCGTGAAAGCGTTCGTGGTTCTCAAACCCGGTTTCCTGCCCTCCTGGCAGCTGGTAACCGATCTGCAGGAACACGTCAAATCGGTGACCGCCCCGTACAAATACCCGAGGGCGATCGAATTCCTCGACTCACTCCCCAAGACCCATTCCGGGAAGATCCGGAGGAACGAGCTTCGCGAACGGGAGGAAAGAAAAAGGTAGCCGGATGAGGACGATCAGGGAAGTGCCGCGATCCAGGCCACTTGTTTCACGGTAATCTTATCGCATCTCCTGTAAGTTCACGCCATGAACGGGTCCGAATTTTAGTCCTTCTCCAGCATGAGGATCATGCCGTCGTACTGCAACTGGCGGTGCGTGTCCGACTCCCATTTCCAGACACTGACGAGCAGGCCAAAGAAGAGTGTCGCGATGAATCCCCCGAAGAAGGCGTTTGTCGCGGTTGTATCGAACCACGGAACCGGGCCTGTGAGAAAGCAGACCTGCCAGTAGAGAATTCCCACGAGGGTAAGGGTAGCAAAGATCGCCGATGCCGTATCAAACCGGGTCAGGAGGACCACCGGCCCTTCGGAGAGTACCTCGTGGAAGATCCGCCAGTATAAAAGGCCGATGATAGCCGACACCAGCAGCCCTGCGAGAAGACCTGACAGGAAAAGGTCCGGCCGGGACACGCCTCCAAGACCCGCAAACAGGTAAAAGCCTGCGCAAAAGGTTCCGATGGCCTGCAGCACCGTCTGGTTCCGGAAGAGGCCGAGCCAGTGAATTGCCCGGTCCCTGAACGATCCGCTTCCCGATGGCGCGACCGTTTCGTCCTCCAACACGGCTTCTGCCTTCCGCACCCGTGCACGCACCTCCGGGCACCAGCCGAGATATTTCCTGAGGGTATTGAACCAGACGAACGCCATGGACAATCACTATCCTGGAAGGGGGTTCCTCTTCTTTTTCGCCTGTTCGATCTCCCGCAGGAGGATTCGGGGTTCGTCCGTCCCGATGCGGACGCTCTTTCCCGAATAGAGACCGATCTCAATGGCGTCTTTCCCTGCAACATTATACAGGGGCCCCTTTGGTGTCCACCGGAGCCCGTACCCGTAATACCACGGGTTCGTGACGGCAGCCACCGATGCGATGTCGGCGAGGGGGAACTCGCGTTTGAAGAGACCGATCGGTCCGAACCGGATCCGGACCGCATCATCGGAGACCGTTACCGTCAGGGTCCCGAAAGAGAGAACGGCAACCACGAGGATCCCGAGGACAATGAGGGGGATGAGAATTCCTGTCACAAGGAACACCTGGTCTTCCCCGGCCGGAATCAATATTTGGCGGATAAGGAATCCCCCGAGAACGAATTGCGTCACGATAATGACGATCATGATAGCGAGGACGGCAAAGATCAGGATCGTTCCCACCTGGGTGTGCTCGTAGCGGCGTCTTCCGGGGTCACCCGGATTGCCACCATCCGGCCGGTTCCTGTCGGATCCCTTGAATGAATTCTGCAATCCCGGATCCGGACCTCCCAGCATGCGGTTCAGGTGCCGGGATGATCCCGCATTCGGGCACCAGCCTAAATGGTGAAAAAATACGCGGGGGATGTGTTCCGTCATATCAAGGCCTTCACGTTCAGGAAAAGTTCTTCTGCCATCTTCGTCGGATCGGCGGTCTTCTCGATCCTGATCCCAAGTTCGGCTGCATAGTCCCAGAGGAGTTCGATGCACTCGGTGTACCGCGGGCAGGTTCCACAGTCGCCGTCATGCTCGTACCAGACCTGCATCCCGTGGTTCTCCGAGACAAAGATGATCGCCGCAGTCCGGAACGGGATCGAACGGCCGAGAAGGATCCCCCGCTCGGTGTTGATCGATTCGATCGCGATCTGGTTTGCGTTCGCCATCTCCCGCAGGGCCTCCCCGATCTTCTCGTCCATGACGAGGAGAGCCTTGGAAACCGCCTGCCGGGAGATGCCGAGCTGGTTGGCAATCGTGATATTGGGCACGCCGCTCCTCCGCATCGTCCAGAACCCGAACTGTTTCTCGTTCGTTGGCAGGATCATGTGTCAACGTATGAGTGTTGACTATATTAAACTTTCAGGTTTTCAAAATTTAATGAATTCCTGCATCCCGTCAAATACGGCCCTTTTTCTTCTGCCCCTATCAATATACGCGGGGGTCCCCGAAGATCCTGCGTTCCGTATCTATTGAAAGATCCTGGAATTCACAAAAAGGACCTTTTAATCCGCATGGATCATTCTTATCACCTCTCCTACCGATCTTCCTGTCCGAAAAGGAGGAGAGGAATTGCATGATCACACAGGAAATAATACAAAAACTCTGGGAGGAAGCCGGGAATGGGAATCTCGCGGTATGGGATGACGATACAATCACCGTGGTGCCAAAGGATTATAGCGGTGAAACCGGAGGGAAAAAGCCGCTCGTGATCCTGAAACCTATCGCACTCGTAAACAAGTTTGAATTTCTTGATTTTGCCCTTCATGATGAAGAGCTGCTCGGCACGATTGAAACTACGATACGGGCGGCCGGCGGTACCGTGACCCGGGCAGGAAAAACCTAGTCATTCAACCGAATACTGTGTTCCGACGCAACTATCCGGTCTTTCCTTCTCCTTTCTTTTGATGTTCAAATCCACAGGGATCCGGGACGGGGATTTCTCGCAGGAACTACACGATCATTACCTTTATTGTTAGGTAAAACCTAACTAACGAGAGATCGGATATGAGGGAGACCGAGGAGCACCTGCTGGAGTTGCTTGAACAGCTTCTGCGGATGAAAAACGAATGCTCCTGCTCGATCTTCTCCGAGTGCGGCCTTTCGGATATGACCGTGAAACAGATCGCATACTTGAAAACGATCGAGGAGGAGGGCGAAGTGACCTTCAGCAGGCTTGCGGAGATCACGAGGACCTCGAAACCCACGATCACCGAGACGATCAACCGGTTTGTCCGGATGGAGTGCGTGTACCGCGAACCATGCCCCGATGACAGGAGGATCCAGTATATCCGGCTCACGGAGAGGGGGAAAATGATTGCACGGGCCGATCAGGCCGCCCTGCACAGGATGATTCGACAGATGATGAATTCCCTGGATGAAGAAGAACTGGATCTCCTCGTCGGGATCCTGAGAAAGGTCAGGTAATTTTTTTCGCCTGGCAATTAGTTAGGTAAATTCGAACTAAATGATTGGAGCCACCATGCAAGGAACAGAATCTGGGCAAGCCCAGGAAAGAATCGTCATACCGCTCTTCGAGATCGTCGTCTACCCGGACAGCCGGACAAAATTCCAGGTCGACCGGGCCACCGGGGAGACCCTCCTGGCCGCGATGGAGGACCCGGGGGCTGCACATGCAGTCGGCCTTACGGTGAAAAGCGGAACTCCGCCCTCCGAACTGACCGGCGACTCGCTGTACCGGGTAGGAAACCTGTTCCGGATCGTGCATATCCATCCCTCCGACGAGGGTTACCTGGTCTGTGCGCAGATCGGGGGGAGGGTGAAGGCCGTATCCCTTTCCGAAAAGGACGGGCGCTTCCATGCCGTATGCGAACCTGTCCCGGACGAGCAGGATCTCGAGGAGGAGCTGGAGGCCCGGATCCTCGCGGATGTGAAACTCACCATTAAAGAGATCAGCAGCCGGTTTCCGGGCTCCGAACAGTTCGCCCGGCCGATCGACCGGATGGATTCCATCGACCGGATCATGGGGTTCGTCATGCCTTTCCTGCCGGTCCAGCTCTCCGAGAAACAGGAACTTCTCGAGACCGTATCGGTTCGGAAGAGATACATATCGTTCCTCGAGATCCTCCTCCAGGTGAAAGAGGATATCAACATCCGGCTGGAGATGGCGAAGAAGGTCTCCGACCGGGTGAACAAATCGAACAGGGAGGCGATGCTCCGGGAGCAGCTCCGGGTGATCCAGGAGGAGCTCGGCGAGGGCGAGGGCCAGTCCGGCGACGGGAGCTACCGGGAACGGATCGAAAGCTCGAAAATGCCGGACGAAGTGCGGAAAAAGGCGCTGTCGGAAGCAAAGAAACTTGAGACCGGAGGGAGCCACAACCATGAAAGCCACGTG
Source organism: Methanolinea sp. UBA473 (assembly GCA_002509495.1). Classification (GTDB taxonomy): domain Archaea; phylum Halobacteriota; class Methanomicrobia; order Methanomicrobiales; family Methanospirillaceae; genus Methanolinea_A. The sequence goes on along the minus strand of DAEV01000004.1, from coordinate 270 downwards.
ATCCGGAACTACCTCGACCTCCTGCTCGANNATCGTCCAGCACCTCGCGGTCATGAAACTCAAGCAGGAGAAGCAGGGATCGATCCTCCTTTTCGCCGGCCCGCCCGGCACCGGCAAGACGAGCCTCGGCCGGAGCATCGCCGAGGCGCTCGGGCGGAAGTACGTCAGGGTCAGCCTTGGCGGCGTCCGGGACGAGGCCGAGATCCGGGGGCACCGGAGGACCTACGTCGGAGCCCTCCCCGGCAGGATCATCCAGGGCATCCAGAAGGC
>DAEV01000030.1 GCA_002509495.1 Methanolinea sp. UBA473 | reverse complement strand
TGGACCAGATGGGCCAGACAATCTTCACGAGCGGGGAAGTGAGCCGGATTTACAAGGAGATCGCCCCGGCAATGGACCTCGATGTCCTCACCCACCGCCGCATCACGGATCTCATCTCCGAACTGAATATGCTGGGAGTGATCAACACGCGGGTGGTGAGCAGGGGGCGGTATGGCAGGACAAAAGAGATGTGGTTTGATACCAATACTCAGAAGATATGGGATGTCATCACTGGCGATCCCCGTCTGAATGCCCAGGGACTGGCAGAGCGGGATCTCCAGTGGTGTAAAGCCCTTTTCAGGTGAAACCTTCATGGATCCAAAAGACCTTCTCCTACTCCAGCTTCTGGAGGAGAACAGCCGTCTGACCACGCAGGAACTCTCGGTCATGGCAGAGCTGGCAACAGAAGAGATCGAATCGCGGATCAGGGCGCTTGAGGAAGCGGGCGCGATCCGGAGCTACACCACGGTGATCGACTGGGAGAGGGCAGGGAACGGAGAGGTTGCAGCAATTATCGAGCTGAAGGTAAATCCGGAACGGGACTATGGATACGACCGGATCGCCGAGCGCATCAGCCGGTTCCGCCAGGTGAAGTCGCTGCGCCTTATCACAGGCACGTACGACTTCCAGATCATGGTGACTGGAAAGAATATGCAGGAAGTCGCCAGGTTCGTGTCCGAGTATATTGCTCCTATGGACCGGATCCGTGAAACGGCCACCCATATCATCATGAAGACTTACAAGGAGAACGGGCGTACCTTCTGCGAGAAAGAAGGCGGGGAACGGATCCCCTACACCCTGTGAGGGATCATGAGGAATTTTGTATCGGAGCGGGCCCGGGTAATCCCTCCGTCGGGAATCCGGAAATTCTTCGACCTCGCCCTCACCATGGAGGATGTCATCTCCCTTGGGGTTGGGGAACCAGACTTTTCCACCCCCTGGAATCTTTGTGAGGCCAGCATCTACTCGATCGAACAGGGAGGAACCTCTTACACCCCGAACCGGGGGATCAAGCCCCTGAGGGACTCCCTGTCCCGGTATTTGAAGGATCGCTACGGGCTGACCTACGATCCGGACAACGAGATGATCATCACCACAGGCGTGTCCGAGGGCCTGGATATTGCCATCCGCGCAGTAGTGGACCCAGGCGATGAAGTACTCGTGGCCGAACCGTGCTACGTCTCTTATCCCCCCTGCGTCACCCTGGCGGGGGGAATCCCGGTCCCGGTACCCTGCATCGAAAAGGATCATTTCCACCTGAATCCCGATCGACTGATGGACCGTGTCACGGGAAAGAGCAAAGCACTCGTGATCAACTTTCCGAACAATCCGTCCGGCGCCGTGATGCGGAGGGAAGACCTCTCTGCCATTGCCGATATCGTATGCGACCATGACCTTGTCCTTATCAGCGACGAGGTGTATTCAGAGCTCACCTATGAAGGGTCCCATGCGGCGGCCGCGACAGTCGGGGAATTGAGAGAGAGAACGATCACCCTGAACGGATTTTCGAAGGCATATGCGATGACAGGGTGGCGGATTGGATACCTTTGCGCACCGAAGGAGATGTGTGAGGCGGCGCTGAAGATCCACCAGTACGTGATGCTCTGTGCGCCCGCGATGGGGCAGGTGGCGGCCCTCGAGGGAATAAGGAGGGGGGAGGAAGAGAAAGATCGCATGGTGCGGGAGTACAGGGTCCGCAGAAACCTGTTTGTTGAGAGCCTCAACCGGATCGGCCTGCCCTGCCATATACCCGAGGGGGCATTCTATGCGTTCCCCTCAGTGAAGAAAACGGGGATGTCTGACCAGGAATTTGCAGAAGGACTCTTAAAAGAGGAGCATGTCGCAGTTGTTCCGGGCAGTGTCTTTGGCGAAGGGGGACAGGATCACCTCCGCTGTGCCTATGCCGTCTCCCGCAGGGATCTCACCGAGGCGGTGAAAAGGATAGAGGTATTTATCGGCAGGCATTCCTGATCTCATGGACCAATGTCCGCAAGAACAATGGAATAGCCTGAGAAATACCGAGCTGACCTAGAAACCGGGAGAAATGTCTGAAAAAGAATCGCATCCCCATCTCTCAGGGGATTCCCTCTTTCCTTCCGGCGCAACGAGCAATGGAAATCGGGAGTAGCAACCCTCATTTTTAATCCTGGGTTCCTGGCATTTACAACGATCTTCTCATCCCTTTCGTCTTCGTTTCACAAATCCGATTCCTTGATGCAATTGAGGTCTCCTTGTATCCAGGGATGAAAAGGAAAACCTGGTGAAGGAGGAGATCCCAGGCAGAATGATCCTTCAACTTATATCCCTGGAAGTTCGTGAAGGGTCCATCGACGGTGTGTATAGTTTTATGGCATTTACGGATCTATAGTGGATGGTCGTACCATGAGTTGCACCATTATAGTCGGCGGATTTTTCGGGGATGAGGGAAAGGGCAAGGTGGTCGCCCATGTCGCGTACCAGGATCATCCCACTATCATCTCCCGGGGTGGGGTTGGCCCCAACGCCGGACACACCGTGAAGATGGGGGAGAAAGAGTACGGGGTGCGCATGGTCCCGTCCGGATTCGTATACCCGGACGCCCGGCTGATGATCGGAACAGGGGTCCTCGTGGATCCCCGGGTTCTTCAGCAGGAAGTCGACCTTCTCAAGGTGCAGGGAAGGGTCTTTGTGGATACCCGCTGCACTGTCATCGAGGAATCCCATATCGAGAGGGACAAGTCGAGCGAGTACCTGGCCAAGAAGATCGGGAGTACCGGAAGCGGGTGCGGACCGGCCAATGCCGACCGGGTTATGCGCGTAGCCAGGCAGGCCAGGGATGTCCCCGAGCTGGCTCCCTACCTGGCAGATGTGCCGCGGGAGATCAACGAAGCGCTGGACCGGGGAGAGAACGTCCTCCTCGAAGGAACGCAGGGATTCGGGATCTCGCTCTATTTTGGAACCTATCCCTTCGTGACCAGCAAGGATACCTCAGCCTCCCAGATCGCGGCAGACAACGGGGTCGGACCCACCCGGGTGGATGACGTGATCGTGGTATTCAAAGCCTACCCTACCAGAGTAGGCGAGGGACCCTTCTCCACGGAGATGGACAGGGCAACCTCGGACAAGATGGGGATCCAGGAATTCGGAACCGTGACCCATCGGCAGAGGAGAATCGGGGGCTGGGATGGGGAAATGGCCCGTTACTCCGCGATGATCAACGGCTGCACCCAGGCGGCCATCACGGGGATCGACCGCGTCGATTCCGCGTGTTTCGGAATTACCGAGTATGGGAAACTTACCCCCAAAGCCAGGGAATTTTTGAAGATGGCCGAGGAGGATATCGGCTGCCCGATCACCCTCATCTCCACCGGCCCCGACGTCTCTCAGATCATAGATTTGCGAGGAGACCGATGAAGAGGAGCCTGCTCCCCATCCTCTGCTGCCCCGTTTGCAAGGGAGATTTGACTCTTCGAGTGACGGAGGAGAACGACGTGGAGATCCTTGAAGGGGAACTGCACTGTGCCTCCTGCAGCGTTGAGTATCCCATCGAGGAGGGGATCCCCGATCTCCTCCCCCGAACCAGGCCCAGATGATCCCTGACGCTTGCAGGATCCTGGCAGGATCCCCATTTCTTTTCACCAGGTCCCTGGTTCCACTTTTATTCTGGTGACCCCCATGGTATGGATCCGGGTTATAGTCCTCCCACTCTCGCTTCTGGTGGATCGCCTGACAGGCGATCCCGACTCCCGCTATCATCCCGTCGCTTTGCTCGGGCGCTTCATTGGCTGGTGGGGGAGGCCCGCACGTTTCCGGGAATCCCTTCAGCTCCCTGCAGGGGTGCTGATGTGGATATTGACCGCGGGAATCTTTGCATTGCCATTTCTGGTGGCAGAGATTTACCTCCCCTGGTTTCTTGCGGTATTTGCCGCCCCCCTTCTCCTGAAAAGCTGTCTTGCATGGCGGTCCCTGGAGAGTCATGCGCTTTCGGTAATCGAAGCCCTCCCGGACGGAGTGGAATCAGGACGAGGGAGGGCTAAACTCCTGGTGAGCCGGGATACAGCAAACCTTACGGAGGAACAGGTATTGTCTGCAGCATACGAATCCGTGACCGAGAACCTGGTGGACAGCATCACATCACCCCTCTGTTTCTACGCGGCATTCGGCCTTCCCGGCGCAGCGGTATACCGGGCTGCCAATACAATGGATGCCATGCTCGGATACAGGGACGAGAGGGTGCGCCTGGGATGGTTCTCTGCAAGGGCGGATGACGTGTTGAACTATATCCCGGCCCGGGTCACCGCCGGTTTGCTTCTGGTATATTTTGCAGCTCTTTCGAGATTCCGACCAGCCTGGAGGTGCCTGCGGCAGGAGGGGAGGAAGAGACCCGGGTTCAACGGGGGCCTTGTCATGGCGGTGATGGCCGGCGGGACCGGAATCCGGTTCGAAAAGCCCGGGGTCTACACGATCGGACCCGGGGACCGGACGCTCGCAGAGGCAGGACCGGAGATACTCTCCGCCATCAGGGTCTGCACACTTGTTCTTACTCTGCTCCTGATGGGTGTACTAATGTTTTTGGCCCTGTCCATCCCAATAATATAAGCCTATGAAACTCGAGGAACTGAGATTTGGCACCGAGCTCCTGAAGCGCGGGTTCGCATCCATGCAGAAGGGAGGGGTGATCATGGATGTGGTCAACGCGAAGCAGGCGGCGATCGCCGAAGAGGCCGGGGCCGTCGCAGTCATGGCCCTGGAGCGGGTCCCGGCGGATATCAGGAAAGCGGGCGGTGTAGCCCGGATGGCCGACCCGGCCGTCATTGTGGAGATCATGGACGCCGTTTCGATCCCGGTGATGGGTAAGGTGCGCATCGGGCATTTCGTGGAGGCCCAGGTGCTCGAGTCCCTCGGCGTCGATATGATCGATGAGAGCGAGGTGCTGACACCCGCGGATGAGGAATACCATATCGATAAGAAGGGATTTAAAGTCCCGTTCGTCTGTGGGGCACGGGACATGGGAGAGGCCCTCCGCCGCATCTACGAAGGGGCTGCGATGATCCGGACCAAAGGGGAAGCAGGGACCGGGAACGTGGTGGAAGCGGTCCGGCATATGAGAAACATCATGGGAGAGATCCGCGCCCTGCAGGGGAGGAGCTCGCAGGAGATCGTCAGTCGGGCAAGGGAACTCGAAGCACCCGCGGATCTCCTGCTGGAGACGGTGAAGATGGGCAGGCTCCCGGTGGTGAACTTCTCTGCCGGGGGCATTGCCACGCCGTCCGATGCGGCCATGATGATGCAGATGGGAGCAGACG
>DAEV01000047.1:314-4975 GCA_002509495.1 Methanolinea sp. UBA473 | reverse complement strand
GCTTTTATCTGTGCTTTTCCGCCCGTGGGCTCGGCGAGCACCTTTCCGCAGACCACACAGTCCACCGTGGTGCTGGCCTTCTCAAAGACCACCTGCTCGTTCTCGCAGTCGGGGCATTTTACCTTGAAGAACTTGCTCCGGTTCTCACGCAGCTGCCGTACCATATTTCCTCACTCCTTGATCTCGAATTTCCCGGCCCGGAACCCGGGACGGAGGTGGGCTTTCTTGCACACGCTGCACCGGTACCGGATGTTGATCCTCTTGGTGGGCTTGTCTCCTCCGGGGACCTTGGAAAACTTCCCCCTGTTGCCCACGCTGCTCCTTCTTGCCTTCTGCCGGTCGATCCAGTGCAGTCCGGTGGTCTTGGCCTTCTTGACCTTCTCCACCTCATGGATCTGATGAGTCCTGCAGAATGGACAGTAGGTTTTGAATTTGGCTGGCATTTTCATAGAATCGGCCTCTTGACTACTGGATATCGAATATCAGTATTATTTGCCAGGATTGATATTTAAGACTATGTTGCGTTCGCAGAGGACCTCCGCATTCCTCTCCGGCAGGGTGACGAGATCCTCGCGCATCAGCTGGTAGATACGGCCGTCCACCCCCATGAACGGCTCCATGTCCTGGAGAACCCTGGAGAGGACGGCCTTTGGCAGGCTCACCGCCTCGGCGAGAAGGGTGGCGCACGGCTCCTCCTCGTCCTGCGCGTGGCCCGGCGGCCTGGGGAATTTTCCTTCGACAAGCCGGCACCTGGCCTGTTCGAGAGCAAGGACGAGCTGGTCGAACATCTCCTTCTCTTCGGGGAGCATCTTTTTGATCTCCTCGCGGTCCAGGTGAGATCCCCCTTCCTGGGTCTTTGCAAAGGAGAGGATCTTTTCGGACCGGGTCCGGAAGAGGTCGGCAAGCGTCTCCCGGATGGCATTCACGCGCTCGATCATCAGCCGTGCTTCGTCCGAGAACGGGTCCTCGATCGCGTAGAGTTTCGTGAGAAGATCGGAGAGATCCTTTCCCGTTCCCGAGTAGAGGTCTTTTGGGATCTGCACCAGCCTTCCCGTCTCGCGCTCGGAGAGGAGGAGGCTTCTCAACTCATCCAGCTGCATGCCCGCCTCCTCCGGCGATCTCGGCCATGCCCCTGCAGCAGAGAAAGACCGCAAGGGCCTCGGGCACCCTGGAGACGCCCTTCTCCAGCTTGTATACACTCCCGAGCAGGGACATCTGGATTGCTGCACTGCAGTCCACCTTCATTTCCCGGTCCGAGAAGACCACTGCATCGACCAGTGGATCGAAATCGGGGAGCTCCCGGATGGCAAGGGGCGTGACCCGGAACCCGCTCCCCCCGTGGAGGGAGGAAGGGAGCCGGATGAGACGCTTGATATCCGTGGTGACAGGCTCGTCCGCGAGAGCAGCCCGGGCGCGGAGCCTGGAGGAGAACTCGCCCTCCTTCTCTTCCGAGAGGGCGCGGAGAATCCTGGAGACGAGGGCGTCTTTTACGTTGATCTTCCCGGGATCGCGGGACAGGTGGGAGAGGATGTCCGGAATCCTCCGCAGGAACTCTTCCGCGGAGGCCTTTCCCACCCCTTCCAGCGAGGTGAGGTGGGCCACCTGATCCTTCTCCGACCGACCCTCCAGCCATAGGAGGTACTCGGACAGTGCATCTATATAGCGCTGGTGCCACCCGCGGGGTGAAGGTGCCTTCCGGGAAAAGATGAGGGTGGGGTCGAGGCCAATCCCGCATACATAGTCGATCACCTCCCGTCGTTCGGCGCTCCCCCAGTTCCTGACCGCGATGTCCCGGACATGGATGTGGTAGCCCCTGCCCCCGGAAAAGACCACTTCCATCTCCCTCTCGGAAAATCCGAGTTCCCCGGTCAGCATCGAGAGGAGTTTTACGGTCTCCTCTTTGACCCGCGAGAGCATCCGGTCGTAGGGTCCCCGCATCAGGTGGTCGGCGTCCAGGTCGAAGATGAGGTCGGCGCCGAGCCAGCCTTTCTCGTGCATGGTGGGGGCGCCGGGGTTCGCGTAGTAGGCGCTCGAGTAGTAGGCGTGGGCGGGGGCCATGTTCCGGATATAGGAGAAGACCTCCTCTCGGCTGCCGAACCCGAGGTGCCTTCGCATCCGGATCTCCGGATACGCGGGATCGAAGAGCACGTAGGCCCATTCCCGCTGCGGCACCGAGGGGGGAGAGAGGAGCCTGTCTCCCTGGTAGTACTCGGAGAACCTCTGTTTCAGGAACTCGAGGGTGGCAGCTTTCATGGGATTCTCTTTTCCATGTATGGCCCCCGGCGCTCATATCCATGCCGCCTGTAGTAGGGGCGGACCCCGATCCCGCTCATCACCGCGATCCGGCGGTACCCTTCGTCCCGGGCCGCCTCCTCGGCCATGCCGAGGAGAGTTTTCCCGAACCGCCGGTGCTGGCGCTGCGATCCCTCGGGGGAACTCCCGAGAGGGACCATGCTGCCGTAGACATGGAGTTCCCGGAGGAGTGCCGAATCGAGGATCTCCTCCCGCCAGCGCCCGCCCCCCGTGCGGAGCCGGGCAAACCCGACCAGGGTATCGCCGGAGACCGCGGAGAGGAAGTGCTCGATCCCTCCTGTGCACTCGTACTCGAAGAGTTCCATCCGGATCTCCTTGCCTTCCGGGGCACGTCCTGCCTCGCGGCAACGGATGCAGCGGCATTTTCCCCCCCGTTCTGCGAGCCGCTGCTGGCAGAGCTGGCGGAAATTGGAGTGGCGGGAGCCTGCCACGATCAGTTTCGCCGGGATATCCCGCTGGATCCTCTGGAGGCGGACGTATTCCGGGAGGAGGGATTTTCCGTACGCGACGAGATCGACGAGAGCATCCTCCTCGTACGNNGTACGGCCGGTAGTCCCCCCGCTGCCACATCGCCTCGATCTCTGATCCCGGGGTGACAAGGGTGGGGTAGATCTTCAGGAAGTCCGGGCGGAAGGAGGGGTCCTTCCAGAGGTCGCGGAACATCCTCCGATCGTCCTCCGCCGTGGCGCCGGGGAGGTTGGGCATGATGTGGAACCCCACCTTGATCCCTGCGTCGCGGAGCAGGCGGTTTGCCTCGATGGTATCGGCGACCGTGCATCCCCNNGCGGTTCACGGCCAGGATCCGGTCGTCGAGCTGCTGCACCCCGAGCTCCACCTTGGTCACCCCGAGCGAGAGCATCCGGTCGATCTGTTCTTCCCGGCACCAGTCGGGCCGGGTCTCGAATGTGGCGGCCACGCACCGGACGGGTGCGAACTCGTTCCCGCGGAAGACCGAGGAAGGGTCCCCGGCCCGGCCTGCGTGGGCACCGCGGTACTCGTTCATGGCCCGGATACATTCCGATACGAACCATTCCTGGTACTCCGGAGGGCGGGCGGTCATGGTCCCGCCCATGACGATCAACTCCACCTTGTCCACGTGGTGGCCGAGAATCTCGAACTGTTCGAGCCGGGCCCTGACCTGGGAGTAGGGATCGTACCCGTGCTCCCTGGCACGGAGGGCGGCAGGTTCCTCCCCGGTGTAGCTCTGGGGCGACTGGAACGCGTGCTCCGGGCCGCCGGGGCACGGCAGGCACTTGCCGTGGGGGCAGGGGAAGGGGGAGGTCATCACCGCGACGGGGGCGACACCCGACAGGGTCCGGGTGGGCTTCACCTGGAGGAGCGTTCGGAGCGCCTCCCGTTCCTCCGGAAGCGCGGCGGCCAGCAATGCCGAGTTCCTGGGGACCGACGGCAGCGAGTACTTCCTGCAGACCTCGATCTTGATGCGGGTGATGTCAGGAGGCGCGGGGGACCGGGAAAAGAGGATCGAGAGTATCTCCCGGGAGATATCCGGATCGACCATAAAAGATTAGTGTTCGACTGCGACCTTCTCGGATGCCGTCTCTCCGGTATATCCTACCACAACGTTCTCTCTCTTGATGTGATCGACGATCTCGTCCCCGAGAGCGAGAATGGCATCCTTGTGGCATTTCTTGTTTTTGTGGATATGGACAGGAGAGATTTCAAGGGAACTATAACGTGTTGTGGGAATTTCATCCCCGGTGATGGATTCGTAGTATTTTTTGATGTGGATCATCAGCATATGCAGATGTAGCAGTTCTTCCTTTTGCACACTATCACCTTTCCTCAAATCACTACTTTTTTCCTGACCAGATATACTTTATTGGTGATCTTTATATGGACTTTCTGCACGCCGGTGGAGCGCTCATTGGGCTCGCAATCGGGGATGCTTTGGGTGCGCCCTTTGAAGGGTGCCCTCCACCGTCGGGGAGAGTCCGGGACTATGTCCCCGGCGGCAGGACGTACCGGCGACCCGGATATTACACCGACGATACCCTCCAGGCTCTTGCCGTGGCCGAGTCCCTCGCGGCCTTNNGGAGTTTTGTCCCCGGGGATATTCTATTTCGTATGATCCGTGACTATGTAAGTCAACCGGAGGTCTATGGCCCCACGTCGGGGGCGGTATTTTCGCGGGTGATGCGGGGGGAAGATCCGGGAAGGGCCGCCCTCCGCGTGCACGCCCTCCACCACGGCAGCCGGAGCAACGGGAGCGTGATGAGGGGCCCTCCGCTCGGGATCTTCTCGTGCGGCCCGGAGCTGGAGTCCTGGTCGATCGCCCTTTCCCGCATCACCCACGCGGACCCCGTGGGCGGGGCGTGCTCGGCCTGGAT
>DAEV01000047.1:0-262 GCA_002509495.1 Methanolinea sp. UBA473 | reverse complement strand
CCTGTGCCGGGACTCGACGCACTGGAGGCTTCCCATGCCGCCCTTTTCCTCTTCATGAAAGGCCGCACGTTCGAGGAGACGGTCTCGAACGCGGTCTCGATGGGCGGGGATGCCGATACGGTGGGCGCCCTTGCAGGCGCACTTGCAGGGGCCTGTTACGGCCTTCCGGGGATCCCCGGACGCTGGCTCGCGGGTCTCCGCGGAATGGAGCGGGTCCGGGAGGCAGCTGTTCGTCTCTGGGCCGTCTCCCGTTCCTGAATTA
>DAEV01000093.1 GCA_002509495.1 Methanolinea sp. UBA473 | reverse complement strand
GAAAATGGCGGAGCCATTTTCATATAAAAAAGGGTTTTCAAAGGCCGGGGTTTGGAGAAAGCATATACCCGAGACCTGCGAATAGCACACTGAACATGGTTCCTGTTTTCACTGGCCTATCACATGGAGGTGAATAATGGCGCATAAAAAAGATTCGCTCGCCATCCTGGTCCTGGCGCTGGTCGCGGGGGCCGTACTCGTGCCTGCCGCGGTATCGGCAGAACCGGGAATCGGGCAATGGCTCTCGACTTCCACAACGGTTTCGGGCCAGGTCGTGGTCAACGAAACCGTGACCATGAAAACGGTCTCGTATGGCGGAGGCCTGGTGGAAAAGGACGAGTGGACCCTCCAGAACACGCTTCAGGACGCGTCCGGGAGCACATGGAGATCCACACTCTGGTTCGGGACGAGCGAAAACTCAGTGCCGGCGGTCCGGTATGAACGAACAGGATTCTTATCCCCGTTCCTCTACCGCCGCTGATTTTTTTGATTTTTTGGGATCCAGCGCTCATTGAACCGGGGTTTCCCCAACGCAAGGGATGATGTAGCCGGGGCCCGATACGATCAGTCTGATGATCCCGGCCGAACGGATCCGGAATTTGAACGACCGCCCTTTGAAACCAGGTAAGTACGTCCTCTACTGGATGCAGTCTTCGATCCGGGAGAACTGGAATCTTGCCCTGGAACATGCCATCAGGCACGCAAACCGGACAGCGGTTCCGGTCCTTGCTGTATTTGCGTTCACACCGGGGTATCCCGAGGCATCTCTCCGGCATTACGCCTTCCTCATCGATGGTCTGAAGGCGGCAGGTGCCGCACTGCAGGACCGGGGGATCCGGCTGGTCCTTCATCCGTCTCCGGCCGGGGGAGAGATCGCTGGCCTTGCCTCCGATGCATCCCTCGTTGTGACCGACAGAGGATACCTCGCTCTCCACCGGTCCTGGAGGGAGTCGGCGGCAGGGGAGATCTCCTGTCGGCTCCTCCAGGTCGAAGACAACGTGGTGGTGCCGGTTGAGACCGCGTCATCCAGGCAGGAATGGTCGGCGGCGACCCTCCGCAGAAAGATTCATCGGCAGCTGCCGAAGTTCCTCGGACCTGTAAAAAAAACGCCACGGGACCGTTCATCCCTCGATCTCGACGTGGAAGGGATCCCGTGGGAGGAAGCCGCCCTCCTCCTCGACTCGGTCCGGGATCGGGAAGTAAGCCCGGTCCCGGGCTGCCAGGGGGGGCAGAAGGAGGCGATCCGAAGGCTCGATACATTCATTGCCGACAGGATTGAGCGGTACCCTGTCCAGAGGAACGATCCCAATGCGCATGCCCTGTCGGATTTGAGTCCCTACCTGCACTTCGGCAATATCTCCCCGGTCGAGATCGCCCGAAGGGTGATCGAGTCCCGGAAGACAGGCACGGAGGAGTTCCTTGAGGAGCTGATCGTCCGCAGGGAGCTCTCCATGAACTATGTGACCTTCAATCCCCGGTACGAATCCTATTCCGGGATCCCGCCATGGGCCAGGGAGACGCTTGACATGCACTCCCGGGATCCCAGGGAATACCTCTACACCGGCAGGGTGTTTTCCGGTGCGCGGACCCACGATCCTTACTGGAATGCTGCCCAGAACGAACTCCTCTACACCGGGAAGATGCACGGCTACATGAGAATGTACTGGGGGAAAAAGATCCTGGAATGGTCGGAAAGCCCGGAAGTTGGATTCCGAATAGCGATCGCTCTCAATAACCGGTACGGGATGGACGGGAGGGACCCGAACGGGTATGCCGGGGTGGCATGGTGCTTCGGGAACCACGACCGTGCATGGCAGGAGCGACCCGTGTTCGGAAAGGTCCGGTATATGAACGCAGCAGGATTGCGGCGCAAGTTCGATGCGGATGGATACGTTGCGAGAGGGGAGGCCTTATCCGATCGGAGGGGAGGGTCCTGACCGGACCCTGCCCGGTCCCGGACGACGGGAAGATCCGCGAGTTTCGGGAAAGAGTGTGGCGTTTTTATAAAAGGCGCGGAAGGGATCTACCCTGGCGGAGGACCCGCGACCCTTATGCGATTCTTGTTTCGGAGATCATGCTCCAGCAGACCCGGGTGGAGAGCGTGGTGGGCAGGTATGAACGGTTCCTTTTGAGATTCCCGGACTTCGAACGCCTCGCGGGTGCCGGGCTCTCCGAAGTCCTCGCAGAGTGGCAGGGCCTTGGGTATAATCGCCGGGCAGCAGCCCTCCACGCGATTGCAGGGAAGGTGATGGGTGACTTTTCAGGACTGTTGCCCGACGATGAGAGGGTACTGGCCACCCTGCCGGGGATCGGAACGGCGACCGCGGCATCGATCGCGGCATTCGCCTTCAATCGTCCATCCGTGCTGATCGAGACCAATATCCGCAGAGTCTTTCTCCACTGCTTCTTTCCAGGGAGGGNNGTCGCCGCAGCCTGCGACCGCGGGAACCCCAGGGAATGGTACTACGCGCTGATGGACCTTGGGTCAGAGTGGAAGACCCGGTTCCCCAACCCGAACCGGAGGAGCGCACATTACCGGAGGCAGTCCCCGTTCGAAGGCTCCACACGCCAGGCTCGCGGGGCGATCGTTAAGATCCTGATCGCAGAGGACTCGCTCACCTGCGGGGAGCTCGGCGCTCGGCTGGCGCTGGACCAGAACCGGTTTCAGTCGGCCCTTGACCAGCTGAAGAAAGAGGGGCTTGTGAAGGACGAAGAGGGCAGGATCAGGCTCGGTTGAATCCCCGTGCAGATCCAATCATCCATCCGGGCCGGATCCCCGGGAAGCAGTTCAACCCCGGAGGTAGTAACCGATCGCGATCAGGAGCAGGCCGACGTAGAACATGATGGCCGAAGGCCAGGTGAATCCGAAGTCGATGGTTTCGAACCGCTTTAAATCCTGGACGAGCAGGAGTCCGAACCCGACAAGGAAACATATGAGGCTTATCTGTTTTGCTGTCTTCTTTTCCATGAATTCCACCTGGATTTATTAATACTCATCAATTTGGATGAGGATGGATATATGCCTTTTAGTAAAACCGGACCCGGATCAGCGGGCGCTCCCCGCCTCCGGGTCGATGATCAGCGAAAAGAGTCCGCTCCCTGGAACAGGAGGAGAATCCACGGTGCCGGTCACGATTCTTTCCTGCGGGTATCCCAGGTCTTCGCAGAGGGTGATCCCGGCTCCAGGGCAGCATTCCCGGAGCTGCCCGGCAAGTTCCGGGATATCGAACGAGGGGTCGGCGAGGAGATAGACTGCCTTACCCCTCCCTGCTTCCTGGCAGACTTCCCGGAGCGCCGCTTCATGGTCCCGACCGTGAGCCACCACCACGGATATCCTGGATGCCGGCAGGTGCATGCGGGCCAGAGCAACCTGGAGCGAGGAGATGCCCGGCACCACCTCCCCCTCGAGGTATCCTAGGCCTGCGAGCATCGGGTCTCCGGTCGAGAGAACCACCGAATCGCCAGGCAACGTCCTCAGAGAGCGGTAATCGGTGATCTCCTGCACATGGCACCCCCTGGGGATATGCTCTTTCGCGAGTTCGATGGCACGGCGGGACCCATACAGGGAGGATGCCCCGGATATGGCCTTTACCGCCTCCTCCGTGAGCATCCCGGGCCCGCACCCGACGCCAATGATCTTCATGCCGAATCCCCCAGGATCTCGCCCCGCCGGGAAACGATGATCACCCTCAGGCGGGGATAGTCCCTCTTTGCCCGTGCAAACGCCTCCGCCATCTTCGCCCTGAACCCGGGCATGGCAGAGAGCTCCTCCACCGTGGCGCATTCGGTTCCGTCGAGAAGGCCGGGCGAAAGGAACTTCAGGATCAGCCCCGGAAGGCCGCAGAGGATCACATCCCCCCGGGCGCGTTCCAGGGCTTTTGAAAGGTGCGATCCTGCAAGTATGACTTCGTGCTCCGGGAATAATAGCCTGGAATACCGGAGCCCGAGCCTGCCGGTCGTCAGGACAACCCTGTCCGCAGCAGCCACCCGTTCGAGCACCGATTCGGTGAGGTGGTCGTCCCAGGGTTCTACGAGGCCGGTGGTCCCCAGCACCGAGATCCCTCCCGCCACTCCCATTCGCGGATTAAGCGTCCTTTCCGCAACCACGGAACCTGTGGGAGCGGAGAGCTCCACCTCGACGCCCGGGACGGGGATCGCCGACATACCCTCTTCGATAGCCCGGAGGATGGACTGGAGTGCCGGGTGGCTGATGGCCGGTTCCCCCGCGGCATGGCGTGGGGTGTCGCGTTCGAATCTCCCGATTCCCTCCCCCGCGACCAGGATAACCCCTTCTTCTGCCGGAACGGCCCTGGCCAGGAATTCCATCCCTGCGGTGGCGTCGGAGGGGTAATCCCCGGGGTATTTCCTGGCGGACCCGTCTCCGTTCCGGCCTTCGGCATGGACGATCACGGTGAGCCCGCAGGGGATCGCCACTTCCACGCCCTCGACAGGATCCCGCAGGGACAGGACGGCGGCTTTGCACGCGGCCGCTGCGGTGGTGCCCGTGGAAAAGCCTCTCCGGAGCACCTTTCCCGAAGAAGTGAGCAGCCCGAGGCCCGATCGGACGAGTTCCAGATCGTCAGGATCGGTACAGGCTCCGATCCAGGAGTCCGGGTATGCGAATCCCGTAACCGGATCGCAGAGTGTTCCTGCAGTCCTAAGAGACGACGTGGTTCTGTGCATAGATGGTGATAATCTCGTTCATGGCCGCAACCGCAACCGGGGTCCCTCCCCTTGTGCCCTCGTTGGAGATAGAGGGAACGGGTAGTGTGCGGAGGAGTTCCTTACTCTCGGCCGCGTTCACGAATCCGACAGCAGTCCCGATGACCAGTGCGGGGGTGCGCCCCTCCCGGATGAGGTCGCAGACCGAGAGGAGTGCGGAGGGTGCGTTCCCTATCACCACGATCGCACCGTCCAGGCGGTCAGAGAGGGCCAGGATCCCGGCCCGGGAACGGGTGATCCCCTTCTGGCCCGCGGATGCTGCGTGATCCAGGGCGCAGACCACCTCGCTTGAGTGTCCTTTTTTCTGGATTCCGACCTGGACCATCCGGATATCGGTAATGAGGGGGGCCCCGCGTTCCAGGGCGGCGAGCCCCGCATGGACAGGATCCCGCGAAAACCGCATCAGGCCTGCCATGGCGAAGTCCCCGACCGCGATGGAACACCGTTGCCGGATCCGGTCCTCGTATCCCTCATCTCCCACCTCTTTCCTGGCCATCCTGCGGCTCTTCTCCGAGATCCGGTACGCCTCTGCCGTGGTGGCTCCAAGGTCAATATAGGTATTTCCTGTGGTATCCCCGCGGGGTGATGATTCCTTTGGCATTCTCTCCCTCCATCCAGATTCTGCTCTCTTCCCCTCCCACGATCACGATGCTGTGCATGTCTACTTCTTCCCCCAGATCCTCCACATGATCAAGGGTGGTCACACGCACCTCCTCCCCTTCCCGGTAGGCATTCCGAACGATTCCGACCGGTGTCGAAGGATCCCTGTAGACTCGGGCGATCTCGATCGCCCGTGCGAAGTTGTACGGCCTTCCCCGGCTCTTAGGGTTGTACAGCACCACGGGGACACCCATGGAGAACGCGGCTGACAGGCGCCGCTCGATCGTCTCCATGGGCGTGAGGAGGTCCGAGAGGCTTACTACCGCGAAATCACCGGATAAGGGGGAACCGAGCCTTGAAGCCGCTGCGGTGGCCGCCGTGACCCCGGGAACGACCTCGACTGGAATCCCCGACCCGTCCTGTTCCAGCACTTCGAGGACGATCCCGGCCATCCCGTAGACTCCCGGGTCGCCACCGCTCACCATGGCCACCGTGTGATTCCGGGCAAGGCCGACCGCCTGCCTCGCCCGTTCCACCTCCCTGCCCATGCTGCTCCTGATCACCTGCTTGCCCGCAAGGAGTGGTTCGAGCGGGGAGAGGTAGGAGTCGTTCCCCAGGATGTACTCGGACTCCTGGATGGCTGACCGGGCCCTCCCGGTCATCTGCTCCAGGCGTCCTGGCCCGGTGCCCACGATGAAGAGTTTCCCCCCAAGGTTACCTTGCGATGGCAACGGTCACCCTCCTGAACACTGTCTTCCTCAGGATAAGTTCCTTCTTCGCGGAGACCGCCAGGGCGCACGGTTCCGCAACTGCGGAGAGCCCGATCCTGCCGGCTTTCGACGGGGAGGCCGGGGGGTACGCATCGAGCGTGGCGTCGTCCACGAACAGGAGCGTGCCTCCCATGGCACGGACCCCCTCAATGAGACCCGGTTCGTGCGACTTCTTCTCGGTAGTAGCGTATGCCGCAACGTCATCCGGCCGGATCCCGGAAATTTCCAGCGCTTTCTGCAGGGCATGAACGACTTCGTTCCCGGGAGTTCCCCTCCTGCAGCCAAGCCCCACGCCATACGTGCCGTCCTTCACGAGAAGGGCCACGCCAGGCCCGGCCAGGACTATCGCAGGACCGGGCACCCGGAAGATCCCCACATCGCCGTCCAGGACAGCCGCATTCACAGTCCTGGTCACATCCCTGTTCAGGATCCGGCATCTCTCCGATTCGGCGATCACCTCTACCGCGGCTTTCCCTGCACGCTCCGTGGCCGTGGTGATCACCGGCACGGGGCCGATGGCTGAAAGGCTTGTTGCGAGCTCATTGGCCCCGTGGTGCCCTCCGGAGATGGGGATGGCGTATGCGAGATCGGGGCTCACCACCACGACTGCCGGGTCGGACCATTTGTCCGAGAGGAGAGGGGCGATTCCCCGGACAGCGATCCCCGTGGACATCACCGCTACGATTCGCCGGGCCCTGGAAAATGCGCCGGAGAACGCGTTATCCGAATATTCGACGACCTCTGCGCCCAGGAACGAGGCGATCTTATCAGCGGTCTCCCGGAATCTGGGCAGGGTGACGACCAGGCATGTCATGAGTAGAGTGCCGACCTCCTGTGCCCCTGGTTCTCCGGATCAAGAACTCCTCCGATCACCAGGAGGGCCGTTCGTTCGATTCCTGCTGCCCTGGCCTTTGCAGCGATATCCTCGACCGTTCCCCGCAGGACTTTCTGGTCGGGCCAGCTGGCATGGTATACTACGGCTGCAGGAGTATCCGGGGGACAGCGGACTTTTGCGCAAACCTCTTCCAGGTGTTCGGTTCCGAGAAAGATCACGAGTGTTGCCCGGTGGAGAGAGAGAGCTTCGATCTCGTCCTCTTCCAGCGTTGCACCCGCAGGACGGGTCACGATCACGGTATCCGCCACACCTCCCAGGGTGAGCTGGATCCCGAGGGCGGCGGCGGCGGCGAACATGGAGGAGACTCCCGGGATTACCTGAAATGTCACCCCTGCGGTTTCCAGTGCCTGCATCTGCTCGATGATTGCACCATACAGGGAGGGATCCCCCGAGTGGAGGCGAACCACCGAATCCCCGGATCGGACGTGCCGGACCATCACGTCCACGATCTCCCCGAGTTTCATCCCGTGGCTATCCAGTTTTACCAATGCCTGGGAACGATCCACGAGTTCCCGGTTGACCAGCGATCCCGTGTAGATGAGTACATCGGCATGTTCGAGGAGGCGAAGGCCGCGAACGGTGATCAGGTCGGGGTCTCCCGGTCCGGCTCCCACAAAGTACACTCCTATCATTCACCGCCTCGCATACAGGATGCTCATGTAATCGGAAGTCTCGGGAAGGTCCGCATCCCGGAAGATCCGCATATCCGGCCTGAACATCCGCTCCACCAGGACAAACGACGTGTATCCTTCATTCCGGAGCTCTTCCGCAGCCTCGCGGGGTTTCCTGATCTTGAGCCGGATCCGGCACTGAGGTTCGCCCCCGTCCGTAACAAGGAACCCGTCCGAGAGGGAGATCCCTGCGGCGGAAGCGAAGGCGGTAATGGAGCTGACCCCTGGCTCGGTGCGGAGTTCTATTTCCGGGTGGCGTTCCCGGATCACGTCGCAGAGCCGGGAAAACGTCGAGAAGAAGTTCGGGTCCCCGATCAGCGCAAGGACTGCGACTCCCTCCGCGGCTATTCCAGCGATCCGGTCCGCATTCCGCTCCATGCAATCACGGATGTACCCCTCATCCCCGGTCATGGGAAAGTCGAGAACCTCTGCTTCGCGATAGGGGGAGACCAGTTCAAGGGCCAGCCTTCCAGGGACAAAGACTGCATCGGCTTCCGAGAGGAGCCGGACCGCTTTCAGGGTAAGCAGTTCGGGATCTCCCGGCCCAAGGCCGAGGCCTACGAGCATCCGGGGCCTCCTCCCACGATCAGGGTCACCGGATCCAGGGGTTTCCACATCAACCCGCCGCCTATGGAATGGGTCCGCGAAACCTGCACCTGGACAGCCTCACGAAATATCCCAAGATCCTGCATTGTTGCAATCGCAGCCGTCATTGTTTCGAGTTTCACTGCAGCTACCACCACGCTCCTGGCCCCCTGGTCCGCGAGTATCGAAAGGACCGGGGAAAGAGCCTTCGACCCTCCCACAAAGGCGGCATCCATCCTGCCAAGGGAAGGAAGGATCTCAACGGCATTCCCGCAATGGAAGTCAATATTGGTGATTCCTGAAGATTTTGCCTCTGCTCCGGCATACGCGACGGCTTTTTCCCTCAGGTCCACAGCATGGACCCAACGCACCCTGCGGGCGGCATGGATCGAGACCTTGCCGGTACCGCACCCGATGTCCGCGAAAATATCGGTCGGGCGGAGGTCAAGCTTGAAGAGGGCTACGGCCAGGATCTCATCTTTGGTCGGTCCTCCGGGCAGGCTCATCATGGATCACGTATGAAATGCATCGTGGAGAGGTATTAACCCTTGTTTTTTTCGAATATTGATAGAATATTAGTGATTTTAACCCTGGAATGCCTCGCGATCCGGGTCGGCCGCACCGATCAGAATGGAATCAGGCCGGGTTCGTCCTTCCTGTAGAGGCTTGCCACCCCACCGATGACGATGATTGCCGGAGGCCGGACATTACGCTCTTTTGCCAGTGTACCAATCATATGCAGTGGCCCGGTGGTGACCCGCTGGTCCTTTCGGAGGCCTCGCTCGATAATCGCCACGGGTGTCCCGGGGTCCTTGCCGTTCGCTACGAGCTGGCTCGCGATCACAGGGAGGTTTTTCACACCCATGAGGATGACCAGGGTCCCGGGATTCCGGGCCAGGACCTCCCAGTCCAGACCCGATTCCTCTTTCCCCGGATCCTCGTGGCCGGTCATGATGGTGACCTGCGAGGAGAATCTCCTGTGGGTGAGGGGGATCCCTACCGCACCCGGGACTGCGAGGGCACTCGATACACCCGGGACCAGCTCGACGGGTATCCCGTGCGATCTCATCACCTCGAGCTCCTCTCCACCCCGTCCAAACAAAAAGGGATCCCCGCCTTTCAGCCGGACCACCTGTTTCCCCTCCTTTGCACGGGCCACCATCAGGGCTTCGATCTCGTCCTGTTCGAGTGTGTGGCTGCTCCCATATTTGCCGCAATCAATCTTTTCTGCCCGTTCCGGGAGCGTGGCCAGGATCTCCTCGCCCGGAAGCTGGTCGTAGAGTACAACGTCCGCCTCATCGATCACCTGGCGGGCCCGCAGTGTGAGGAGTCCCACACCGCCCGGGCCCGCCCCCACCAGATACACCTTACCCTGCATCATTTCAGCCCCAACTGTTCGTATGCTTCCCGGATAAGATCCCCGGCGGCCACGCGGAGTTCTCTTCCAAGATCTCTGGCCCCCTCAATCGAAGAGATGTCCTCCTCCCGCCTCACGGTCCGGGAACCATCCAGGGAGAGGATCTCGGCGATGAGGTGTCCCGCCGTGCAGTAAATACCCTGGGGGGTGAAGCACCCCCCGCCGACAACCTCCATGACGGTCCTCTCGAAGGATACGTCCCTCCGCGTCGCGGGATCGTCCAGGAGAGCGGTCGATCGTTCCGGCTCCCCCCCCTTCCGGCTCACCACGGCGATAGTGCCCTGGTTTGGGGAGGGTACGAACTCCCGTGGAGAGAGTCTTCTCCCGGGAATGTCCAGCCCCATCCTCTCCAGGCCAGCCTCGGCGAGCACGATCGCGTCGAATTCGTCGGAACGAAGCTTCCGGAGCCGGGTATCGACATTGCCCCGAAGAGGGGAGATCTGAAGCAGGGGATTATGCCTCAGGAGCTGGGCTTTCCTGCGGGTGCTGGACGTTCCAACCACCCGGATCTCGCCGAAGGGGATGGTATGCGCCAGGTAGTCGGCAGGGGAGTCCCTCGCAAGGATCGCGCTTGTGACAAGGCCTTCCGGGCGTGCGGCAGGGATATCCTTCATGCTGTGCACCGCGGCGTCGATCTTCCCGGCGAGGATGGCCTCGTCCAGTGCCCGCACAAAGACTCCCTGTCCCCCTATCTCGTGAAGGGGCACGCCTGACGCGGTATCGCCCTGCGTGGTGATGATCACCTTCTCTGCATCGATCCCCCTGTCTCCAAGCAGGGCGATGACCTTCTCTGCCTGGGCGAGGGCAAGCGCGCTGCCCCGCGTGCCGATCAGGAGAGGCATGAACGGTAAGCCCCGGCGATGGCCTCGATCTCAGCACTGTGATGGGCGGTGGAGAGGAAGTTAGTCTCGAACTGGGAAGGGGGAAGGAAGATCCCCTTTCCCGTCATAGATTCCCAGAACCTCCTGAAGGCCGCGGTGTCGCATTCCTTTGCCTCCCGGTAGTTCCGGGGAGGTGAAGCCCGGAAGAAATACTTGAACATCGAGCCCAGGCGGATGAACGATCCTTTCCCCCCGTCTTCGATCATCTCGGCGATGCTCCGGGTCCCCTCAGCCATCCGGTCGTAGATCTCCGGGTTCGAATGAAGATGCCGGATCATTGCCATCCCGGCCGAGAGCGAGAGGGGATTTCCCGAGAATGTCCCTGCATTGTAGACAGGACCCGACGGGGCGACGAGCTCCATAATCTCCCGGCGTCCCCCGAATGCCCCGATAGGAAGCCCACCTCCGAGGATCTTGCCGAGGGTTGTGAGGTCGGGGCGTACCCGATACGCAACCTGCGCACCTCCGATCCCGAGCCGGTAGCCTGTGATCACCTCGTCGAAGATGAGCAGGACGGAATGGGCGCGGGTAATCTCCCTGACGCCGGAGAGATAGTCCCGGTCGGGAAGGATAGGCCCGATATTCCCGAGGACAGGCTCCAGGATGAAGGCTGCAATATCATCGCTCTTCGAGAGGAGCTCTTCGAGACCTTCGAGGTCGTTATACATCACCTGCCGGGTACGGGCGGACACCTCCGGGAGGATTCCGGCCGAATCAGGGATCCCGAGGGTCGTCGCCCCCGATCCGGCCTTCACCAGCACACCGTCGTGGGCACCGTGGAACCCCCCTTCGACCTTGACGATCTCCTTTTTACCGGTAAATCCCCTGGCAAGGCGGATGGCCGCCATGGTGGCCTCGGATCCGCTCGAAACGAAACGAATCATCTCCATTCCAGGGTGGTCTCCCGTGACGAGGGCTGCATACTCGGGCTCAAGAGGAATAGGAGTCCCGTAGAGCCAGCCTTTATCGAGCTGACTCCGGATGGCACCCAGGATCTCCGGGTGAGCATGCCCGAGCAGGAGGGGGCCATACGCCATGCAGCAGTCGATCAGGGAGGCCCCGTCCACCGTGGAGATGCGGCATCCATGGGCTTCCTTTGTATAGAACGGGTAAGGGGAGATCGCCCGCACCGGGCTGCTCACGCCCCCGGGGATCAACCCCCGGGCCATGGTGAAGTACTCACTGCTCTTCATCGATCCACCCGGCTGCCTGTTTGGCGAAGTAGGTGATGATTAGGTCGGCGCCTGCCCGCTTCAGGCAGAGAAGGCTCTCCATCACCACGTCCTTCTCCTTTATCCATCCCTTCTCTGCCGCCGCACGGATCATGGAATACTCCCCGCTCACCTGGTAGGCGGCCACGGGGATCCCGATCTCCGCAACCTGCGAGAGAACGTCTGCGTAGAACCCCGCCGGTTTCACCATAAGGATGTCGGCGCCTTCCTCGAAATCCAGGGCGGATTCAAGGATTGCTTCGCGACCGTTTCCGGGATTGATCTGGTAGGTGGTGCGGTCCCCGAAGGAAAAACCGGAGTCGGCCGCTTCGCGGAAGGGCCCGTAGAGGGAACTCGCAAACTTGGTGGAGTAGGACATGATGCCCACATCCTGGAACCCTGCCTTATCCAGGGCGCGCCGGATGGATCCGACTGCTCCGTCGAGCATGCAGGAGGGAGCCACGATATCTGCACCATTCCGGGCGTGCGAGACGGCGATCCGGTTCATGAGTTCAAGGGAGGGATCGTTCAGGAGGTCAGGACCGGACCGCGTTTCCCCTACAATCCCGCAGTGCCCGTGATCCGTGTATTCGCAGGCACAGACATCGGTGATCACCAGCAGATCGGGGATCCTCCCCTTGATGGCGGATACGGCCCGCTGGATCACACCATTGGGATCGTCGGCGGCGGAAGCCCTGGCATTCTTCTCCTTTGGGACACCGAAGAGGAGCACGGCACGGATCCCCGCGTCATGCAGACCTTTGCAGACATCCGGAATCTCAGAGGGGGTGTGACGGAACTGCCCGGGCATAGAGGGGATCGGTGTCCGGGACGTTGCAGTCTCGTCGACAAAGAGGGGTGCGACGAGGTCGGTCTTTCGCAAATCGTGCTCGCGGAGGAGCGGCTGGATCAGCCTCCCCCGAAGCCTTCTCATTCTTCTCTCTGGGAACACAACTTTTCACCTTTGGTTATGGCAGCCACCAGCAATTCCGCCGCCTCGAGGTCACCCCTCTCGGCACACAGGCGGATGGAGACAGTAACGTCTGCCAGGATCTTGGATACGAGGACCCTGGAAAGGTCATCCAGGATCTCCCTTGTCCTGTCGTCCCTGGCCCCGAGGCGGGCAAGCGCTTTTTCCCTCTCGCGGTTCCGGATGGATTCGGCCCACGTATGGAGGATGGCGAGTGTATCGTCCGCAGCCCTGCTGTTTAACAACCGGACGGACTGGTGGAGCTCTTTTTCCAGGAACTCCCTGACCCGCTCTGCCTCGGACATCCGGGCCTCCATGGTCCGCTCGTTGATCTGGCGGAGGCTGTCGATGGAGAAGAGGCATACGCCCGGGATCTCCTCGACCCCCTCCTCGACATCGCGGGGATTGGCGATGTCGATAAGGATGAGGGGCCTTGGCCGGTTGTCCAGGGGCCATGAACGGGCCTTCATTGCCGCCTCTATCTCGTGGCAGTGGACGACCGGGTGGGGAGCGGAGGTGCAGGAGATGACGACATCCGAGAGGGCGAGGTACCGTGGGAGGTCGTTCAAGCGGACTGCCTTCCCTCCGATCTTGTCTGCAAGGATCTCCGCCCGCCTGTAGGTCCGGTTCGCTACATAGATTGCGGTCAGTTCTTTTGCGGCCANNCCGGACCCGATCACCAGGATGTGCTTCCCCTGGAGGGTCCCGAGCTGCTCCTCTGCAAGCAGTACTGCTGCCGATCCGATGGAGACCGCCCCCCGGTTGATATGTGTCCGGGTCCTGGCCTCGACCCCGACATGCACCGCCTTGTTCACGCAGAGATCGAGCACAGGGCTGGAGCAGCCGGCTTCTCCTGACTGCTGGAGGGCTTTTTTCAGCTGGCCCAGGATCTGGTCCTCACCCACGATCATCGAATCGATCCCGCAGGCCAGCTCCAGGAGATGACGGAGTGCATCCGTGCCGGTATACATGAAGAACTGCTCCCTCCCCTCCTCTTTTAAGAGGGATGCCAGGGCGGAGGGTTCTCCGTGGACAAAGATCTCCACCCTGTTGCAGGTCTGGAGGATCATCACCCCCTTGAACCGGGTACGGGCCCTTGAGAGGAAGGCAAGCTCGTCAGGGAACCGGAGCGACTCCAGTACGTCCACAGTAGAGGTATGGTGACTCGTGCCGGCGATGGCCAGGGGTGCCAGGAGCATCTCCATGGCATCCTCCATCAGAGATACCTCCTCTCGATCATCTCCCATGTCTGATCTTCCCCTTTCTCCAAAAGAGACCATGCCTCCCTGTCGTGCAGCACCTTCCACAGCGTATCCCTCCTCTTCTCCTGGTCCGGCTGGTGATTTTTCAGGTAAGCCCGGAGCCTCGACTGGATTCCGATCATCCCGTCCAGCCCCGGCAGTGAGGATTCGAGGAATTCCCTGACATACCGGGAGACAGCGGGTCCCGCTCCCCGGGTGCTGATCGCAAGCAGGTAGTTCCTGCCCCGGACGACCGAGGGAATGATCACGTCGCCCGACACTCCCTCCGCGTTGTTGAAGAGGATTCCCATCCCGCGGCAGACCGCCCCGATCCGGTCGTTGAGCCCCGTATCCGGTGTGGCGGCCACAACCACGGAAGATCCTTTCACGAGTCCGGAGATCCGTTCCTCCGTGATGCCCGAGAGATCCATCCTGACGCATTCCGCGGCGATCCCCGAGAACAGGGGCGAGAACGACCTGGAATAGACCCTGACCACGGTCTCGCCGGAGAAGAATGCAGCCTTCCTCGCACCCACATCGCCCCCTCCGAAGATGAGCACGGTTTTTCCGGACAAGTCCACCAGGAGGGGGATCATCGCTATAGGTGTTCGCCCCAGGTTTTCATAAAGATGTTGGAATCGTGTTGAAAACCGGAGAAAAAGG
>DAEV01000108.1 GCA_002509495.1 Methanolinea sp. UBA473 | reverse complement strand
AAAGTGGGGCTATGTTGGCAATGCTGTAAACGGCAACGCCGCAGGAATAAGGAGGAGGAGAAAGACTTCAAAGAAGTTGGAGAAAGGAGTGGGGTTCTCGTAGGGATGGGCAGAGTTTGCGTTGAAGAACCCTCCGCCATTGGTTCCCAACTCCTTGATTGCTTCCTGGGAGGCGACCGGGCCCATGGCAAGGGTCTGAGGTCCGGTCCCACCGTATCCGGAGGTTGTGAGGTAGGGATCGATATTCTGGATCGCACCCTGGGAAAGGAGGATGATTGCTGCAATACATGCCAGCGGGAGGAGCACGTAGAGGACCGCCCGGGTCATATCCACCCAGAAATTCCCTATGGTATCGGTCATTTTCCGGGTAAGACCCCGCATCACGGCGATGGCAACGCAGAGCCCGGTGGCAGCAGAGAGGAAGTTCTGGACGGTCAGGCCCAGTATCTGGGTCAGGTAGCTGGCCGAGGTCTCGCCGCTGTAGACCTGCCAGTTGGTATTGGTCGTGAAACTCAATGCGATATTAAGGGTATTGTCGATGGAAAAACCGGGGACCTGTTGGGGATTGAGCGGTAGTATGCCCTGGAAGAGGAGAATAAGAAACAGGATGCAGAACCCGATGGCATTGAAGAGGAGCAGATCCCGTGCGTATCCCTGCCAGGTCTCCTCCTGTTCGGGGGACGTCCCAATCCACCGGTACAACGCCTTTTCAAATCGGGCAAACGGATTGCCCGGAAGCGTTCCAGAAAATACGGCGGCCAGATAGCGACCTGCCAGGATCGCTGCTCCGGTGACCAGAAGAAGGAAGACTGCAAACGTTACCATATCGAGGACGGGATTTGATGCAGGCATCGGGGAACCTTCTCTGATCTCGGGAACAGCATCTTCTCAAGATTCTTAGAAGGGTGCTTCTCCCTTTCTTGTATAATAAGTTGTCTTTTCCATCGGAGGAGTTGCCTGATAGCAGCCGGTTCGTTCCGATGATCATCACCACAGGGAGACCGGGTGAAGATCGCGCCCAGTGCCCGATCCAGGACCTCCCGCTCCGGTATGCACCGGAACCAGAGCGGCGTGGCAGTGAACGAGGTACGACGGGATGGCCTCCCTCTTCCTGTCAGGAGGGCAGGCACCCGGGCGCTCCTCATCCCGGCCCGACGAATTCAGGGTGATCGCATATTTGAGATCCTGAATAATTGCCTCTCCCGGAAAAGGATCACACGCACTCCGGCGGTCCCGGCCATCTTCCGAAGGCGAAGAGCCTTCCGGATCCCGGCCTCGGAGACGGCCCGGGTTCTCTCCCCCGCATCCTGATCTCGATGCAGTCCTGGAAGTGCCACACGATCCTTCCAGGGAATGAAATTTTCGTCACTCCGCCTGGATCTTCCTCGCGAACTCGTCGAGGGTCTCATCGAATTTTTTCTCATCCACATCCTTTTCGACGGTTACGACAGAGGCGACGAAGATCATCCCCTTTCCCTCGAGGATCTTCCGGACCTTTGCGACGACCTTCTCCCCGCCGGAAGCCCCCATCTCCGCCAGGACCGAGAACTTCCTGCCTCTGCTGTTGGAAATCGCAGAAAGGTACTGCCGGGTGTAGGGCGGGAGATTGTGCGCCCAGACGGGGGTTGCGATCACCAGGTGGTCGAATTCCGTCAAGTCCGCCTGTACGGGCTTGATCGCTTCCCTCATCCCCAAAAGAGCCTTGAGTCCTTTCCCCCCAATCCTGGTCCCCGGGTCGATCAGGGGCTCGATCCGGACCACCGTGCCGCCCGTCTTTTCGGAAAGCGCCCGGGCAAGCGTCCCGGTGTGCCCCTGCCAGGAATAGAACGCGATAAGTGTCTTCATCCTCTTACCCTGGAGTCGATCTTCACCCGGGACAAGATAAGGGTTGTTCGCATCCGCGTTCCCCGCATCAAAAAGGGGGAGCGGCCGAATCCCTGGTAACGGGCCACCCACGGCAGAGGTTCTTTCCCCGATGAGGAGAGGCTATGAGGGTTCTGGCAAGAATTCCGGCATGGGTCGGGTCACGAACGGCCCATAGACCTGCCCCCTCGGAAAGCCGCGTTGTAAAATAAAAAAGCCAATATACTATTACGCGATACCAATTGGATTACCGAGGAAAAACCAGGAGAACCAACTGTAACCATCAGGTGAGGACCATTCATACCCCCCATATGCCCTTCTGATGGCCCTAGGAGTACCTATCGATTCCCTGGTTTACTACCTCGGTCGTGATTTTTTCTATCGATCACGGCTCCCCGCGCGGCACGGGATCGCCGGCACGGAAGCGGGGGCGGTCCTGGGCTTTCCGACGGCACGTGGGACACTGAAAAAAAATCGTCTCTATCGCTCGCCTACACCAACCCGATGCATCGTTCCACGAATAATCCTGTTGCCACGTGATCTTGATGAGACGGAGAGGTTCCCGGGCAGTATGGAAACGCAGATCCATGTTAGATCGTGCATGCTGGATTTTCCTGCCGCAGGCGGTCTTCGTCTAGGAGTCCGTCCCGGATGAAGATAATCCGGTCGAAATATTCCCTGTGCCATGCCTCATGCGAGACCATCACGATCGTCTGCCCAAGGTCGCGGTTCAGGGAACGGAAGAGTTCGAGAACTATCCTCGAGTTCTCGGTATCGAGGTTTGCGCATGGCTCGTCCGCAAAGACGATGGAGGGAGAATTCACGAGCGCCCTGGCGATGGAAACCCTCTGCTGTTCGCCGCCTGAAAGTTCATACACCAGGTGGGAGAGCCTGTCCGAGAGTCCGACCTTCCCCAGAACGGAAGCAGCGGAAGCGTAGCATCCGGCGAGCGGTTTGCCCTGCATGATCGCCGGGATCGCGACGTTCTCGAGTACGTTCAGTTCACTCACCAGGGCATAGTCCTGGAATACGTACCCCAGGTGCTTGAGCCGGAACCGGGTCCGTTCCTCGTCGTCCAGGCCTGATACGTCCATCCCGTCGATGTAGATCTTCCCCCCCGTCGGAGTGTCCAGGAGGCCCAACTGGTGGAGGAGGGTGGACTTCCCGCTCCCGGAGGGTCCCATGATCCCGACGAACTCGCCCCGGTCAATCCGGATCGTGACTCCCTTCAGGGCGGCCACCTCCACCAGCCCCAGCCGGTAGACTTTTTTTATTCCCGATCCTTCGATCATCGTCATCCCCTCATCGCATTGAGGATCTCCTCGTTCGCAACCCGCCACGCCGGGATGTACCCGGAGACGAGGGAGACTGCGAACAGAAGCACAATGCTCAGGAGGATCCCGGAATAGTCGATGACCGGCGTGATGTATCCCATAGGGAAGCGGAGCGGAAAGACGGTAAGGACCATGGCGATCCCGTTCAGGATCAGGATACCGGCGATTACCCCGCAGCTGCAGAGGAAGAGAACCTGGAGGAGGTAACTGCCGACGATCGCCTGCCGCCGGATTCCGATCGCCTTCAAGATACCGATCTGCTTCCTCCGGTTTATGATGTTGATGAACGTGACGATGAAGACGACCACGCTTGCCACGACGAGACAAACAAAGGTCATGATGGTGTTCAGGAGCGAGAAACTCGCGATCGCATCCCCGAGGATCCCCTTGCCCTTTTCGTTCCAGGTCCGGACCTTCTCTTCGACGCCGTAGTTCATGATGGCATACTTGAGCCGGCCGGCATCGGCAGCCGAAGTCCCCCGCACGAGGATCTCGGTAGCCCGGTCTTCCGTAGGCATCACCGAGTCCATCTCCCTGCGGGTGATGAACGCGGACGAGTCGATCAAGACTCCCTCGGTCTCGAAGATCCCCTTCACCCGGTAGCTCTTCACCTCCCCGTTGCCATACGCCACGCTGACCATGTCCCCCACCCGGACCCCGCCGAGGGACGGCACCTTGTCCTCCGCCTCGTCCTCGTTGCCGGCGAGGAGGCTCCCGATCAGGATCTGGCCTGTATCACCTTTCGAGAGAAAGTCCCCTTCCATGATCCGCAGGTGGTACCGGGTGACGGTGGTTTCGTCGCCGGGATCGAAGGCGGTCAGGGATTTAGTCTGGAACTTCCCGTTTTTCGAATTGGTGATCGTCGCGCCGGTGGAGAGGTGTGCCGACACACCGGTGACTCCGGGGATTCGGGTCAGGCTCCTGACAAGGCCGTCTGAATTTTCGATGTAGAGCTCCTTCTCCTTCGGCTCGATCGTGACATGGCCGTACTGGTAATCGATCATCTGCTGGTTGTAGATCATCACGACACCTCCGATGATCATGGAGAGGAAGTTCATCAGCACGACCACGAGTGCGATGATCAGAATGGTGAGGGCCAGCGTGCCCCGGTTCCCCCTCCGGATCGCCCGCACGGCGAGGTAGAGCGAGACCGGGTACCTGCCGTCACCCATGCTTCGTCCCCGGCCGGATCCGGAAGTACCAGTATGCAGCCCCAACCCCGATACAGGCGAGCAGCACCAGGCCGATTGCGAGCGGAAGTGCAGATGCCGGGCTGGTCATGAGGGTCGCCTGTTCGCGGATCGTGTGGGATCCGAAGTCATCCTTATAGGAGATCGTGAGGTTTGCCGGGACCGTACCGTCTTCCGTTGCCTGGAGGTAGAAGACCGCGGGCGCGTCGCTGTCCTTCTCGATGGAGCCGATGAAAGCGTCTTTCGTGCCCGGAAATGGAGAATCAAGCGTGGCCCGGACCGAAGTGGCCCGGTCGGTGCCGGTGTTCTCCACCCGGACTACGAGCGTGAAGGCACTGCCCGGGTTCGGGCGAACAGGGTCGGTGGTGATGGAGGAGATCGCGATGTCCGCGAGGCCCCTGACCGGGATCGCGATCGTATCAGTCTGGCTCTCGGTCGTGCCGTCAAGGTTCCGGTAGGTCAGGACAAGCCGGACAGGATTCAGTCCGATCGGGGTATTGCGGTCCGTCGCGAACCAGAGGGTGATGGACGAATGTTCCCCTGGATCGAGGTGTTTGAGGTAGGATCGCCCGGGAGAGGTGAGGGCGAGGGAGTCTCCAACCGGAATTGCAGTCAACCAGATGTCACTCGCCCGCATCAGACCTGTGTTCTCGACCTTGATCTCCACCTCGCAGGGCTCCCCCGGCGCTACGCCGCCAGGCAAGCTCCGGGAGATCGAGAGTGATGGCTTCTTCTGGGTGGAGAGATCGGTGTTCACGTTCACGGTGATCGGGTACCGGGTGCTCCTCCCGTCTTTTACGTCCACCCATGCCTCCGGGAAGTAGAGTCCGGTCTTGTCCGGCGCCCGGATGACGAATGTGACCGGGACCGACTGGCCGGGTCCGATCTCTCCAAGCCGGTCGAAATCGTCCGTGAGGACCACGATCCCGTTCCCTTCGAGGTGGACGTTCTCGATAAAGACATTGACGCCGGTGGTCTTGACGGATGTAATGATCCCGGAGGGGAATATCCCACTCTGTTCCGTCTCCGATGAAATCTCTGCGGTGTGGGTGAGGGTGAACGTGACCGTACCCGTATCACCGGGCATCAGGACTGCTGGGGTCACTTCGTATCCTGTGATCATCACGGTAGGTTCGGTTGCAACTGTTGGTGCGATGAGAAACAGGAGCAGGATTACAAGTCCGGGGAGGGATGAAGGGAACCTCCCTCCTAGTCCTCCGGAGGTCGTAAAGCTCCGTTCTCGTTCAATGGATATTTTGTCTCGTCTCTCCTGATGTAGAATCTGCATCTCCTCCTCTGGAACAATGTGTCTGAAGAATTGTACATATGTTCAATAAATTAAACATTTGTATAGTATTGTAAATACATATTTATTATTGCGAACAGAAGGGGAATATACCACACGATTCAATACTGAACACGACTATGCCACGGATCAACACCGAATACCGCGAGGATGCGAAGAAGAAGATCATCGCGGCAGCCCTTGGAATCGCGGCCGAGAAGGGGTGGGACGCGATGACCCTCGATGCGATCGCAAAAAAGGTGGGTGTCACTAAGGGAGCGCTCTACGCATACTTCGAGCATTCCGAGGCGTTGCAGCGCGAGGTGATCCTGGAGGTGATCCGGAAGATCCGGGTCGGAATGGAAAGGATTCTGGAAGGGGAAGAAGATCCCCGCACCGTCCTGGTACGCACCGCCGGATTGATCTTCGAGGACCAGAGAGCGTACGCTTCCATCTTCTGCCAGATCCCCGTGCGGATCTCCGGCAACTCCCTGTACCAGGAAGAATTCAGGACATTTTTCAGCGGTACTATCGTCCTCGTCCGGAACTACCTGGCCCGGATGAAAAAGAAGGGAACCCTGTCGCGGGAGGTGGATCCCGATCAGGCTGCACACGCAATGATGGCGTTGACCATGGGACTCCGGATGAGCGCCCTCTTCCTCGGCAGGGATGAAGGGGAGGCAAAACAGGTCTGGATCAAATCGGTGGAGCGGATCCTGCTGTTGGACCAGGGCAGTCTTTCAGATTGAACCGGGGGCGCCGATTCGTCCGGAGGAAAAAACGGATTTTGGAATTCTCCCGCGATTGTGATCCCTCCGATCCAATTCGTTCAGTCTTTTTTACTCCTGCTCCCAAAGAGTTGGTATGCACGAGCTCGCAGAGGTCTGAACAGGGAGGAGGGGATTGGTATGGATCGCGATCACTGCAATAATCTATGTAGCTCTCCTCATCCCGTTCAACCAGGTCCAGTGGGTCGTGGCAGGCATCCCGCTCCGGCCGGCCGCAGCGTTCCCGGTTCTTTTCGGGATCCTCTGGGGCCCTGCGGCGGCGTGGGGCCTTTGCATCGGGAACGTCGCGGGGGACTTCTACGGTTCCTGGTCCCCGATGAGCATCTTTGGGGCGCTCGTCAATTTCCTTTACCCCTATCTATCGTACCGGCTCTGGCACCGGTGGATGAAAGGCCGCGGGATCCGGGCGGGTCGCTACAGCCTTGCAGGCTACGTGGCGGTGGCTTTCGTCGCAACCCTCGCCTGCATGGCCCTTCTCGCCGCGTCAGGAACGGTCTTCTTTGCCCGCCCGTTTGCAAGCAAGTTCGTCAGTTATTTCGGGAACAACATCCTCTGGACAATGACCGTCGGTCCGGTCCTGTTCTGGTTTGTCCTTGATGCGGTGGTCCGGAAGGGGTGGGTGTACGGGAAGGAATGGGAGAGGCGGGGGCGAGGTGGGATGGTGAATGCGGATTAGCGATCAGATTCACCGATTTCAACCTGTCATCAGGTGGGGGCTGTCACCCCCCTCCCCCACGCGNNAAGAAAATTAAGTTAGCGCTTATGGCTGTCACCCCCCTCCCCCACGCGATGAACCCCGCCGCCCCCGGTGGGGCGCCCCCGCGGCGGATCCAGGGATAGGATCGGGCGATTTTGATGACGAAGATGCCTGACGCACGGGGATCAGCCCACCGGCGAAGGTCGCTAATTGAGATGATCGAGATACAGGACTTCACCGGTTACCGCATCGATAATCACATGGCCCCCGTAGGGTAAATAGGCCGGGAGGACGTTTCCCTCAATAATACAGCCATTGCAACAGGGCTCACCTTCGGAATTATATCCAATCATATCGACAACCCAGCAGAGATTTTTCGCGAGAGGATATGCAGGTGCATCAATACGCCTGAGAGATGCACCCACCGGATTCAAGAGGCATATGCCGGGAAACAGGGTCAGAGCTGTCTCAACGGCCTCATTCCTTGAGATATAGAGACCGGAATCCTCATCCCTCGTCCGAATTACAATTGTAGAGGACTGCCTTTCATGCAGGGCCTGGTTCACAGAAATGCGTGATGGATTCTGCACCGCAAGAAGATCCCGGGATCCGGTTTCCATTCTCTCCAAACGATTTGAAGGAAGGACGACAGGTTTTTTTGTAATAAAGATTTGTACCGCCGTTGAAGCTGTCGGTATGCAGATTGCAAGCACCAGAAAGAGGCTTATTGCAATTTTCCATTTTCGGTTCATCCAGATCACCCGGGACGCCAATCCTTGTAGAGCGGAATCAATTTGACAACTACTATTCTTTATATTATATATAATTATTCAACCCGCGTTTCTGAAATTATTTCCATCGACCCGGAAATGTGCCACCGCAGGTAGCCCCGGGATTCGAACGGTCGATCACCCCGCCCCCTTATCTCGCCATGCTGTCATGCGTCTGGAGGTACATCATCCGCCGGACCTCCCGCATGCAGGGGTTCATGGAGTCGAGGCATTGCCGCGACGATTCCACGAATGCCTCCGCATCGGCTGCGTCGAAGGGGCGGACGGGGAAGGGGACTGACCTGACATACCGGATGAACCTGTCGTCCAGGTCCCAGAGGTCGAGGATCGG
>DAEV01000040.1 GCA_002509495.1 Methanolinea sp. UBA473 | reverse complement strand
GGGACGCCCCCGCGGCGGGATCAACCGAATGTATTAGGTTCTATCAAAATATGTGTCCTGTTTTTTGACGGATATCTAATACGAGATGTCCATCGCAGCATCAATCCGATGTTCTGTGCGGAATTTTCAGAGGAAACCCTTTCACCCGAACCCCAGTCCGGCCGGGTGCCAGATCAACCCGATCATGACCAGGATCACGGGCTGGTGCAGGAGATAGATCGCGAGAGAATGCCTCCCGAGGAAAATGAAGACCTCGCGAAGGGGGAACGAGGGGGAAGGCAGTGCGAACCGCCGGATTCCTCCCGGATACAGGCACTGCCCGGAAAAAAGCCCGAGGAGAACCGCTCCCAACCACGGGAAAAGGGGAGTGTAGTCCAGGCTGGCAAACGCGAAAGGATGGACCCCCAGCCAGACGAGCCACATGGGACCCTCCACTCCCGAGAGAACCGTCCCTGCCGCCAGGCACGCGATCCCCGCCGCCAGGTTCCCCCAGTGGAAGCGGAGGAAGACGGGTGCCAGCATCACGGAGACACCGATGAGATGGAGGATGCCGAAGACGATGGTCTCCCCGGGAACCAGGAACCAGGTCACCGCCGTGATTCCCAGGCCGAGGAGGAGAATGAACATACCCCGGGAGAGATACTTCGCAAAGAATGCCCCGGGTGTGAGAGTGGCCCTGGCCGTTGCCCCGGAGACTGATAGGGAAACGCCGATAAGGAAGAGGAAGAGGGATGCGGTGAGGAGTGCGAGCAGCCTCCAGGGGCCCGTGGACACGTTCTCGTGCCAGATCCCGAAATACGCGAGGTCGAAGGCTGCGTGAAAGACCACCATCATGATCACCGCAACACCCCGGAGAACATCGATCTCGAAGAACCGCTCCTTCACGTGGGATGTTGCGAGAATCCCTCCCTCTCTCCTGCTCCCGGCCATCGATATTCAGGATCCCATTTGGCGGGGGATTACAATTCTCTGCCGGTTTCGGAAACCGCCTGACAGGATTTTTGTCTCCTCTTGTGGACATTCCGGTGATCGGACAATTTCGCTTTTCCCATGGTTCGCTCCCCTTAACGCTCTTGCCCCCGGGCATCGAATCAAAAAGAACGGGCCGTTTCTGCTCCCATCGGTCTCTCGGATCCAAATCCTCAATCTTTAATTTCCCTGCCACGAATATCCCTCCAGGGTATTCGTGCCGTGTGGCGGACGAAACCTTCGTTACTACCACTCAACCGATACAGGAACGAGACCATGATCGACAAACTGCTCGAAGGCAACAAGAAATTCAGGGAAGGATTCTTCAAGGAGAACAGGGCGCACTACGAGGAACTCACCAGGGGCCAGAGCCCCTCCGTGCTCTGGATCGGATGCTCGGACTCCCGCCTCCAGACCGGACATATCACGCAGGCCATGCCCGGGACCCTTTTCATGCATCGCAACATCGGCAATGTCGCTCCGCTCCACGACTGGAACTTTGCCACGGTGCTGGAATACGCGATCCGGCACCTCAAGATCAAGGAGATCGTGATCTGCGGTCATTCCGATTGCGGGGCCATCAAAGCCCTGGACAAGCAGACCGATGACGTGTACATCCCCCTCTGGCTTAACAACGCCGTAGAGGCGAAGACCCGGGTCGATGCGAAGATCAAGCCTCCGAAGACTCCGGAAGAGGCAAAAAAGAGATCCACGATGATCGAGCTGGAGAACATAAGGCTCCAGATCGAGCACCTGAAGAACTATCCCCTGGTCAAGAAAGCACTGGAAGAAAAGAAGATCGAGATCCACGGCCTCTACTACAACCTGGAGAACGGGGAGCTCTCCAAGATCACCTGATTTTTCTCTTCTCCAGCTCTTTCTGCAGCAACGGCAGCGAGATGCGTCCCATGGGGACGAGATCCCCGTCGATCAGCACAAACGGAAGGGGGGGGTACTGTTCGGCGATGATCACGCGGATATGCTCGGGCATCTCCTGGTCGATTAGAACGAGCGTCATCTGCACCCGGTCCCCGAACTGTTCCCGGATCTCGGATCTCAACGCTTCGAAGGCCGGGATGAG
The DNA here is from genome assembly GCA_002509495.1 of Methanolinea sp. UBA473. GTDB lineage: Archaea > Halobacteriota > Methanomicrobia > Methanomicrobiales > Methanospirillaceae > Methanolinea_A. The sequence continues at coordinate 18,943 of DAEV01000040.1, read as the reverse complement.
CTTGCCGGTGGGGTGGCAGTCATACAGGCCGCAGCTTCGGGTGTTGTCACAGGGAAAAGGAGAGCACGTGGAGTCCTTCAGCCCCACGACCTCGATGCAGACCGTTTCTTCCATATACTGTAAACTTGGGGAGCGGACTATTTGAGCCTCTCGGCCCGGGCAGATCCGGTCAGAGGAAGCGTTCGAACCGGTCCTTCTTCGCCTTGCACACCGGGCAGACGAGGGGGGGCTGCTCCCGTGCGCAGAGGTACCCGCAGACTTTACACCGCCAGACGGGGAGAGGGACGGAAAAGCCCGGACCAATGCCACCGGGTTTTGCGACGCTGGCGATCCTGGCCCGCTCCTGCCTCGGTGGCCTCCTCTCGGGGATAGATCCCACCGTCTTTGCCCCGGACGAGACCTCCGGGGAGACGTAGAGGGCGCAGTAACAGGCCCCGAACTGGTCGAGGTCCGGGTCCCGGTAGTCGCACGGGCATATGATGTCGAGATCGTCCTCTTTCCGGCCGGACGACAGCCTGCACGGGCAGGCCGGGTACCCGTAACGGCGCTCGTTGATCATGAGCCCTTTTGCGAGGGAAAGGATGAATGCGTGATCCCGATTGAGGAGATATCCCCCTTCGGAAGCTTCCCTCTGGAGCCGTTTGAGATACTCCTCTGCCTCCGCTTCGCCAATATCCTCTACGCTCATTCCAGTGCCTCCCTGATCTCGGCCTCTTTGAATCCTACGATGGTTCGGGAACCGTTGATTACCATCGTGGGAAAGGAACCGTGGGGATTGAACCGTTCAACCACCGTGATCGCCTCCTCCATCTCTTCCTCTGGCAGGAGGTCCACAAATACGTAACTATACTCCACCCCCAGGTCGCTGAGCAGTTCCTTTGTCTTTGCGCACCACCCGCAGGTGGAGAGCGCGTACAATTCTACCTTTCCTTTCGACCGGCCTTTCACATGTTCCATTTTCATCGTCCGAACACCGCCTGGGTTTTTCGATCAGACTCTTGCCGGAATGATGATAACCTTAGTTGAACGGGAACTTTTCCGTCCCGGGGGTGCCCCTGCCCGTGATGCAAACCCATTTAGGACTGCGGGTAAATACACAGGTAGGACGGCAGATACGGTATGATTGACGTAGAAAAGGCCATTGGTTCGGGGAATTCAGACTTGAAAGAGAAGGTGAGCCAGCTTTCCGGCATCTTCTCCTACGAAGAGACTGCCTACCACCTCCCGGTCACGTTTGCGCTCACGGGCATCCAGGTACACGGCGCAGAGGCCGCAAGAGAGGCCTATGCAGTGACCCATGAGAACCCGCTGGTGGCGATGGAGTGCCTCACCGCCTCCCAGGTCCAGGCAAATGGAAAGGGGCAGGCTCCCTATACGGGATTCATCCCGGACGCGGACCTCCGGAGACTCGGGTACTCCCTGGTGGACGGAAGCATCCTCGGGCTGGCCTTTGTCTGCGGGACACCACCCCACCCGGACATGGCTGCGGGGATCTGCCGCGAGCTGCAGGAGAAACTGATGCTGACGTTCCTCGCAGGGGACGTGGTCGGGTCCCTGACGGGGGAAGGGATCAAAGTGGGAGTAGAGTACCGCCTGGTGCCGCTGGGGCCCCGCCCATCCCACGGGATCCATTTCCTGGACGTGATCGCCCGGGTGGCAATGATGTTCGGCGGAGTCGCACCGGGGGACGCGGACAGGCTGCTCGCATACGCCCGCGAGAGGGCGAAGGCCATCGTGATCCTCTTTCCAGGCCTCTCCGACGGGGAGATCGCAATGGTCAACGCATTCTCCCTCCTCGGCATCCCCATTCTTTCCATCGGAGGCTACGAAGGCGGGGCCTTCCTGCCGGTCGATGCCGCGGATGCGGTCCGGAAGGGGATGGAGATCAAGGGGATCAGGGTCTCGGTCACCGCCATCCCGATCCCCATGGCCTGCTCTCCGGCGTTCGAGGGGAAGAGCATCCGGAAGGAGGAGATGTACGTTGAGTTCGGGGGCGGACGGTCCCCGGCGTTCGAGCTCCTTTCGGTCCGCCCGAAGGAAGAGGTAAAGGACGGGCAGGTCCGGGTGATTGGCCCCGAGATCCAGGAGATGAAGCAGGGCGGTGCGTACCCCCTCGGCATCCTGGTGGAGGTGAGCGGAAGCCAGATGAAGAAGGAGTACGAACCTGTCCTCGAGCGCCGGATCCACAACTTCGTGAACTATGGGGAAGGCTCCTGGCACGTGGCGCAGCGAGACCTCATCTGGGTCCGGATCTCGAAGGACGCAGTCGGGAAAGGGGTGCGGATCGAGCACCTCGGGAAACTGATCGCCGCCAAGTTCCGGATGGACTTCCCCGACCTCCTGGATGCGGTCCAGGTCACCCTTCTCACCGACGACCAGGCGGTGATGGACGGAAAGTTGTTGGCGGATGCCGTGTACGTGGAGAGGGACGCACGTATCCAGGGGCTCCGCGATACCGAGGTAGACACCTTCTATTCCTGCACGCTCTGCCAGACCTTCGCCCCGAACCACGTCTGCATCATCACTCCGGAGCGGCCCGCGCTCTGCGGTGCCATCACATGGCTCGACGGGCAGATCGCGTACGAGATCTCCCCCTCCGGGGCCAACCAGCCGGTCCTGAAGGGGCAGATGATCGACCAGGCCCGCGGTGAGTTCGAAGGGGTGAACCGGTTCGTCAAGAAGGCCTCCCACGGGGAGGTGGACCGGTGCTCGCTCTACAGCGTCATGGAATACCCCATGACCTGCTGCGGCTGCTTCGAGTGCATCGCGGTGATGCTCCCGGAGGTGAACGGGTTCATGGTGGTCAACCGCGAGTACAAGGGAGAGACGCCCTCAGGGATGTCCTTCTCAACCCTCGCAGGGACGATAGGAGGCGGCGCCCAGACTCCTGGATTCGCCGGTATCTCGAAGACGTATATCGGAAGCGATCGGTTCCTCCAGGCAGAAGGTGGGATCGGCCGCCTCGTCTGGATGCCCGCCGTCCTGAAAGAAGAGCTTGCTTCCCGCCTCCGTGAGATCTTCAGGAAAAGAGGGCTTCCGGACCTCTTCGAGAAGATCGCGGACGAGAATTCGGCCGGAACGATCCAGGAGCTCGCAGAGTTCCTGGTCCGGGCAGGGCACCCGGCGCTGGAGATGCCCCCGCTCCTGTGAGGTGACCGGAATGACGATCAGGACACTCACGGACTGGACAGGCGTGGTGGGAACCGTGATGCTCGGGGCTACCGCAGCCGACGGCGGGACCCGGAGCGTCTCCTATACCCTGGGTGGCGAGAGCGACCTCCCCTTCCTCGGGGACCCTCCTTCCGGCCATATTCCTCTCGTGGCATTCGAACTCTGCGACGATCCGGCGATCTGGCCGGCCGTCGTGCGGGAATATGCCGGGGACCTCTCGAATGATCCCGGGAAATGGGCAAAGGCTGCGGAGGCGGACTACGGGGCCGACCTCGTCCGCCTCTCCCTCACCAGCACGAGAAGGAAAGACTTCTCCGGCTATGCAGCGCTCAAGACAACCATCCAGGAGGTGCTCCGGAAATGCCGCCTTCCCCTGATCGTTGAGGGCAGCAACGACCCGTCGATCGACAGCGAGGTCTTCGCAGTCTGCGGAGAGGCGGGAGAGGGGGAGAGACTCCTCCTCGGCACTGCGGAGGCGGGCCGGTACCGGAGCGTGGCCGCAGCCGCCATGGCCTACCATCACGCGGTTGTCGCACAGTCCCCCATCGACATCAACCTGGCCAAGCAGCTGAATATCCTGCTCCACGAGATCGGGGTTCCTTCCGACAGGATCGTCATCGATCCCTACACTGGGGCCCTGGGATACGGGTTCGAATATTCCTACTCGGTGATGGAGAGGATCCGTTATTCTGCACTGAAAGGGGACACGGACCTTGCGATGCCGATGATCAGCGCACCCACCGATTCCCTGACCGTAAAAGAGGTACGGGATGCGGCTCCGGCCGCCCGGCAGGACATTGCCGTGAAGTGGGAATATTATACGGCGCTCTCGTCGGCCATCGCGGGTGCTGCGATCGTCTGTGTCCGCCACCCGCGAACGGTGCCTCTCTTAAAAGACACCCTGGCCGCGTTGTGGAGCGGACAAACTCCCGGGAAGGTGTGATCCATGCCCCTCAAGGCCCTGGACATCTACAAGCTCCTCCCCAGGAAAAACTGTAAAGAGTGCGGGGACCCCACCTGCCTCACTTTTGCGATGAAACTTGCCAGCGGGAAAGGGGAGGTGGACAAGTGCCCGTACCTCGACGACAATGCCAGGAATATCCTGGGCGCCTCCACCCGGCCCCCCATCCGGAAAGTGAAGATCGGGGTCGGGGAGCGGTCGTTTGCCGTGGGGGACGAACTGGTCCAATTCCGCCACGAAAAGTCCTTCTACCATCCCCCGGGGATTTTAGTCGCGGTCTCCGACCTATGGCCGGCAGAAAGGATCCGGGAGGTTACGATCCGTGTCCGGGATGAAGTGTTGACCCGGGTGGGAGCAGACCTCCTGCTGAACGGAATCGTTGTCCGGAACTCGAGCGGTGAAGGGCCTGCATTCCGGCGTGCGGTAGAGGCAGTGGAGGAGGTCGCAGACCTCCCGGAGGTGCTCATGGCGGCAGACCCTGCCGTTATGGAGCAGGGCCTCTCGGTCTGCGGCCATTTCCGCCCCCTCATCCACGCGGCCGCCAGGGAGAACTACAAGGGGATGGCTGCGCTGGCAAAGAACTATGGCTGCCCCCTTGCGGTGCGGGCTACCGCCCCCGAAGAGCTGGAAGAACTCGTCGGACTCTGCACCGGGGAGGGTGTCGACAACCTCGTTCTTGACACAGGCTCCTCTTCCCTTCACCAGTTCCTGAACGTCTCGACCGCTGTCCGGCAGCAGGCCATCACCCGGACGACTCCGGCCTTCGGGTATCCGGTCTTCCTTGACGCCGCGGAATATGGATTGCAGGATGGCGCCCTCGTGACAGGGATCCTCAGGTACGCGTCGGTAATCGCGGTGGAGGAGGTGGACAGGGCGTCCCTTCTGGCATTGCTCACGCTCCGCCAGAACATCTACACGGACCCCCAGAAACCTATCCAGATGACTCCCGGGATCTACCGGGTGGGGACCCCGGGACCCGACGCTCCCGTCCTCCTCACCGTGAACTTCTCCCTCACCTACTTCACCCTCCAGGGGTACCTGGAATCCTCGCGGATCCCCTGTTTCATGCTGATCGTCGATACCGAGGGGCTGTCGGTGCTCACGGCCGTCGCATCCGGAAAACTCTCCGAGGGGCTTGTAAAGGAGTCAATTAAAAAATTCGAGCTTGAGAAAGCGGTTGCGCACAAAACCCTGATCATTCCAGGGTACGCCGCACCCCTCTCCGGGAAGATCGAGGAGGAGACGGGATGGAAGGTCCTGGTGGGCCCGAGGGACGCTGCCGAGATAGGGGAGTTCCTCGGGAAGGAGTGGAAGCGCTGACCATGCCGACCGTCACGTTCCTCCCCAGTTTCCGGAAGGCGGTGGTGGACCGGGAAGGAACCCTCATGGAAGCCGCCCTGAACGCAGGGATCAATTTGAACGTGGTCTGTGGCGGGCAGGGGAAATGCGGAAAGTGCGTGATGTTCGTAAAAAGCGGTGTCGCCGAGTTCGACAGGGATCAGTTCGGCCGGTTCTTCTCCCCCGAGGAACTGGAATCCGGGGCCTGCCTGGCCTGCCAGACCCGGGTGATCGACGACGCATCCGTTTTTGTCCCCGAGAGCTCCCACATACAGGAACAGAAGATCCTGATCGAGACCCTGGGGCTCGAGACGGAATTTCACCCCTCGGTCTGGAAGTATCCGCTCGTTCTCAACCCACCGAGCCTCGACGATCCGTCCCCCGACCTGACCCGCCTCCTCTGGGGCATCGAGAAGAAGGGCGGGCCCAGGGAGGGGAAGATCTACGCTCCGCTTGAGGTGATCCGCAGTATTCCCCGGGTGCTCCGTGACAGCGGATGGAAGATCACCGCCACCGTCGCTCTCGTCCCTGGAGGGTACCGCCTCATCGACGTCGAGAAGGGGGACACCTCGTCCCGGCTCTATGGGGTGGCGGTCGACCTCGGGACAACGACGGTGGTCGTATTTATCCGGAGCCTGGTCGACGGCAGGGTTGTGGGTGTCGCTTCGAACTACAACAAGCAGATCAGCTGCGGGGAAGATATCCTCTCACGGGTGAATTACGCCAGGAAAGGCGGCCTTGCGAAGTTGCAGAGCCTGGCGGCCGAGAGCATCAACACCGCCATCACCAGGGCGGCCAACCAGGCAGGTGTCGACCGGGAGGACATCCACGAGGTGGTGATCGCGGGCAACACCATCATGACCCACATCCTGATGGGGATCGACCCTGCCTACATGATCGAGGAGCCGTATGTCCCGGTCGTCCGGAGGTACCTTACCGCAGCGGCATCCCGGGTCGGCCTGGAGGTGAAGGAGAACGCCGGGCTCTTCATCTTCCCGGCGGTCAGCGACTTCATCGGAGGGGATATCGTAGCCGACGTACTTGCCAGCGGGATGTCGGAGAGTTCCGAGGTCTCCCTCCTGATCGACATCGGCACCAACTTCGAAGTGGTGCTGGGCAACCGGGACTGGATGTTCTCCTGCGCAGGCGCGGCCGGTCCGGCCCTCGAGGGCGGGGAAGTGCTCTTCGGGATGCGTGCCAATCCCGGCGCCATCGAGCAGATCACCCTCGACCTCGAGACCCTCACTCCTGCCTACAGGACCATCAACCATGAAAAACCCAGGGGAATCTGCGGATCGGGGCTGATCGACCTCCTCGCCGAGCTCCTCCGTGCATGCGTCATCGATCGCACGGGCCGGATCAACACCGTGATCGCCCACCCCCGGATCCGGCTCGGACCCCACTTCCCGGAGTTCGTGGTGGCATGGAAAGAGGAGACCGGGATCGGGAAGGATATCGTGATCACGGAAAACGACATAAAAAACCTGATCATGAGCAAGGCCTCCATCCTGGCCGCCTGCATCACCCTGATGAACGAAGCCGGGATCTCAAGGAACGGGATCGATCGGATCTATTTCACGGGGGCCTTCGGCAATTATCTCTCCAAAGAGAATGCCATTATCATCGGCCTGATCCCCGAAGTACCCCTCGAACGGATCAGGACCATCGGGAACGGGGCGATCGAGGGGGCCAACATCGCCCTGGTAAACCGGAAGAAACGGAAACAGCTCGACGAGATCGCCCGCACCATGGCCTACATCGAGTTGAATGCGACACCCTCGTTCATGGATGAATACACCCGGGGCTGCTTCCTCCCCCACACGGATCTCTCCCTCTTCCCCGTCGTCGAGAAGATGCTGGACGAGTGCAGGATCCACAGGGGGTGACCGGACGTGTCCGCCTCCCTCCCCCCCACGATGAGTCTTGCCACAGGGGTGGGTGCCCTTCCGCATACCGATCCCGTAAAAGCCTGCGACGACGTCCTGGCAGTCTATCCAAAAGTCCCGTACATCCCCACGCTTCCGGCACGGGGACTCCTGGAGAGTATCGTCTTTTCCGATTCTTCGCGCCTTCCGGGCGGGATCGTGAAGGAGGAGAGGCTCCTCGTCGACCGATCCCGGGACCTCTCTTCGGAGATGGAGCAGGTCTACATGGACTTCATGGAACAGCGGACCGGGCCTTATGCGCTCACCGGGGAATATGCCTCCGGTTTCCTCGAGATGATGCAGCGGGACGTGTCGGGGAGCATCCTCCTCAAGTGCCAGGTCACCGGGCCGGTCACCTTCGGGATGCAGGTGGTGGACAAGGAGAAAAGGCCCATCTATTACGACGAGCAGTTCGCCGACCTGCTCCCCAAGATGCTGGCGCTCCGCGCCCGCTGGTGCGAGCAGGCCATGAGGTCGATCCGCGGAGCGGCTTCGACCCTTGTCGTCATGAACGAGCCGTACCTGGCAGCCCTCGGGTCCTCGGTCATCCCGATCTCCCGCGATTCGGTCGTTGCGGGGTGGAACGACCTCTCGTCCCTGGTCGAGGGGGGCCTCGGGATCCACTGCTGCTCGAACACCGACTGGGAGTTCGTAGTATCCCTTAATCCTTCCGTCCTCTCGTTCGACGCCTACACGGGTGCCCGGGAGTTCCTCCTGTATATGGACGCCCTTTCCGGGTACCTGGAGAAGGGGGGCATCGTGGCGTGGGGGATCGTCCCTGCCGATCACCGGGTTTTTTCCGGAGTGACGAAAGAGGAACTTCTTGCGAGGTACCTGGAGATCCGACGCCGTGTGTCCGATTTCGTGGATGAACAGGTCTTTGACTCGCATTCCCTGGTTACCCCCACCTGCGGGATCCGGTTCGCAGACGAAGCCGGGGCCCGGGAGATCATGACGGCTTCGGCCTGGATCTCAGGCCGGGTGAGGGAGGAATTCCCCCTATGAAACCGTTCCTGATTGCGGTATCCGGGAAAGGAGGGACGGGAAAGACCACCGTGAGTGCATTTCTCGTAAAAGCCCTCGTCGACGCGGGAGAGAGGCCCGTCCTCGCGGTGGACGCCGATCCCAATGCGAACCTTCACGAAGCGCTCGGGATGGAGGTGCGGGAGAGCCTCGGGCAGATGCGGGAGGAGGCCTTTACCAGGAGCATTCCAGCCGGAATGTCCCGGACGGAGTATCTCAGGTTGCGGTTCCGCCAGGTCCTCGTAGAGAGCGAAGGATTCGACCTGCTGGCCATGGGCCGGCCGGAAGGGGAGGGTTGTTACTGTTTTGCAAACGATCTCCTGCAGACCTGCATGCGCCTCCTCGAGAAGGAATACCGGTTCATCGTCATCGACAGCGAGGCAGGGATGGAGCATATCAGCCGGGGGACCATCGGCCACCCGGACCTCCTCCTCATTGTCACCGATCCCGGGGCCAGGGGGATGAGGACTGCAGCCCGGATCCAGAAGATCGCCCTCTCCCTGTCGCTCTCGACCACCGCAATGCGGCTGGTGATCAACCGGAGCCGGGGCGAAAGCACGGAGAGGTACGATGGATTGCCCGGGGAGATTGCCCGGATTCCCTACGATCCGGTGATCGAGGAGGCGGATATCGCAGGCAGGCCTCTCGTGGAGGTGGATCCCGGATCCCCGGCCTGGAAAGAGATCCGGATGCTCGCGGAGCAGATCCGTGAAATGGCAGGAAAAAAACCGGAATCCTCCCGGTTCACCTAGAGCATACCGGATAGCTTTTCTATCTGGGTGATGAAGTAGTCGGTCCAGTCGAGGAGATACAGGAAGATCCCTTCCATGATCTCCTGGGACCATGAGACAAACTGGAAGATCGCACTCGACTCCGTGTCAGTGCCCCCTCCGGTATTCACCATGACGGTTAAACCGATGATGACGATCAGCGCCAGGACGATGATGAACATGAGGAGAACGATCAGGAGAATCGTGAGGGAACTGGATCTCATGGCACTAAATCCCGTGTATCGTTTTCCCGGGTATTCTAACCGGTTTTTCTACCCGGAGGTTGTCACAGGCATCCGGGGCATTCACTCTGTATCCTCTCGTTCTTTTTTCAGGTCGATGATCAGCATTGCGCAGAGGATTGCGGAAAATCCAAGCACGATTAGCGTGAGGAAAAGACTCACGAAGAGCATCACTCCCTGCTTGGTGAGAAACCCTACCCAGAGAAGGGCAACAAAGCAGATGAGGTAGTAAAAAATCCACCCTCTTGGGTCTCTCATTTCCATATATAGCGAGTATTCCAGATGGAATTTAAAGGTTCTGTTTACCTTTTCCACTCCCGTCATTGTGTACGGCGCCTCCGGCAAAATATTCTTATCACTGCCGGTCGTTGCTCTATGCATGCAAAAAACGTGGATTGCTCTCTTCTTTCTCCTTTTATTCCTTCCTGCAGGCGTCCAGGCTCTGGTGAGCCAGAGCGGGGACCTTGTCGTGATCGGCGAGCAGGTGCAGGATGACCTCTTCGCTACCGGAGGATCGGTGATCGTCAATGCACCGGTATACAGTCTGGTAGCAGCAGGCGGAACCATCGACGTGAATGCCCCGGTGGAGGGGGATGTCATCGCCGCGGGAGGGACGATCCGCATCAATGCGCCGGTGGGAGGGAAGGTGGTTCTTGCAGGGGGGACCGTCGTGCTCAACGGGTCGGTAGGGCGGAACGCCCTGGTCTATGGAGGGACCGTGGATGTCACACCTGCTGCCGTCGTCTCAAAGGATGCCGTGCTGTCCGGAGGGAAGGTCTCTTCGGAAGGGACAGTGCTCGGGAACCTCACGGTCTCCACCCGGGAGTTTGTGAATACGGGCGTGGCCGGTCACCTGGACTACATGAAGGAAGAAAAGAGTTCCGGGGGGCTGCAGACCATTCTCTCCTTCTTCTTTGTCTTTTTCTCGGTTGGCATGCTGATCCTCGGGCTGCTCTTCCTGTTCCTTGCACCGGCACCGTTCCTGGCGGTGGAGAAGGGGTCAAGGGAGCGTCCCCTCATAAAAACCCTGATTGGATTTGCCGGGATCCTGGGGGGCCTTATCCTGTGTGTCCTCCTGGCAATCACCATCGTCGGAATACCGATCGCCTTTCTCCTGGGCATGGGACTCCTGGCAGGGATCCTCCTCTCCACGCTCTTCGTCTCTTCCGGACTTGGGCGTGTGATTGCCACCCGCTTCGGCTGGAACCTCCCGGAGTGGCAGGTCTTCGTGATCGGATTCCTGATCCTCCACCTGGCATTCCGAATCCCGTTCGTGGGGTGGATCGTACTCGCAGTCAGCGTGTGCCTGGGGTTCGGAGCCCTCCTGTATTCAGTCCGGTCATGCAGTCCCCTGGTTCGGAAAGGGCCGATTGAGAGGCCGGGGCCATAATCACCCTTCCATTTTCCATACCGGAATGCCCCCGGACCCGGGCATTGCCCGTATACTCCTTAAATCGGAGGAAAAACCTGAATTTGAGGTTAAAATCGAAAGATATATGGTTATCCAGTATCTCATTCGATAGTATGTGTGCGCGTTTTTTTGATCGCTTTTTCAAGCCAAGGCCCCATATCGTGGAAAGCCCTCCGCCCCCGTCAATTGCACACGGACCGGGGGTATACGTCCCGGAGTTCAAAGTGAAACCCTATTTTATCGTCGCCTCTGTGGAAATGGGGAACACCACCACCAAGTGCATCCTGACCGGGGTGAACCTTGAGACGGGGATGAGTTATGTCATCAACAAGACGGTACTGATGAGCAGGGACGTCCGCAAACCCAAACCCGGAGAAGAGGTCTTTGGGGAAACCCTGGACGGCACCCAGCTGACAAGGGCATCCGTGACCGACCTGGTGAAGGACACCCTTATCCAGTGCCACAGGGATGTCCACCTTGACATCGTGAAGGACCTGGATTTTGTGGTGCGGAGCACCGGGGTCGTGGCAGCCATGGACTCTCCTGACCAGGTGGGAGAGTTCGTCCTGGCCCTTGCCAACGGCTGTCTCCTTGCAGGGGTCCCTCCCAGGAAGATGACCCCTCCCATGGCAAAGGCAAACCAGCCCCTGAAACTGCAGCCCTTCAGTTTCGCCGACAAGGTGGTATTCATCGGGGCGGTTGCCGGAGTCATTCCCCCGGTGGGGAGTACCGGTGTCGAGATGGTGGCCAACGAGATGGAAGGGGAGCTTGCCATGGCCGGGATCAAGGAGGGGGCCAAATGGACGCCTGTTGATTTCCGCAATCCCTGTATCTCCATCGATTTCGGAACGACCCTGGACGGACGGATTACCGGAGATGTAGCCAAGGATGATCCCAATCCGTTCGCAAAGACGATCGGGAACTTCTGCGGATTGGCCGGGGCGATCCCCGATGCGATCGTGAAGGGTACAGGTCTCGTGGACGGGAAGACCGGGACGGCCCTCGACGTCTTCGGGGATCGGAGCATCATTTCCGAGTTCTCGTTGAAAGGCAAGAGCAATATGGTGCAGGAGTATGTGAATCGGTGCCATGAGTTGATCGACATCCGGATGGTCCCCCCGGATCGCCGCAGGTTCGGGAGGGTGCCGGTCTATGCAGACGTGGCCAAGGAGTCGGGTGTCGCCCTCATCGGATGCGATGCAGGGGAGAACGGGAGCACGCTCCCTGCCCTGAAAGAGATCGGGTCCGAGATCTACAAGAACCACAGCTTAAGTGTCCTTAACGAGGTGATCGACCACGTCTGCGCCCAGATGGCCCTCCGGCTGGTCGACGTGACAAATGAGGAAGGGCTGGTGTTTCCCAATTCCTGTATCGGATTTACAGGCCGGGCGGCGATCTCGGGGAGAAAACCGGAGTACATCCTGCAGGGTATCACGGAACGGGGCCTGTTCCCCGATCCTGCCGACCGGCTGGTCTTTGTCGACGATGGCCTGGCACGGGGTGCGGCCCTGATGGGGCGCTGCATGAACTCACTCGGCAAGCCCAAGAATCCTATCGGAGGAGTGCGGGGAGGCCCCTGCATCATGCGCCGGCGGATCAAGGCCGGAAAGTAAGAGGTGAACGGATATGACAGATGAAAAAGATATCCAGGGACACGCAACGGGCGGAGGGGAAGAGACGGAAGAAGCTCTCTTCGATCTCCTGATCCCGCCGGGTGTCCCCCAGAAACTGATGGCCGATATCGTGAATAAATTCGATGTCGAAGTCGTCAACCGGAGACAGCGGCTCTATTTCGCCAATATGGACGGTGACGAACGGGATCTGCTGGCTTTTCGTGGCAAACGCGAAGTGGTGGAAGAGGTAGAGAACTACATGTTCGCCGAACTGAAGAAGTTCATCGGGGAATGACCTGGGCTGAAGGGCTCTTCCCTGGCCTCCTCGCTTAACGATTTTCCCATGTGTTGATTACTTATTTGCGATTTCTTGTTTTTATTTTTGAAAATGCCCCATCGATTCACTGATCGCGTTGGGGGGGCGTAGGGACCACCGTCCCCACATTTGCGAATGTCTTTGCCTTGGAATATTCGGGAAGCCTTCCGGGCCGGGACGTGAGGACCGCGGCAATCCTCGGACAGGAGGGGGCTCCGACCCCCTCCTTGCACCACTCCCAAGTTGCGATCGGGTCCGGCCCTGGGGCCTCTCTGGTGAGACAAAACCCCGAATATTTTTAGAATAATCCCACCCCTCCGCCGGAGCATCGCTCGACGCTCCAGGGCTTCGCCCCGCCGCTGCGGCGTCCCCGTATAGCGATAAGCCCGCGTGCTTGAGCATCCTTTGAGCCCATTTATGAGAATCACTGATCTGCTCAGGCCTTGTGGCAGGCCACCGGAGGCGGCCTGGGGGGCAAGGGGGCGGAGTTCCTCCGGTCACAAATCAGGCATTCTCATCGCCACGTACCCTGCGTGCAGGCCCATGATCAGGTAGATCGGCCACAGGAAGGAGTATGCAAAAAATTCGCCCCCATTGACAAAGATCCACAGAGTGGCATAGACGTCGATCTGGAAGAGGATCACGCCCCACCACATCCCGAGGTAGAGGTATCCCATCCCAGGGAGAATGAAATTGAGAAATCCAGCCACCAGGGGATTTTTCCGGACCCTTGGCCTCCTGGAGAGCCCCCGGGGGAGGTAATGCATGGGGATGCCGCAACGGGGCCCCGCCATGACCGCCTCCCACCGCACCTCTTCATCCGAATCGCGAAGGGCACGATAGAGGGCAGGGATCGCCCTCTCGCTCCCGATCTGCCCGATGCAGCGTACCGCAAGAACCCTGATTCCCCGGTCCGGGTCCCGCAGGGTATTGGTGATGGCTGGCAGCGCATGCTCCCCGAGGCTGGACAGATCGTCCCATCTCTGTAATCCGGCCATGAAAAACGCGAATTCTGTGGGATCTTCAGATTTCCAGGCGATCTTCTGGAGAGAGAGTGCAGCCCCGTACCGGACGTAATGGTCCTCATCCCGCAGTGCACTGCAGAGGGCCGGGATGACGGACGGGTCCCGGAACTCTCCAAGCGCTAGGGCGGTCTCCCACCTGATCTCGTTGCTGCGGTCTTTCATCTGCGAGACCAGGTGCGGGATCGCCCGCACGTCCCCGATCTCTCCGAGAGCTTCGATGATCCCGAGACGGATATCCCTGTTCCTTGATTTCAGGGCCTGGATGAGATAATCAAGGCCTTCTGTTCCGAGTTCACCGAGGGCTTCGGCCGCCTGCCACTGGATCTCGAGCTCCCTGTGGCGGAGAGCGAGGACGAGCTGGTGGAAGTCTTTCCGTTCGGCAAGAGCCCTGATATCGGGGGGCTTGCGCTCCCACAGGCGGGCGGGAATCACCGCCGCCGGCCTCCTCCCGCATACGGAAGGGGATTCAGATATCCGGCATTTTTCCAACCAGATGCCATGTATGGACCACCGAGACCGCTGAGACCGAATATGAGACCATGTACGGGACGATCGGCCCGAATATGAGGTGCAGGATCAGGATCAGGGTCACGTTCAGCTGAAAGAGGAGAAAGCCCCACCACTTGCCGAGATAATTGTACCCAAGCCCGAGGAAGAGGAAATTCAGGAACGATGCAACGTAAGGGTTCTTGCGAATCCGTTCCCGCCTGGACAGGGCGCGGGGCAGGTGAAGGAGCGGAATATCGGTCCGTGAGAATGCCATCGTCGCGGTCCACCCCACTTCGGGATCCCTGTCCTGCAATGCGAGATCGCAGCCGATCCTGGCCGCGGGACCTCCAATCTTCCCCAGCGTCTCCACCACCCTGATGCGGATCCGGGGGTCCTTGTCCTTCAGGTACGGGATCAGGAGATGGACGGGAATCCCTGGCCTGTGGGCGATCTCCTCCCACTGCTGGGTGGCGACCCGCAGGATCACCTCCTCATCCTCGTTTCCCGGGGACCATCCCAGCGCCAAAAGAGCCCTGGCTGCTCCATACCGTACATATTTGTCCGGATCCCGCAGGGCTTCAGAAAGGAACGGTATCGCCATGGCATCCTTCAGTTCCCCGAGAGCCAGGGCTGCTGCCCACCGGACCTCATTGCTCCTGTCATTTTCGAGGAGGTCCGCAAGGAAAGGGAGACTCTCCGGGTTCCCGATGCCGCCGAGCGCTTCCGTGATGCCGATCCGGACAGGGACCTGGCGGTGCCGGGTCATCGCATGGAGTTCGTCGAGTCCTCCCGCCCCTATCCGTCCGAGGGCTTCGGCTGCTTTCCACTGGACCTCAAAGCTCGGGTCCGAGAGGAGCCGGATCAATCCTTTGAGGTCCCTCCTCTGTTCGAGAGCGGGAATATCGGTTCTGCTCCTCCAGAGCGTACGCTCTCCTTTCATTGGCCACCCCCGGCAGGTGACCCGATCACTCCTCGCTGCCTCCCTTCTTCCACCTGATATAGAAGAGAACCGCGACAAGGACTGCCACGAACACCACGGAAAGATTCTTCACGATGGTAAGGGGGACCAGCCCGAACTCCGGGATGGCAGGTGGCTGAGGGGGTACGGCCGCAGTCGTGGAGACTTCCGTGGGCTGGAATAGTTCTGCCCTTACCGAGCTTTTGATATCCTTTTCAACTGCCGCGGGAGCCACGGTAGGTTCCCCGGCCGGGGCTTCTGCAATGGTCTGGACCGCAGTGGGTCCAGTCCCTGCAGAACTACCCACACTTCCTCCTGTCCCGCCACCTGAGCCGCCTCCCCCTGTCGAGGCCGGACTGCTTACCCCCTCACTGCCCCTGAACATCTTGGAGAGACTGAGGTAAATCAACTGGAGGGGATTTCCGGACTGTTCCAGTACCGCCACCCCGAACCGGGAGAGGCCGTCAGGGGAATGCGCCTGGTAATAATCGAGGTTGGTGGCGGGATCATGGAACAAAAAGGTCGTGTTCAGCACAGTTCCCTCCCCATACTCCGGGATCCGGATCAGATGAACGCTGTCATGCGTGTCGCCAAGCGTTACATTCGTGCTGATATTGTAATATCCGGGCA
The DNA here is from genome assembly GCA_002509495.1 of Methanolinea sp. UBA473. Lineage (GTDB taxonomy): Archaea > Halobacteriota > Methanomicrobia > Methanomicrobiales > Methanospirillaceae > Methanolinea_A. The sequence goes on along the minus strand of DAEV01000040.1, from coordinate 3,071 downwards.
TCACCATCACGATCTCGTGGACACCCGGTGAAAGATCGTCATCCAGGTACATGGGGGTCACGCCGGCGTACGCAGAATCGATGTATACATCTGCCCCTGCCGGGTCCGATTCCATAAGTACTGGAGGACGCCACCCATGCGCTTCCAACCACGACGAGTCAACCCCGAAGACCAGGTCGGCCTCACCTGTTCCATAGATATTCTCCTCCTGGAAGAGCAATGTGTATGCCACACCGGAGATCACATCGTAATTGTAATTGAAGATGGTCGCATGGAAGGATTCCAGATCCTCAGGGGTCACGTTTCTCCAGAGGATGGATCGGATCATTCCCCCGGCCGTGTATTCCGGGAGTTCCAAGGAATAGTTATAGGACCATGGATCTTCCTGATCGGAGGCCGAATCCGAAATACTGGTAAGCACAAGGCGGGAGAGGTTGCCCTGGAAAGTGTCATTGCCAATCCTGGAAAATCCACCTTCATCCGAAGAATAAAACAGGATTCTCGAGATTCCCGAACTACAATCCGGAATACCCTCGATCACCGAAGCGTCCTCCAGGGGATCGAACCCGCAGGATAAGAATTCACTCCCGTTCAGGGTCATGAACCATGATCCATCCATATATTCGGTCGTAACCCCCTGGTCAGGGAGTATGCACTCGTGGGATACCCCTTCCACGACAATGATGAAGTCTTCTTTCCGGATTGTCGCATTCCCCCACTTGTTCTCTGCGGTGAACTGAACCGTGTAGATTCCTGGAGCGGAATAGACGTGGAAGGGATTCTGCTCGAAAGAGACCTCTCCATCCCCGAAATCCCATGCCCATTCCATCGGGTAACCCCCGGATTCATCAAAAAACTGGACAGCCAGGGGGGCGGGCCCGGAACGTACATCAGAGGAAAATTCCGGGATCGGGGCAGATCCTGCCGTGACGAGGTCCTGCAGCCTTACTGCATTTCTCTGGAACGCATTATGGACGGTGAGGGTCACGGAATAAACCCCGGCTTCAGAGTATGTGTGAACCGGATTTTGGTCGAAGGACTGGGTGTTGTCCCCGAAATCCCACCACCATCCCGTGATCTCTCCCGAACTTTCATTCGTGAATTCAACTGCCAGGGGAGGAAGACCTTCGGTGGCATTCACGGAAAAGTCCGCCCTTAGCGGATCCTGCGAAATCCCAAGCGTGCAGAGATAGATATCATAGTACCAATCCCTTGCATCCCTCCAGACAACGCGGTTTTCCCAGATTGCAGGCTGGTTCTGGTTGGATCCTTCCGTATCGGGAGTGAGAAGGATTTCCTCCCCCGTCGATAGATTGAGAAGATAAATGTCTTTTTGCGTAACCCTTTAAAAAGGCGGCACGGGTGACAGAAAACCAGGGGATCGTTTGCCAGGTTGTTCACAGCGTGAAATTCAGTATTACTCCATAGGAAAAGCCGCGTGACTCCTGAACCCACGGGAAAAACAGGAACGAGCAATCCCTGGAACTAATCCCTATTTCCCCTCCCCCATCAAAAAAACGAGGAGGGCTTTCTGCGCATGGAGTCGGTTCTCGGCCTCGTCGAAGACGGCGCTCTGTGCTCCTTCGATCACTTCGTCGGTGACTTCCTGGCCGCGATGGGCGGGGAGGCAGTGAAGGAAGATCGCTTCCGGCGCAGCCTTCCGCATCAGGGAGCTGTCCACGGTGTATCCCTGGAATGCCTTCAGGCGGGCGTCCCGTTCCCTCTCCTCACCCATCGAGACCCAGGTGTCGGTGACCACGACATGTGCGTCTTTCACCGCTTCTCCCGGGTCTTTTACAAGCCTCACTTTTCCTCCGGCGGATAAGGCTCTCTCCAGGACTCCATCGGACGGTTCGTATCCCCTTGGGCTCGCGACGGTGATCTCCATCCCCGTAAGGGCTGTCGAGAGTATCAGGGAATTACATACGTTGTCGCCGTCTCCAATCCAGGCCATGCGCAGGCCGCGGGTCGACCCGAACCGTTCCTTCACCGTCATGATGTCTGCAAGGATCTGGCACGGGTGTTCCAGGTCGGAGAGCCCGTTGATCACCGGGATCGAGGAATAACGGGCAAAGTCCTCGATGGTAAGGTGGCGGTATGCCCGGATCATTACGCACGATACGTAGCGGGACGCCACCCGTGACGTATCCCTGATCTCCTCCCCCCTCCCGATCTGCATATCATGGGCATTCAGGAATAGGGCTGTGCCTCCGAGATCGGCCATCCCTACCTCGAATGAGATGCGGGTCCGGGTCGAGGATTTCTCGAAGATCATTGCAAGGGACCTGCCGGCGAGGTAGGGGTGGGGGTGCCCCCTGCGACGCATCTCCTTGAGGGTCTGCGCCCGGACCAGGAGATCCTCTAGTTCCTGCACGGAAAAGTCCAGGATGGAAATACAATCGCGTTTCATCGCAACTCCTTCATATGGTCGCAGCGCTTCTGCAGGAGATCTTCGGTCCCGATGTCTTTCCGGTGCCTCACCCGTCCTTTCACCCCTGATGCCGCCGTTTCCGCGCTCCGCTCCGCCGTCGCCAGGTTCTCCCCGATACCCACGAATGCCAGTGTGCGCGATGTCTCGGTGTAAAGCATTCCCTCCCGCTCCTCAACGTTGGAATAATAAAGGAGGGCAGGATCGTACTCTCCAAGACCGACAGGCTGGCCTGCGATCGGTGCATCCGGGTATCCTTCAGGGACCAGGTACTTGCACACGCTCGCCTGGCGGGCGAACTTCACGAAAGACGGGGAGAGGGTTCCTTCTACGATCCGTTCCAGCAGCGAGGAGAAATCGGAAACCAGAAGCGACAGGACATTCATCGCCTCCGGATCCCCGAACCTGGCATTGAACTCTATTACCATAGGACCCTCCCGGGTGTTCATGAACTGCCCGTACAGGATTCCCCGGTACGGATTCCCCATCTCCTCCATCGCAGCAACGGCGGATCTCATGATGGCGAGTGCCTTATCCCGGTCAGCCCCGGTCACGAACGGAAGCTCGTGATCGGGCATCGAATAGGAACCCATCCCTCCGGTATTGGGTCCCTGATCACCCTCGTATGCACGTTTGTGGTCCT
>DAEV01000128.1 GCA_002509495.1 Methanolinea sp. UBA473 | reverse complement strand
ACAAGACCCCCGGGTGGTTCATTGCCAACGGGAGGGAGGAAGAGTTCGTGAAGGAACTCTATACCGGGATCAAAACGGTGCTGGATGCCTTCTACGGGAAACCGGTCTGGGTCCGGACCCTGGACGCCCCGACCGACGAGTTCAGGAACATGGAAGGAGGGCAGTCCGAACCCCACGAACATAACCCCATGCTGGGATGGCGGGGTATCCGACGTGACCTCCAGTCTCCGGACCAGTTCCGCCTTCAGGTGGAGGCGTTCAAGCGCCTCTGGGACCAGGGATACGACAACCTCGGCATCATGTTCCCCATGGTTTCCCACCCCTCGGAGTTCATCAGGGCCCGCGAGATGATGCAACAGTGGGGCGTGGATGTTGAGAAGGCAGTCCTCGGTGTCATGATCGAGATCCCGAGCAGCGCCATTCTGATCGACGACTTCCTAGAAGCCGGGATCAAGTTCGCTTCGTTCGGCACGAACGACCTGATCCAGTACACCCTTGCCATCGACAGGAATAACGAAAATGTGGCCTCGATGTACCGGCCGAAACATCCTGCGGTCCTGGCACTCATCGACTCGGCGATCGCGGCATGCCGTGACTATGGAGTAGAAGTCTCCATCTGCGGACAGGCCGGGTCCGAACCTCCGATGGTGCAGTGGCTCGTGGAGCACGGGATCACAAGCGTCTCTGCCAACATCGATGCCATCGCCAAGATCCGGGAGACTGTTGCCCGGACCGAACAGAAAATCATCCTGGAGAGCGCGAGAGCACAGAATGCAAAATAACGGTATCCCTGAAGATCAACTCTTTTCATTCCTTTTATCCAGGAAAAGGGAGGACATTAGCCACAATTATATTCTCAGCTCCATGTGCACTCTTCCCCACCCCGTAGCACTTCGGGCCCATACCATGTTCATGGAGACCAACCTTGGTGACCCCGGGCTCTTTCCGGGGACCGCCTCTCTCGAGCGCCTCCTCGTTCAGCGCTTCGGGGACCTTTTCCACCTCCCGGGCGCCTGCGGGTACGCGACCTCAGGGGGGACGGAGTCCAACATCCAGGCCCTGCGGATGGCGAAGGCACTTGGTGGCAGGAAGAAACCCAACGTGGTCCTCCCGGAGTCCTCTCACTTCTCTTTTAAGAAGGCCTGCGACCTGCTCTGCCTGGAGATGCGGACGGTGCCCCTGGATGAAGGATTCCGGATGGATGCGGGGAAGGCAGCAGAACGGGTCGACAGGGAGACCTGCTGTCTTGTGGGAATCGCCGGAACCACAGAGTACGGGACCGTCGACCCTATTGCAGACCTTTCACGGATTGCCTCGGACGCGGGGATCTTTTTTCACGTGGATGCTGCGTTCGGCGGCATGGTTCTCCCATTCCTCGACGATCCGGAGCCCTTCGACTTTTCACTGCCGGGAGTGTCCAGCATTGCGGTGGACCCCCACAAGATGGGAATGAGCACGATCCCCGCAGGTGTTCTCCTTGTCCGGGACCAGGAATCTCTCTGTTCGCTGTCTGTGGACACACCTTACCTCACCGTAAAGCAGGAATTCACCCTTGCCGGGACCAGGCCGGGAGGATCCGTGGCGGGTGCCCTGGCCGTACTCGAATACCTGGGAAGGGAAGGAATGAAAGAAATCGTGAAGGGGTGCATGAAGAATACCCGCCGGTTAATCGACGGGATGGAGTCGTTCGGCGTCATGCGGGCCGTCACTCCGAGGGTGAATGTGGCAACCTTCATGCCGACGGATATCCCACCTCCCTGGAGGGTCTCCTGGACCCGCAAAGGCCACTTGAGACTTGTCTGCATGCCCCATGTCCACGCGGGCGTGATTGAATCATTCCTGAACGATATTGGTGAATATTATGCTGAAAAAACTGGTTGAAACCCTGGAAACCTGTCCGATGGTACAGCGAGGTGAATATCACTATTTCATACACCCCATCACAGACGGGGTTCCGAGGATCGATCCCCATCTCCTCCGGGAGGTGAGCACTGCAATGATCAGGGTGCTCGATTTCTCTGGAGTGACCCAGATCGTGGTGGCCGAGGCCATGGGGATCCCTATCGGTTCGGCCATTTCACTTGTAACCGACATCCCCATGAATATCGTGAGAAAACGGGAGTACAGGCTTCCCGGAGAGGTAGCGGTTCACCAGGCCACCGGATATTCAAAAGGCCATCTCTATTTAAACGGGGTGAACCCGGGGGACAGGGTCGTGATCGTGGACGACGTGATCAGCACGGGGGGCACCATGAAAGCCCTTCTCTGGGCCCTTGACCAGGCTGGGGCAGAGGTCGTGGACATCTGTTTTGCGATCAACAGGGGCAGGCCGGATATCGGGAGGCCCTACAAGTCCCTGGTGACCATCGAGGTCACTGATCGGGTGCGTGTCATTGACAGGGTATTCTGAACTTGCAGATCGGATCCGGCACCGGGGTGCACGGGTGGTAGCCCTCCAGTTCCCGGCGGGATTAAAGCGGCGTGCGGCTGAGATGGCCGGAGCTCTCCGGAAAGAGGGCTTTGAGGTGATCCTGAGCGGAGATCCCTGTTACGGGGCCTGCGACCTTGCCCTGGAGACCCTGGATTATGCCGACGTCCTGGTCCATTTCGGGCACACTCCGATCGAAAAAGAGCCCCAGCGGGTGCTTTACGAGCCATTTTATGTAGATTTTGACCCGGAGGTTCTTGGTCGCGCCCTTCCCCTCCTCCGCTCGCAGACAATTGGCCTCGTCACTACGGCCCAGCATATCCATCTCATCGGGAATATGAGAGAATTCCTGGCAAAGAAGGGGATACATGCCCTTGTGACCGGTGGAAGCCGGGGCTGTGCAGAAGGCCAGGTCCTGGGATGTGCCTTCTCTGCCGCGAGAGTTCCCGGTGCGGAAGAGATCCTGTTTGTAGGGACCGGTGTCTTTCACCCGCTGGGGGTGCAGCTCGCCACCGGACTCCGGGTGGTAGCCCTCGATCCGTTTTCAGGAGAGGCAGGGGAAGTGGATGGGCAGAGATTCCTGCGGAAGCGAATGGCTCTCCTCGAGAAGGCCAGGTCAGCGGAGCAGATCGGTCTCCTTGTGAGTACGAAGCCCGGCCAGAACCGGTACCGGAAAGCCCGGGACCTTGCATCCAGGGCAGAGAACGCATTCGTCATCCTCATGGACGAGATCTCCCCCGACGAGCTCCTTAACCTGGGATTCGGGGCCTACGTGAATTTCGCCTGCCCCCGCCTAGCCTACGACGACCAGGTCAGGTTCCCTGTGCCTGTGCTCACGCCCCAGGAATTCGAGATCCTTCTCGGCATCCGCCCATTCGGTGAGTACCAGGTAGACGAGTTGGGGTGAGGATTCCTGAAACTCAGACAACTGGAGATGAAACTCTCCGGTCTATCGGAATTCCCCCATCCGTCCCCACGGTACGAGCAGTACCAGACACCTCCGGGGCTTGCGGCCCGCCTCCTTTACCATGCCTTCGTTAAGGGGGATATCCAGGGAAAGCGCGTATGCGACCTTGGCAGCGGGACAGGGATATTCTCGATCGGCGCCGCCCTCCTTGGGGCGGAAGATGTCGTGGGAGTGGAGTTGGATGGGGAAGCCATCCGCGTGGCAAAGGAGAATGCCATACGCCTTGAGGTCGGGCCCAGATTCATCCAGGGGGATCTCCGCGATCCCGGCCTTCCCCTGCTTCTTGGAACATTCGATACCGTCGTGATGAACCCTCCCTTCGGGTCACAGAATGCGCACGCGGACCGACCCTTCCTCGACACAGCACTCGGGCTCGCGGGAGTGGTGTACGGCATCTTCAATGCCGGCAGCAGGGATTTTGTTGCGTCCTACATCCACGGCAGGGCCTGTATCGACGAGGCAATCGGTGGGACGTTCTCCATGAAGCGGACCTTTTTCTTCCATAAGAGAGAGACGCAGGATATCGCAGTGGAAATCCTGCGCCTGAGGCGCGTGGAATCTTGATCGCCCGGAACCGTCCCATAATCTCACTTTTCCTTGCTCACATGGTCACGGATCTCTACATGCCCGTGATCACCGCGATCCTCCCCCTCCTCATCTACACAAGGGGCTATTCCTACCTGATGGCAGGGCTCCTGGTGACCTCCTACAACCTGACCTCCTCTGCAGCACAGCCTGTGTTCGGATGGCTCTCAGACCGCAGGGGGCTCCAGGTACCGATCGCGGTGAGCCTGCTCGTTTCCGCGATCTTCATCGGGCTGATCGGGGTAATCGAACCCTATCCCCTCCTGTTGATCTGTGCCGCAGCAGCAGCCCTCGGGCATGCCTGTTTCCACCCCCAGGCACTCACGATGGTAAGCCGGATCGCGACCAATGTCAACCGTGGAAGGCTGACGGCATTCTTTGTAGTGGGAGGAAACGTGGGGTACGCAATCGGCCCCATCCTTGCCAGCGCGATCGTAGTCAGGTTCGGACTCCCCGGGCTACCGCTCCTCATCCTGCCGGCTCTGTTTATCGCGATCGCGATGCGGAACCTTGTGCCCAGGGTGGAAGCATCTTCCGTACCATCACAGGATTCTCCGGATATCCCCCTCCGGCTCTCGACATTCCAACCCGTGTTCACCCTCTTTGCCTCGGCCACGCTCAGGGCATGGGCGGTATTTGCCGCCATCACTTTCTTCCCCCCTCTCCTCGTCGAGCGGGGCCTCGATCTTTTTTCTGCCAACCTGTGTATCACCCTGATGCTGCTTGCAGGGGTGACAGGGCAGATTACAGGCGGGACGCTGGCCGATCGTTACGGAAAGAAGGAATTCGTTCTCCTGGGACTTGCCCTCTCCCTGCCCTCGTTTCTGGTATTCTACCTGGCCAGCGGCACCCTCTCCCTCGTCGCCCTGCTGATCTTCGGGTTCACCCTCTGGTCGAGCTTCGCCCTCACCGTTGCCATCTCCCACGAGCTGATGCCCGGGCACGTAGGCATGACGTCGGGGCTCATGCTGGGTGTGGCAATCGGAGCGGGAGGACTCGGGGTCGCATTAACCGGCTATATCGCCGACCAGTACTCCCTGCAGAGTGCCCTTGCCACGATCCCCGCGCTGATCGCGGGGGCAGCACTCCTGATGACCATGGTCCGGTATCCCGGGAAGAGCGTTGCGGGTAGCAGGGGGAGCTAGGGCTCCTCACTCCCGAAACCGGAAGACCGATTGTTCCAGCGCCCGGCGAATCCGGCGATCCACGACTACCCAGAGCAGAGGGACCAGGATAAGAACCAGGAATGCGAATCCCAGGTCGGAAAAAAGGAGGAAGTTGAAGAACCCGTGTGCCCCGATTGCCAGTACCAGACCGGAGAACACCAGCACCCTCCCCCTCGCAGGGGGAAGGAACCTGGATTGGCCCAGGGCATATCCCCACATGGCAGAGAAGAGCACGTGGCCGGGAACAGAGAGGAGTGCTCTTACCACCCCTGTCTGCACCGCGAAGAAAAACGAACCCTCGAACGAGGAGAACACGTAGATGACGTTCTCCAGGGTGGCGAATCCGAGGCCGGCTGCGGCGGCATAGACAATCCCGTCCACGGGTTCATCAAACTCGATGCTTGGATATACACTCTTTTTCACCACCAGGTACTTTGCCGATTCCTCCACCACAGGTGCGATGACGATCGTGGTAAGAATCCCCGTGGTGATCATCCCTGCCACCCCTTCGATCAGCGCTACAGGAAGGGTAACTGCGATGCCGAGGAGGTAAACCGCAAGGATCCAGGCAAGGGGCTCCGGATCGTATCGATCCCTGGAGTAGAAATAATAGAGCCAGAATATGGCCGGTGCCAGGGCCAGGATGAGGAGGAGGACTGCGTCCATGGGTCACTCCCCCCGGCCTTCGACGGGTGCGGAACGTATTCGGAAGAGGGTGAACTGCTCCATCAGATCCACTGCTTCTTCCGGAAGTACACGAGCATCACGATGACCATGGCGATCATCACCCCCCAGACCATCGGATACCCCCACTCCCAGGCAAGTTCCGGCATGAACCGGAAGTTCATGCCGTATACACCCGCCACGAAGGTGAGAGGGATGAAGATCGTGGCGATGAGGGTGAGTACCTTCATGATCTCGTTCATCTTGTAGGAGAGGCCGGAAAGGTAGATGTCGATCATTCCTGAGACCATGTCCCGGAAGGTCTCAAGAGTGTCGATCACCTGGATCGTATGGCCGTATACGTCACGGAGATAGATGACCGTGCCCTCCCGGATAAGGGGGGATTCGGTCCGTTCAAGCCCACTGATCACCTCCCGCAACGGCCACACGGATTTCCGAAGATAGATCATATCCTTCTTTAGCCGGTTGATCTTCGTGAGCGACTCCCTCGTGGCGTGCAATACCAGTTCCTCCTCAAGGGCCTCCACCTGCTCCTCAAGGTGTTCCATGACGATGAAGTAATTGTCCACGATGTTGTCGATGAGTGAATACGCCAGGTAATCGGGACCTAGCTTACGGATCCTGCCTTCCTTGCGGATTCTTTCCCTGACAGGATCGAAGACGTCGCCGATATCCTCCTGGAAGGAGAGGAGATAATTGGACCCGATGATCATGGAAACGTGCTCGCTCTTGACCGTCTTATCCGAGTCCCGGATCTGGAGGGTCTTTAAATTCACGTATAAGTATTGCTCCAGATCCGCCATCTTCGGCCGCTGTTCGGTATTAAGGAGGTCCTCGAGGATGAGAGGATGGATATTGTAATTCTTACCGATCTTTTCGATCACAGCGGTATTGGTCAGGCCGTCGATATTGATCCATGTCACCGTCTCCGTATCGCGAAACGGGTAACATTCTTCGACCTGTTCGACCACTTTCTCCTGGTAGTGGGAGGAATCATAGTCGATCACCATGATCCTGACCGGGCCTGGAGAGGGCTTCCCGTCCTCGTGGAGAGTCCCGGGAGGGAGCCCGGCCTTCTTTGATAATTTATGGCGGCGACGGGTCATAAGGATCCAGCAACTGAAGATGGGACTCCTCCCTATATCAATCATGCATCTGCCGGAGGCCATATAAAAACGGGGAATTTCGTCCATTGCCCGGTATGAACCAATTTAGTTACAATAAGTGTTCGCTCCATCACCCCCGGCAGAATTCAGGCACATCGCATCAAAACGTGCATGCAATTTTTATAGAAAAGGCGATAAAGTTCGATCATAACCTGCAAAACAGTTAATTTATTGCAATAACAACATCACTTTCGTTTTATCGGATATGGGGGTCCAGTGATGAAAGAAATAATAAGATCACATCAAAATATGGTTATTTTCATTTTAATCGTTTTAATTATGCTCTTTTCCTTTTTGATCCGCCTCCTGCCTTCCGGCTTTTTTGATTTTTCGGATTCCATCGCCCTCTCCGATCCCGATAACTGGTACAATTTCCGCCAGATCGAGGTGATGGTTCACCAGTTCCCTCAATACAACTGGTTTGATGCAATGACCGCGTATCCCACAGGGAAGCAGATCGATTGGGGCGCGGTATTCACCATGTATGCCAGCGGACTGGCCATCCTCATTGGCGCCACAACGCGCCCCGAAATTATGATGGCGGCTTCCTACAGCGGACCTATCATTGCGGCAGCGATGGTCCCCGTTGTTTACTTCCTTGGGAAGACGATTTGGAGTCGTAGTGCGGGACTTGCAGCAGCGATCTTCATCTCTGTGAGCAACTTCACGTTCTTCTTCCGATCGACGTTCGGATATGTGGATCACCATGCAATGGAGGTGCTCCTGTCCTCGCTGTTTCTCCTGTCCTACCTCGCTGCGTTGCTCTACACACAGAAAAATCCGCCCGGCGTCCGCGATCCCGGGACCTTCTTCCTCCCTGTAGCCCTCTCCCTCCTTGCCGGGATACTATTCAGCCTTGGGCTCCTGAATATGACCACTATGCTCCTGTTTGCCCTGATTATCGGGATTTTTACCGTTATCCTGTGCATCAGAGATTTTTCAAGCGGGATCCCCTTTGATTCCCTGCTGCTTGTCAATGCAATCACGTTCGGTGTCGTCACAGTCGCACTTCTCCTTTTCGGCATCAAGCAGGGGGGATTCGGACTCTCCCTGTATTCGATGGGTCAGGTGATTGCCTACCTGCTCCTTATTGCCGGGACGTTTGTGCTCTGGCTGGTCTCCCGGGTATCCAAAGGCCAAAAAATGACATTCATTCTCTCGATCCTGGGGGTCACTGCCATTTTCCTGGTTCTTCTCCTGGTTACAGGGTCCAGCTTCATTTTGGAGATGCAGAACCTCTTCTTCGGTCAGCAGTTGCAGGCAGACGTTATCGCCGAGATGAAAGGGATCGGTTCTGAATTCGTCCTTCTTTCCTACAACTTTGGGATCGTCCTGATCGCGATAGGGTTTGTGATCTCGATATGGAAGGGAATTATCGAGAAAAAAACCGAAATATTCCTCCTGCTGGCGTGGTCGTTCGTCATCCTCGTGGCAACCGTGCAGCATCGCAGGTTCGATTATTATTTTGCGGTGAATGTGGCCCTGATGTCCGGAATCACCGTGGCATTCACGATAGAACAATACGGAAAGGATTTACTCGCAGATCTCTCCAGGATTCGCAGGAATTTCGGAGAGAAAACCGGCAATACGGAGGAGTCGGCCGAACAGAAACCTGAATCGAAGGGGAAGAAAAAATCCGGGAAGGCGAAGAAGAAAGCAGCCGGGACGGTAAAGCCGAGGCGCGGTCCGGTGATTACCGTCAAATCCCTCATCACGATTGCCATCCTGATCGTGGCAGTTCTGTTTGTGGCAGTATCCATCGATAACGATCTCACTTATGCCACCAACCCGACCCCAATGCTCGTAAAAGCGGACTGGGTAGAGACCATGAACTGGTTGGGTGCGAACACCCCCGACCCCGGTGTGGACTATTACGGCCCCTACAATTCCAGTTTCGAATACCCGCAGGAGTCCTATGGGGTGATGGCATGGTGGGACTATGGGCATTACATCACGTTCCTGGCAAAACGACTCCCCATCACCAACCCGTTCCAGGACAACCTCAAGGGCCGGAGCGGTGCGGCTGCATTCTTCCTGTCTCAAAATGAGTCTGATGCAGTCCGCATACTCACCCGGTTTGGGGGGACGTACGTCATCACGGATACGGACCTCGTAACGAGGAAATTCGATAATATCCCCCAGTGGTACGATCCCGAGGGAGATATCGAGCCCTACAAGGCCGTTCTCTACATTCCGGACCGGTCCAATCCCAGCCAACGGGTTGCGTTCGAGTTCATACGGGATGCCTATTACCAGACGGTCCTTACGAGACTCCATCTTTTCGACGGTTCTGTGAAAGAGCCGGATACAGGATATTATTTGGAACTCGAGAAACAGGAAAACCTGCTCTACCCGGTGGTCACCTCCTCGAAGGAAATGAATGCAGAAGAGGGGAGATTGCTGGCGGCAGGGTACAACCTTCATGCACTCCCGGGGAACCGGGCGGAGTTCCTGAATACCCGGGCCATGAACCCGGTTTCTGCGGTCCCTGCCCTCCGCCACTTCCGGCTTATCCACGAGTCCCCGGGCAACAGCTCCAGTCTCATCGTTCCCGGAACCACGTCCGGGCTGGTGGATGTTCCCCTGATTAAGGTCTTTGAACTTGTTTCCGGGGCAAAAATTATTGGGGAGGGCACCATCGAGATCCTGCTCGTGACCAACACCGGACGAGAGTTTGTTTATAAGCAAAAGAGCGTGAACGGGGAGTTCGTGGTTCCGTATTCCACGGTTGACAACCCACATGAGGTCCGGGCGATCGGGAGTTACCGGATCGTAGAGACGAACCGGACGGTTGAGGTAACAGAACGGGATGTACGGGAAGGGCGTGAAATAAGAATCTAGAAGGCCGGATCCCCGGGCTCCTCTCCAGTTCATCCCAGGAAACATGAGTCTATCGCATCCATCCGGTTCTAATCACTCCCGCCGGATTGGACACGGGTTTCTGACATGCAGTCAAGAATACTTGTTATGTCATGATTCCCGTATTGTTCATTACTCCCGGAACCCCATAGTTGACTGATCATGCGAATACTTCAGACCCCGGTCCGGATCTATGCGACCGGAGGGGTTGAGCAGTACGTCCTCGGTCTTTCCGGAGCGCTTGCAGCCCGGGGACACCAGGTAGAGATCCTTACGTCGGATGAACAGGGTCCGCTCTCCATCCCGGATACCATAGAAGTACTTTCCCTGCCCTTCCTGGGGAAACTCGCGAATACCAATATCACTCCAACCCTTCCGCTCCACCTCCTGAAAAGGAAGGCGGACCTCATCCATACCCACCTGCCCACCCCGTGGTCGTCCGACTGGAGCGGGATCGCGGCACGGGTGAAAAAAATTCCCCTCGTACTCAATTATTACAATGATATCGAAGGGGAGGGGGTATATTCACCTGTTGCAAAGGCGTATAACCGTTCATTCTTAAAACTGCTTCTTTCGGAGGCTGATGTGATACTCGTAAACAGACCGCACTTCCTTTCCCCGCACCTGGATCACCACAGGGAAAAACTCCGCTTCATCCCCCCTGGCGTAGATGCCGGGCATTTTTCACCCCGTCCGCTCCCCCGGGAATGGGACCTGTTCTTTCTCTCGGTTCTTGACCGGTACCACCACTACAAAGGACTGGATTCTCTCCTTCCCGCCCTCGCCATCGTGAAAAAAACTAACCCGGACGTGAGGTTGCTCCTGGGAGGGACGGGAGAACTGCTGGGTTATTACAGGGATCTGGTCCATTCCCTTGGACTGGGAGATAACGTCGAATTCGCAGGCTACATCCCGGACAATTCCCTCCCGGACTACTACTCCAGGTCCCGCGTGTTCGTCCTGCCCTCCTCCGATCCCTGCCTTGAGGGATTCGGGATGGTCACTCTCGAGGCTATGGCCTGCGGAAGGCCTGTGATCACTACACCGGTATCAGGGGTGGCGAGCGAGATCGATGCCTCGGGGGCAGGTTTCATTGTGGAACCTGAAAATCCGGGGAGACTCGCGGAGGTTATCCTGAACCTGCTGGATGACGGGAAAAAGGCTGATGAAATGGGCAGGGCTGGCCGTGATCTGGTAACGCGGAGATTCACCTGGGACCGGATTGCGGGGGAGGTGGAAGGAGTCTACCATGAGGTCATGGAAAATTGATCGATCCTGGACGAATCCATGGATGCTGTCGTCTTTTTACCGATGGTGACGAATATCCGCAGAACAACCTGGTGGCAAATATCCCCTGAGTGATGCCGTTGAACCCAAAGGTCAGTGTAGTCATCGCAAATTATAATGGAAAACACTACCTGGAGGACTGCCTGGATTCCCTGCATATCCAGAATTTCAAAGATTTTGAGATCATTCTTGTGGACAACGACTCATCGGACGGCAGTGCTGACCTTGTGGAAGGAGAGTACCCGGATGTGATCCTCATCCGGAATCCGGCCAACCTGGGATTTGCGGAGGGCACGAACCAGGGAATCCGGGACTCAAAGGGTGAATTTATCCTTACCCTGAACAATGATACCCGCCTCGAGCCTGGTTTCCTCGACAGGATACTGGACCCGATGGAAGGGAACGGCCGGGTCGGAATCTGTGCGTCAAAGATGCTATTTCCCGATGGCCGGATCAATTCAACAGGCTTATGCATCTCCCGAAGCGGTGCCGCGTGGAACCGGGGGATGTTTCAGGAAGACAAAGGGCAGTACGACAATAAGGAGGAGGTTTTTGGGGCAAGTGCGGGAGCTGCACTCTACCGGAGATCGATGCTGGACGAGATCGGCCTCTTCGACGAGGATTTTTTTATGTACATGGAGGATGTGGATCTCTCGTTCCGTGCGCGGCTTGCCGGGTGGAACTGCATATATGTCCCTGCCGCAGTCGTGTATCATCACCATGGGGGAACGGCCGGATATATGTCAGATATGGCAGTATACTACGGGAACAGGAATATGGTCTGGATGGTGGTAAAGAACTTTCCATCTCGTCTTTTGCTTCCCTCAATCCCGTGGATTGTGTGTAGGAACATTGGCGTGATCCTGTACTATGCATTTCGCGGGAAAGGACGAATAATTATCCGGTCGAAAGCTGATGCAATAGGGGGCATAGCACGTTTACAAGCAAAGAGAAGAGCTATCCAGCGAGATATTCGCTCGCAACCGAGATTTCTTGAGATATATACCTGGGCTGATAACCAAAGGATGTGGTGTGAATGAATTCATGGATTGAGAGACTTGGTATGCAGAGATTTTTTTTTGCTGTCGTGGAATTTTTACACATCCCCTATAATCCCCCCTTTCCTGAGAATTATCATACCGGAAAAACACTTTTACTTCTTGAGGATGCCATACCTGCTCCTCATATTGGTGCTGGATTTCCCAGGTCTTACAAGATGTTGTTAACTTTGGCAGAAATCGGGTTTCACGTTACATTATTTCCCCTCATCAATAAAAATTGCAAAGGATCAAAAGAGTTGCAGATACAGAACATTGAAATTTTATGCGGATCCCACCTTGATTTTCTTAGGTTTGCAAAGGAACGATTCGGGTACTATAAGGTGGTTGTCGTAAGCAGGCCACATAATTTCCAGAATGTCAGAGAGATTATCCGAACATATTTTCCCGATGCATATCTTGTGTACGATGCTGAAGCACTTTTTTCTATTCGCAAAATACTCAAAGAAAAACTGACTGGGGTTATCTCCTCATCGCATGAAAGGAATAAATTAATCCAGGACGAAATTGATCTCATGCGTTCAGCAGATTGTGTGCTTGCGGTCTCTAAGCATGAACTGCAAATAATTCGTGAACAGGGCTATCAAGGAAAAATCAATATCTGGGGATACCCGGTTACACCTTATCACCCAATATCTCCATTTTCTGAACGTAAAGGGATTCTTTTTGTGGGATCCTTTTTAGCCCGGGAATCTCCTAATGAAGATGCGATTCTTTACTTCTTATCCAGTATTTTCCCAAGGATCCAAGATATTGCACCCTGCCCTCTCTGCATCGCAGGATACAATCTTCCAGCATCAGTTCAGAAATACTCATCCAGCACAATTACTGTTGTAGGTCATGTGAAGGATCTTGCTCCATTTTATCAAAAGTACCGTGTTTTTATTGTTCCCCACAGGTATTCGGCGGGCATCCCATTGAAATTACTCGAAGCTATGAGCCAGGGGTTACCATCTGTAGTCTCTCCCCTTATTGCAGAACAACTCGGTGTACAGGATGGAAATGAAGTACTGGTGGCCGAGAATTCTGAAGATTTTGCGGAAGCAATCTGCAAAATATATCATGATGAGACTTTATGGAACCGTGTGCAGAGCAATGCAATACGATATATTCAAGAGAACTGTGATCCTGCGGTGATGAAAGATGTTCTTTCAGAAATCATGGAAAAAAATGACATTCAATTTCAGAAAAAAAACCGTGATCGATAAGGTTTTCACGATGAACGCGAAAAAAAATACTCTGATCGTTCTGGCAGTTTTCTTTTTATGACAACACTTATCGGATTTTTTCAGTTTTATTTCCATAGAGTCAGGCAGTCCCTCATATCGCCCAAATATTCATACAATGCTTCTTATCATGAACACGCCATCATGAAGGATATCTCTATCTTTCCCAGCGATCCCACCTTCTCTGTAATAATCCCAGTATATGACCCTGATATTATTCTTTTAAACCGAGCCGTAAATTCTGTTAAAAACCAGATATACCCTCATTGGGAATTATGGATTATTGATGACGGATCAAAAAATAAAAAAATAACAAAATATCTCTCGCGCTTGAATAATTCCAAAATCCATGTCAGAACCTTGAAAGATAACAGTGGTGTTTCTGCAGCGTGCAATGAAGGCATTTCCATAAGTTCCGGGGAGTATATTGCCTTCCTGGACCATGACGATGAACTTACACCAGATGCCCTTTATGAGATCTCCATCGCAATTCGTAAGGGGAATCCGGATATACTCTATTCAGATGAGGATATCATTCGAAATAACCATGAATACATCTCCGCGCACTTCAAGCCTGACTTTTCCCCGGATCTCCTTCTCTCTCACAATTATATTACCCATCTGCTCGTTGTGCGACGTCCCTTGCTTATCGAAAGTGGAGGTTTTCGGTCAGAGTATAACGGGGCGCAGGATTACGACCTGATTTTAAGGCTCACAGACACCGCAAAGACTGTCTGCCATATCCGGAAAGTTCTCTATCATTGGCGTTTCCTCCCGCGTTCCCAGAGTCACCGGAAAGTATCCAGAAATAAGTGCAGCGATGCAGGATTCCGATGTCTCGAGGACACGCTGAAGCGTCGTTCCGTGGAAGGACATGTGGAGAATACCGAACTCGATAACCATTTCCGTGTGGTTCGTTCCATCAATGGAAATCCCCTGATCAGTCTTATTCTCATCGGGAATGAAAACAGACAGGTTTTCGAGAAGTGCATATTCGGTTTTTTTTCTATACCAGGGTATACAAATTTTGAACTGCTGTTAATCCCGCAGGGTTTTTCCCAACGGGATATTTCAATTCTCGAAGACAAATTCGCCGATCTCTCTACTCGGAAAATCAGTATTTTAACTGGAATGCAAGATACATCTTTTCCAGGACTATTAAATTCCGTGTTGGAAAGAACAAATGGCGAGTATAGCCTGTTTTCTTGCCCAATATTTCCTCAACCATACTGGATCGATGCATTGCTGGAGCATGCACAGCGAAAAGATGTCGGAGCAGTCGGTGGAAAGGTTCTCTATCCGAACCATACAGTGATGCACGCAGGCCATATTCTGGGGATCCATGGATTGATCGGATTATCCCATAACGGATTCCCGGAACGATCTGGTGGTTATTTCCACAGGTTGAATTTAATTCAAAATGTAATATCGGTCTCTCCATACTTCATGATGGTAAAAAAGTCCCTGTATCAGGAGGCCGGAGGAATGGATGAACAACATTATTCTTCATCCTTATGTGGTGCAGATTTTTGCCTCACGCTTCATGAGATGGGCTATCTCAATGTATATACTCCTTTTTGTCAAGCCGTGTCCGCAGTAAAAAATATTCATTTATTGCCGGGTTCCGGAAGAACCAGTTCAGAATCCGACTTTTTTAGGGAAAGATTCCGAGGATTGCTGGAATCAGGAGATCCTTTTTATAATCGAAATCTCACCCTGGAACGTGAAGATTTCGGCTATGCCGACGAAATACGGGGTAACTCATATGGAATGACTGCCCGGTACCCCAAAACAGGATTATGGCATTATTGGGTCTCCAGATAATCCTGGGATTGCCTTTTCGTTTTTACCTAATCTCTGGCTCTGTTAGACTGTTATGTTCAAAGCAGGATGGAGAATAACTATATGGAAAACAGTAACCGGATGGAAAGAGCCTGTCCAATCAGGGATCTC
>DAEV01000012.1 GCA_002509495.1 Methanolinea sp. UBA473 | reverse complement strand
A
This sequence comes from Methanolinea sp. UBA473, assembly GCA_002509495.1. GTDB lineage: Archaea > Halobacteriota > Methanomicrobia > Methanomicrobiales > Methanospirillaceae > Methanolinea_A. The sequence goes on along the minus strand of DAEV01000012.1, from coordinate 51,650 downwards.
CAAGCAGATGATGATGGCGGCAGGATTTGAGAAGGTCTTCGAAATCGGCCCTATTTTCAGGGCCGAGGAACATAACACTACCAAGCACCTAAACGAGGCTACCTCGATCGATGTCGAGGTCTCGTTCGCCGATCACCTGGAGGTCATGGACCTGTTAGAAGACCTGGTTCGTTCCTGCTACCGCACAGTACAGGACCAGTGTTCCCCCTTCCTCGAGGAACTCGAGATCCGCAACTTCGAAGTCCCCGACACCCCGTTCCCCCGCCTTTCCTACAGCGACGCCATCGAGATCGCGGCAGCGAAAACCAGCGAGCCCATCAGGTACGGTGACGATATCGGGACAGCCGCGGAAAAGGCCATCGGGGAAGAGATGGGGGTTCATTACTTCATTACGGACTGGCCGACAGAGATCAAGCCGTACTATGCCATGCCGTACGAAACGGATCCCGCGATCTGCAAGGCCTTCGACCTCATGCATCCCCGGATGGAGCTCTCATCGGGGGCTGAGCGCGTCCATCAGCATGACCTCCTCGTTCAGCAGATCCAGGCCAAGGGACTTAATCCTGATAATTTCTCTTTCTACCTCGAGCCCTTCCGTTACGGGATGCCTCCCCACTCAGGGTGGGGTCTCGGGGCTGAACGACTTCTCATGACTATGCTCGGCCTTCCCAACATCAGGGAGGCGGTACTCTTCCCGAGGGATCGGCACCGATTGGTACCATGAGGCCGTTTCCCGATCTGCCCGTTCTTCCCACCACCGTCGTGGGAAGCTACCCGGTTGTTCCAGGAAAAGGCATTTCCCGGTTCCTGGATCCCTTCCGCCATTCGGTCAGGATCGCGGTGGAAGACCAGATTACGGCAGGAATCGACCTCATCTCTGACGGCCAGGTGAGGGGGGACATGGTCCGGGCCTTCACATCCCGTCTTCCCGGGATCCAGGGCCAGGAGGTGACGGGGAAGATCCTGCCCGCATCCGGGGCCATCACCCTCCGCGACACGCGCTATGCCCTTTCCCGCCACCGGTGGGTGAAGGGGATCCTGACCGGGCCGACCACGTTATCGCATGCGCTCCACCTCTCGACACGAATGTACCGGGACCGGAATGACGTGGCCCTTGACCTGGCGAAGGCATTAAAGGCAGAGGCCTCGTTCCTGGAGCAGGCCGGGGTCTGCATGATCCAGGTGGACGAGCCGATCCTCTCAACCGGAGCCGCAGACATGGAAGCCGCTCGGAATGCACTCGAGGTCGTGATCTCCAGCCTTTCGGTCCCGGTCAGCCTCCATGTATGCGGGGATCTCTCAGGGGTCATCGACTTCCTCCTGGCCATTCCGGTGGACGTCCTGGACATCGAATGTGCAAGGAGTCCGGAAAACCTTGACCTGCTGGATCGGAGGGATCTGTCAGGCAGGAGAATCGGGCTCGGATGCATAGATTCCACCAGCATGGATGTCGAGCCGATCGAAGTCGTCCGCGACAGGATCCATAAGGGAATCGATCTCCTGGGCCCGGATACGCTCCTCATCGACCCCGACTGCGGTCTTCGGATGCTGTCCCGTGAGTCCGCCTCGATGAAGCTTTCCAGAATGTCCGCTGCGACACGGGAAGTGAGAAAGGAACTGCTTGGGTGAGGAAAGGATCCGTTTCCTTATACAACCCTGGAAGTAGTGGAGAGCTCGATTCCTTTGTCGGTGATGTTGAAGGGGATGAGCCGCTTCGGAACCTGTCCACGCCGAATCTTGTGCACTGCCAGCTGCCGCTCGATCTCGTTCATGAAAATGACCTCTTTCAACTCGATCACCACGTCGGCAAGCCGCAGGATTCGGATCTCTTCGGGGGCGGGATGCAGATCGCTGTACAGGATGAACATCGTATTTGAATTCCGGGCTGCGGCCTCCTTCCGTATGGAATCCATGCAGGTAATCGCCGGGTCAATCCCGAACTTCAGGATCAGAGAAGAGAGCGAATCGACCACTACACGATCGCCCGTGCAGAGGGACGGGAACTGGTCGAGGGGAATCGCCCGGGCGTCGGTCATACCTGGCTCCACCTCTCCGTCAATCATGAGATAGGCGCCCGACTCGTTCTCCACTTTCCAGAACTGCCGGGCCATATGGTCAATCCCCGTCAGCGGGGAGCCCTCCACAATTATTGAGGCCCCGTGGGGAAATCCGCCTTCGATGGCAAGGTCCAGGCCCGATATGCCTGTGGACCTCCTGCTGTCCCTGGCCAACAGATGTCTCCGATGTAATATTCCCTATACCCTATATTATAGCCTTCTCAGATTCTGCCATTCTCCGGGCGTACTCCTCACGGAGTGTCCTCCTGAGAAGTTTCCACCCGTGCACCCTCGGCAACGTCCCGACTGGGATCATCCTCCTCGGGATTTTATATCCGGCCATGTGGTCCCGGCAAAACGCCTCCAGCTCAGCATCCTGAAGCGTCCTGCCTTCCTTCAGCACCACTGCCGCGACAGGGATCTCCCCCCTTCTCTCGTCCGGGATACCGAAGACCGCCGCATCGGCTACGGCAGGATGGCGGAGGAGGACGTTTTCCACCTCGGTGGGGTAGATCTTCCAGCCGGACATGATGATCATGTCCTTCTTCCGGTCCGTGATGAACAGGACACCGTCAGGTTCGAGGTATCCCATGTCGCCGGAAAGGAACCAGCCATCCGGGAGAAATGTCGCAGCCGTCTCCCCGGGAAGGTTCCAGTATCCCTTCGCGACCGAAGGGCCCCGGAGAGCGATCTCCCCGATCTCTCCCGCTTCCAGAAGAATTCCGGGATTTTCGGCATCCACAATGGATACTTCAGTGTAACCAATCGGAACTCCTACGCTGCGGTAGTCGCGGGTGAGGTCAGGCATGCCCGGAATCGTGGCGGTACCGGAACCCACCACGATCGTCTCGGAGAGCCCGTAGGAATTGGCGATAGGGATATGGTATCGGCGATCGAAATCCTCCCATACTGCAGGGAGGAGCTGGCCTCCCCCGCTGATGATGACCCGGACGGTCTTTAACGCCTCCTCGGTTCCCGGGGGTGCATGGCACAGGCCATGGATGACGGGGGGCATCCCGGCCAGCACCGTTACCTCGTGATCGCGGCAAAGCCGGAGGTATTCCTCCTCGGAGAAGCGCTCCATGATCACGTAGGTTCCACCAGCCCGGAGAACCGCAAACCCCCAGCTCACCCCTACGTGCCCCATGGGGTAGATCCCGAGATATACGTCCCCCTTGCGGAGCGAGAGAACCTCCCGCTCCGCCTCGAGGGCTGCAATCCAGTTCCCCTGGGTGAGAATTGCGCCTTTGGGCCTCCCGGTGGTACCCGCGGTGTACTGGATCTGGCAGATGTCGTCGAACGCGCATGGAACCGGCCGTTTGAGAGGGACTCCCCGGATCAAGCCATCCCAGGAGACCGTCCCGGGATGTTCGCCCCCTGTACAGATCACGCTCTCCAGGGCAGGGGCAGAATTCCGCACAGAGTGCACAACTTCCCTTCCCGCCTCGCTGCAGATGATACCCTTCGCACCCGAATCAAGAAGGGAATGGAGGAGTTCCCCCTGCCGGTACACGATGTTGGCAGGGACGGCAACGGCACCGATACGCCAGAGGGCGCAATAGCTGATCAGGTACTCCGGGGAGGTGTCAAGGTAAATGCACACCCGGTCACCCTTCCGGATATCAAGGTCCATGAACCCGGACGAGAGCCGCCTCACCCGATCCATAAATTCGGCATATGTGAACGACACCCCCCTGGCAGGCCAGATCAGGGCGCAGGCCTGAGGATCGAGGGCATGGTTATCGAGAAAACTGGTCAGGTTCTGCATGGGTTCCACTGCACGGACATCAATGTATATTTTTATACATTATTATTCAGCCCCTCCAGATTATTGTTACTGGTACTCGGGGGGCTGAACCTCTTTCGGGAGTCCACCCTTGAAGTGCTGGCGGATCCGGCTGTAAAATTCTATTGATCTCTGGTTCATGGTGGGATGCACTTTCTCAAGGCTTGCCTCAAAGTGTCGCAGCGAGATTAAACGACTCCCTTCCCGCATGGCAAAGATGCCGGCCTCGCGGCACATTGCCTCGAGGTCCGAACCCACGTAGCCATCGGTCCGCTGGGCGATGTCGGAAGTCAGTGTCTCAATGGATCCATCCACCAGCACAAGGCGTTTCTGGGCCATCTGACTGGTCAGGTGCCTCCGGCGCTGGCCCCGGGAGAGTTTCGGGGTCCCCGTGGCAGGGATCCCCGCCAGCGCTTCGATCGCTTCGTCAAGAGTGAAGGTCCGATCCTCGCCGATCTTTTCCAGGACTGCATCCAGGGGGTTTTCGTCGTATTCTTTCACTGCATCCAGAAGAGCCTCCATCTGGGAGCCTTCCACAGGCATCCCGCGAAGGTGGATGGCCAGGATCTTCTTCCGGTCCTCATGACCCGGCTCTCCGATATAGACCAGCCTGTCAAACCTCCCGGCCCGCAGAAGTGCCGGGTCCACCAGAGTGGGCTGGTTGGTGGCCCCCAGGACTGCCACGTCTTTCAACTCCTCCAGCCCGTCGATTTCGGTGAGGATCTGGTTGAGCACGCTCTCCATGACGTGGCTGCCGACTTCCCCCCCGCGCGTAGGGGCAAGAGCATCCAGCTCGTCGAAGAAGATGATGGAGGGAGCGACCTGCCGGGCCTTCTTGAATACCTCCCGCACAGCCCGTTCGCTCTCTCCGACCCACTTGGAGAGGAGCTGCGGCCCCCGGATGGCAATGAAGTTGGCTCCGCTCTCGTTTGCCACTGCCTTGGCAATCAGGGTTTTGCCCGTCCCCGGGGGTCCGTAAAGAAGAACTCCCCGCGGGGGACTGATCCCCAGCTCCTCGTATCGTTCCCGCTGGGTGAGGGGATACTCCACTGCTTCCCTGATCTCCTGCTTTGCCTCTTCAAGGCCCCCTACATCCTCCCAGTTCACATGGGATACTTCGAGCATCACCTCCCGCATGGCGCTCGGGCTCACGTCCCGCAGGGCGTCGCGGAAATCCCCGGCAGTTACCTGCATGGTGTCCAGGACTTCTTCCGGGATCTCTTCCTCCTCAAGGTCGATCTCGGGGAGATACCGGCGAAGTGCCCTGATCCCAGCCTCCCTGGCAAGGGCGGCAAGGTCGGCCCCCACGAACCCGTGGGTCTGCTGGCCCAGGACTTCCAGCTTCACCTCGTCACCAAGCGGCATCCCCCGGGTATGGATTTTTAAAATTTCGATACGGTCCGATTCGGTGGGAACTCCGATCTCGATCTCGCGGTCGAACCGGCCAGGCCTCCGGAGGGCCGGATCGATCGCGTCCACCCGGTTGGTAGCCCCAATCACTACAACCTGGCCACGCTCCTGCAGGCCATCCATCATGGTAAGGAGCTGGGCAACCACCCTCCGCTCCACCTCTCCGGTAACCTCCTCCCTCCTCGGCGTGATGGAGTCCAGTTCGTCGATGAATATAATGGATGGTGCGTTCTCCTCGGCTTCCTCGAAGATCTCCCTGAGCTTCTGCTCGCTCTCTCCGTAGTATTTGGAGATGACCTCCGGGCCCGCGATGGAGATGAAATGCGCCCCGCTCTCGCTTGCCACCGCCTTGGCAATCAGGGTCTTGCCCGTCCCCGGTGGCCCATACAGGAGCACCCCCTTGGGAGGTTCGATCCCGAGTTTCTGGAAGAGCTCGGGGTGACGCATGGGGAGCTCGATCATCTCCCTGACCCTCTGCATCTCATCCTTGAGGCCTCCGATATCCTCGTAGGAGATACGCTTCGTCCCCTCCACACCGGGGGCCGGTTTCTCCGAGAATTCGATATGCGTGTTCTTGGTGATGATTGTCGCCTGCTCGGGCTCTATCTCCACGACCTTGAAGGGCACGAACTGGGTCTGGAGGAAGGGAAGACCGCTGGAAAGGGGTACCAGGTCGTTCTTGACCACCGGGAAGTCGATTAACGAGTTGATGACATGGGGCGTGATATTGATGGTGATATTACGGGGAAGGTCTTCGGGAGGGGCGAGAACCACCTCTTTTGCTTCGATTTCGTCCTGTATCTTCGATATCTTGACGGTGTCGCCGATGCTGACCCCTGCGTTCATCCGGGTGAAATTATCGATCCGGACCTTGTTCTGGTTCCAGTCCTCGACGAGAGAGCGCCAGACCTTGGCCACCGTGCGGCGTTTCCCCTCCACCGCCACGATGTCTCCGGGGGATATCTTTAAAAAAAGCATGGTCTCAGGGTCGAGCCTGGCCTTTCCGCCGCCCTGATCGCCCGGATATGCGCTATCAACCTTCAGATGGATTTCAGGCATTAATTTAAAGGTGCAATACGCTGGGATTTATAAGTACCTATGCGAGTTCTGGTGTTCGATCCCTTCCGCGGCGCTGCGGGCGATATGATTTGCGGAGCACTCCTGCACCTTGGTGCCGAAGCCGATCTCGTAGCCAGAGCTATGAGATCCGCGGTGGCCGATCCGGAAGTGCGGCTGGTGGAGCGGGCGGGGATTCGGGCCATCAAGGTCGACACCCGGGCACCCGTGATACACAGGACCCTGGACCAGGTGCTGGAACGAGTCGGGGAGGCGGATGCGCCTCCTGAAGCCCTGGAGATGGCCCGGCGGGTCTTTTCCCGTATTGCCAGGGCCGAAGAGGAGATCCACGGTGCGTCCCCCCACTTCCACGATGTGGGGGCCGATGACGCTATCGCAGACATCGTGGGCGCCTGCACGGCATTCCACCTGCTCCGGCCGGACGCAGTGGCAGTACTGCCTGTGGCCCTGGGAGGGGGCTCTGTCTCCGGTCCGCACGGTATATATCCGGTACCAGCCCCCGCCACCATGGCCATCCTGAGAGATTCCGGCCTCAGGATCCGGTATGGAAGTTTCGAGGACGGCGAACTCTGCACTCCCACGGGGGCTGCCCTGCTGGCCGAATTCTCTGCATCAGGGGATCCCGGCCCCCTGACAGGGACACTCCTCGCAACAGGTTATGGTGCGGGAGACCGGGACCCTCCCTGTATCCCCAACGTCCTCCGGGTGACACTCCTCGAGAGGGGGGATGTCATGAAGGGGGATTCTGTAGACATCCTGGAGACCAACGTAGACGATGTCACCGGAGAAGTCATGGCATCCGCAATGGCCGCGTTGATGGCTGCAGGTGCACGGGATGTCTGCGCTATCCCCTGCAACATGAAGAAGGGGAGACCGGGCCACCTTATCCGGGTGATCTGCGATCCCGAACGCTCGGGAGAACTGGCATCCGCAATGGCAGTGGAGATGGGGACCCTTGGTGTCCGTTGTGTCCAGAGCGTGCACCGTTTTGTCGCAGAAAGAGACCTTATTCAGGTCCGCGTCCGAATAGAAGGCCGGGAGAGGGAGATCCCGGTGAAGTGCGGCAGGATCGGGGAATCCGTCTTTGTTCTCAAGCCGGAGTTCGAAGCTGTGCAGGAATGGGCAGATTCGCTCGGCCTCCCTGCCAGGAAAGTAGCGAGGATTGTCGAGGAGGAGGCCTGGAAGCTCCTCGGACAGGACAACCTGCGATGAAACCCCCTCTCCGGACAGGTTCCCCCGAACTGGATCTTCTCCTGGGGGGAGGCCTCGAGCCCAAGGTGATCAGCCAGTTCTTCGGAGAACCTGCGAGTGGAAAAAGCACGCTCTGCGTGATGGCCTCGGTCTCGGCCCTCCGGCAGGGGACCTCGGTGATCTTCCTCGACAGCGAGGGATTTTCAGCCGAACGGTTCCGGCAGATCGCGGGGGACGCTGCGGAGGATCTTGCGAAGAATCTCTATCTCTACGAGCCCGAGGACTTTACTCATCAGGGGGTGATGGTCAGGGGCATGGACTCACTGCTGCGCACCTCAGCGATCGGGTTGATCGTGGTGGATTCGGCCACGGGTCTCTACCGCAGCCAGCTCGAGAAGGGGCGGGACGCCATGCAGAAACTGACCGGGCAGGTACTCCAGCTCCTCGGGTATGCCAGGCGGTACGAGATCCCCGTCCTCATCTCCAACCAGGTCTACATGGACACGGTGAGGAACGTATCCGCCGGGCTTGGAGGGATGGCGCTCGAACACCTATCCAAGGCGATCATCCGCCTTGAACGGAGGGACTCGGTGCGCCGCGCTACCCTGGTGAAGCACAGGTCGCGACCCTGCGGATCGTGGTTCGATTTCGAGATTACAGGGACAGGAATCCGGGCCGTTACGCCCCCTCATCCACCGGAACAGGTAGATATTTAACCGGGACTTTCCCTCTTTTCTGGTATGCAGCGGCAGGACCCGGCCATCTTGATCATCGTCCTGGCAGCGGCCGTTCTTGTGGTCGCAGCGATATTCGCATCGGGATGCACTGCACCGGTGGAACCGGCTCCATCCGCGTCCACCGGTGAAGCCTGGAGAACCATACATTTCAAGGATGTCAGGACAGGCGAGACTCTCACGATCGACGGATTCTCCGGCCGTCCGGTCATCCTGTATGCATTCACGGTCTCCTGCCCGATCTGCACCAGGCAGCAGAAGGAGATCACTGCCCTGAAATCGGCTCTCGGGGACCAGGTGGAAGTCATCGGTTTGGACATTGATCCCGGCGAGGACTCGGAGACCCTGAAGGCTCATATCGCGCAGAACGAATTTAAGGGGTATTACTCCCTCTCCCCCATCGAGATGACCCAATCCCTCCTTGATGAATTCGGGCCTGTCGTGATCACCCCTGCCTCGGCACCCGTTATCGCGATCTGCCCGGATGGCACGGCCCGCATCCTGGATACGGGGATCAAACCCTTGGATACTCTTCGTGCAGCGGTCACCTCGGAGTGCTGACCCTTGGAGCCCCTCGCGGCCCTCTGGATGGCATTCCTTGCCGGGGTGTACGCACCCCTGGGTTCACCCTGCATCATCCCGCTCTATCCCGGTTACCTCTCGTTCCTGGCCGGGAGAAAGGATCGGAAACCAGTACGGGGTGGCGCACTTACCCTTGGATTCCTGGTATGCACCGGCGTTATCGCCTCGATGCTGCTCTTCGGGGTCATCTACATTACGCTGATCCGGGTGTCCCTCGCGGAATTTCTCGGGATCGTCTCCCGGATTGCATTCCTCATCCTGGCAATATTCTCAATTGGACTGATCCTGGACCTCGATCTGTCGCGTTACATCCCGGCGGCTAAGCTACCGGCCGGGAAGAATCCCTTTACCGACTCGCTTCTCCTGGGCATGTTCTTCGGGGTGATCATCCTCCCCTGCAACGCCGCAGCGGTCGTGGTGCTGCTGGCGCTCGGGACGGCGGTCGAGGGGATTGCCGTGAATCTTGCCACGTTCCTTGCGTTCGGCATCGGGATGTCCCTGCCGCTCCTCGTCCTGTCAGCCCTCTCGCTTTCAAAAAGCCAGGAGATCCTCGGATTCCTTGCGAAGCACAGCCGGGTCATCCATTTCACCGCGGGGATGCTGATGCTCGCGGTGGCGCTCTACTATCTTATTGTCGTCTTTCCGCTAGTTGCAGTTGTGGAGTGAGTTTTACGGTCAATTTTTCTCGAATGGGACGATCTCATGATTGAAGAAGAACTGTTTAGGAGTCCCCTGGAAGGCCAGAAATCAATGCTCCCCGGTTAATCCTTGAAAAAGGGGAATTTGAAGGAACTAAATGAGTTCCGCTGCTGCCTCGAGGGAAGCAGGGACATACTGGAAAAATTCCGTGGTCGAGCTGTTGGAATACACCACGCCTTCGATCTTATACACAGGGATCCGGTAATCAAGGTCCTCCGAACGGGTCTCCCCGAGGTACCCGATCGTAATATTCCTGACCGTTGCATAATCGGGCGTTGAGATATCCCCGAACACGACGATGCCCGTCTTCTGGAGGCAGGTGACCGCTTCTTCGGGACTTATCGCCCGGTACTCCTTGTAGGGTGAGTAGCGGGTCCATTTCCAGAAAAGGCTGTTGACAGTGCCGATAAATGTCACCCGAACGCCCAGGTCTTCGTTGAATATCTCGTGATCTCCAATGAAGTGCCTGTATACTACGGTCAATTCTTCGTTGTCCTTCACCTTCAAATCCTGTAAGTGAAGTACCCGATCCCGTGGTTCACTCCGGTGAATCTCCTGCCTTCAGCCTGGATATTATGGAGGACTAGGAATTCATCCGCAATTTTCCTGGCTTCTTCGTCGCTTGGAAGGTGGGAATCGATGAATTCCAGTTCATAACTTGGCATGGGGGTCTCATTCACAACGGATATGGCGCGACCTCCGGGCTCGGATAGGAATTTGCACGGCCCGTTTTTCACAGAAATCCAGCCTGATTCTTCCGTTGGTTCACCTGAAATTCCCAAATCCGATGCGATCTGTAGGATCTCTTCATCGGACATCTGCTGTTTGGAGTACAACATCAACCTTTCGGGAACCGTTTGGAAGTGTTGCTCGATCCTGATCTCGGATACGAAGTGCGTGCCAGTATTGATACTTTGGAACTCAATCGCTGAGAAACTGGTCTCTGCGGATTGATGAGTATCCCCTGTGATCGAAGATCCCAGGTGCCATATTATGCCTGTTGCTCCTGCAACGGCAATCACAAAAAGGATGATTCAAAAAAGAGAGGGTTTATCCGTCATTTCCCTGCAATATCAAGTGATCCCCGATGCGAGTTCTGGCGTTGCCGGGATCCATTGATAGAATACGGCTGAACTGCCATCTGCCCCTTCCACAGTACCCTCAAAAACATAGACTGGAATCAGGTAGGGAAGGTTTCCTGATTGAGTTTCTCCGATATACCCGATGGAGATTTCCCTAACGGTCGCTTTCTGCGGATCTTTCATGCCGCTTGGGATAACCACACCCGATTTCTTGATGCTTTTGATTGCATTATCCGGTGTTATCAAAGGATATTCTTTGAGCGGTTTATAATCGGTCCATTTTTTAAACATGGACAATACTGCACCATGAACACCGATCTCAATCCGGAGTTGGTCTGTGAGTAATTTATGGCCATTAATTTCATGAATATATTCAACATTAATGGATTCCGAGCATTTTCTGGGTGGATCTCCTAAAAGAAATCCCTCATTGTGAGTAATATCCAGAAATACTGCATCATCAGGCTTTAAGTTCTTCGTAGCAAGGAAGTCATCTGCAATTTTCCGTGCCTCTTCGTCACTGGGCAGATATTTATCAATGCTTGCTTCATCATAATCCGGTTGCTTTGATTGGTTCTTATAAGAGATTACACCGGTTGAGAGTTCCGCATCAACCTGAGATTGTTCGTTCTTCGAAATAACAAAGCCGTATTCTTCCTTTTCTTCTCCGTGAATGCCTAATTCATTCGCTATACGACGAAAACCTTCATTGTCAATCCCGCGTGTGGCTGTATACACCATGATTTCCTCCGGGACGGTGGGTAATGTGGCATTCACTGACAGATCGGGGATTATATTTGATCCTTCGATCAAACTCCTGACTTCAACATTCGTGACACTTACATTGTTAGGAGGATGAATTCCTGTGGAATAAAATCCCATCAGTAATATTGAACTGATAAGAACTATTACCACAATGCCAGTGATAGATAATTTTTGCTTAAATGTCATGGTAATCCTCCATTGTTTTCAACAATACTCCCTGTAATAAACGAAATTATTCAGCTCTGGATTTCCCATTGGGCTTATCCATTGGCCTTTTTCATAGATGTGATCATCGACACAATCTCTAGTACTTGGATTACCATCGAGGTCGACCGCGAGAATTGCAATTTCATAATATGATGGTGCGCAATACTGTCCTGCATATCTCCAAGCATACCAAATTGTGTCCCCTAATTTCAATCTTGCCGAAAAGATGTTGCCAAAATTCTGATGGGCATATGCATTAGTATGCCATCCGACAATTGAATGCAGTCCTTTGAAGGCAGATTTCCAATTATCCTTTCCAGACTCTTGCAAAACATTGCATGCATCAAGGGCGATCCAGTCAACCTGGCCGTTTCCCCATTGGGCCTCATTATAATAAAGACTACGTTGATTCTCATCACTTGGATGGTAGAATACAATTCTATCCGAGGCACCGTGTCCGGCAAAGTATGCGAAGTTAGTATTGTCGATATAATTTGAATCAGTCGCTTCTTTCCAATGAATCTCTTGAGCTAATCCATTATCATCTCCAATGATAAACCGTCCTTGCCAATTAGGGGCTGAACTAAGCTCTTCATAAAAACCAATTGCTGCATCGTCAGACAAAGATAACGGTGGTTGTTGCCCATGATAGTCGTTCACCCACTCAGCCGAGCAATAGTAGGTATGATACGTAGGAATAGTCCAACCGCTATAATCTGAATTCATCCAAATCCAGTAACCTTTTTCCGGGTACATCAACTGGTAATCGGAATGGATACCGGATCCGCCATTGATGATACTCGTCTCGTACTGCTGGGTTATGGGATCGAATCCCTGGATCTCGGACCAGCTGCCACCTAATTGCGCCAGTTCATCGCGTGCCATGGCCGCGTGAAGGAAATCATCTTCCGAATTCCCCATGGGATCGAAAAATCCAATCATGTTCCAACCTGGGTATAGGTTTGTGGAAGGATTCGGTTGTTGAGCTGGAGGGAGATAAACCGTATTCAGAGTGAATGATCCTACAGAATAGGCATAATATCCTTCCAACGGTTTTAGGACTGTACCAGGCAATACACGATCCCACAATTGCGTCGAACCGTTATAATGCCAGATGGATCGTCCACCGGAATCCAGTCCGGCAAACACATATCCCGCGGTGTCGTAACCGGATAATAACTTCTTGGGAATGGAAATTAAATTCCATCCATTCTGCAGCTGGATCGTTCCATCGGAATAGGGTGTCGTCAACATCTTCCCCTCTGTCAGTTGTGTTTCGTATCCGGGGAGTTGCCAGAGTGAAAGGTTCTCCCTGAATTCGTCGGGAAGGGCAGGGGGTGCGCGATAGTGGCCTTCCGGAGTAAAAAGAACTGTTTCTTCTTCTTTAGTCAGTCCTTTTTCTTTTTCACTAGAAATAGTGGCAAAAACCGGTGGGAGGAGGAAGCTTGTGATGAGCAGTGTGACAAGCAGCCAACAGAACCGGTTCTCTCTCCTTGTTCTTCTCATTCTTCACCTCTGTATTACTCAAATACAAGGCACGAAGAAATCCTTTTTATCCTGAAACGCAGATTACCTCATGCCTTCGGGCCACGTGGGGTTCAACATCATGCTCGTGAGGAGAACCCCAGGTGACTGTTGTTCGTTTAATCTTATTTGCGAAATACTTTCTGGATTGATATAACAAATCGAATAAGAGGTATAATTTATTGGTTCTATGAATATTAATCGCAGTGATGAATGTTCATCGGTACGATGAATTTAAAAATATCACCAGGGAACATCGTGGCTCGAACTACGAATCAGATGAAAAAAGAGTATGCCCTGTCTTGTTCGGATAATCCAATCAGAACGTGATCTGGCCGAAAAAGACCGTGGTCGCCGGGCCCTCCATCCGGGTCCCGTTCTCCAGGTAGATCGTGAGCGGCCCCCCCTTGGTCTCCACGTTCACGGTCGTGCCCACATACCCGATGTGGTGGGCGACCGCCGCAGATGCCGTAGCGCCGGTCCCGCAGGAGAACGTTTCCTCCTCGACTCCCCGCTCGAAGGTGCGGATCCGGAGCGCGTTCTCTCCTGACCGCTCTACGAAGTTCACGTTCGCGCCCTTGGGAAAGGTCGGATGGTTCCTGATGCCGGGGGCGACCGCCGCAACGTCCACTGCGTCCAGGGACTCCGTGAAGATCACCGCGTGGGGCACGCCGGTGTTCACCGCATAGACCTGGAATCCTGAGATCTCTTCTTTGAACTCCCCCTCCCCCGTGGCAGGGATGTCCTTCCGGTCGAACTTCGGCTCAGGCATCTCGACCGTCGCGGTGAACTCCTCTTCCGCGTAGACCATCGTCACCGGAATGATCCCTGCAGGAGTCTCCACTTTGCAGGAGTCCTTCACAAACCCGGCATCGAAGGCGTACTTGGCCAGGCAGCGGATCCCGTTCCCGCACATCTCCGCCTCGCTCCCGTCGGGCTGGAAAAGGCGCATTTTCACGTTTGCCTTCGTGGACTTCGAGAGGTAGAGCACTCCGTCGCCCCCGATCCCGAACCTCCGGTCGCAGTAGAGAAGCGCGAACTCGGGCTTCATCTCATCCGGGATCGCGATCCCTTCTGACTCGTCGATCAGGATAAAATCGTTCCCGTTCCCCTGCATTTTGGTAAAAAGCATTTGCATTCAGGTTCCTCCAGTGTGGGGAGTACCCCGCGTGGCCAGGGCCCGTTCCAACTCGCATTCCGCACGCGATGCATGCCCCGGTACAGTATCCCGGCCGGGCTGGAGATAAAAAGTTGCGATCAGGTCTTTCATCCGTATCACTCCGGTTAATCCATCTCTCCATCCAGTTCGCAGTGGTATTCAGAGATCTCCCATCCAAGGTAGTCCCTGATGATGATATAGGCCATCTGGGGGGGGACCGCCCCTTCCTCGGTCACAATGAGATCCACGTATTCCGCAGGCGTTACGTCGAAGGCAGGATTCCTGACCCGGACATGGGGAAGGAACGCTGCTTCTTCTGATGAGAGCACCTCCGTGCTGTCCCTCTCCTCGATCTCGATGTACTCTCCGAGGATCGTGCGGGGGGCGAATTTGTAGGTCTCCGCGGCAACCATGAACCTGGTGCGGGCTTCGTGGGCTGCCAGGGCGATCTGGGACGTCCCTATCTTGTTCACCACCGCGCCATTCACTGCTACCGCATCGGCGCCCACCACCACCAGGTCCACCTCGTTCATATAGTACCTGGCAGCGGAGTCCACGATAAAATTCGTTGGGATCCCGGCACGGTCCAGGGTCCGGATGGTGAGGTGGCCCTGGTTCCTCGGACGCACCTCTGTCGCGAAAACCGAGAACTCCGCTCCTTTCCGGTGCGCCTCGAGGAGACAGGAGATGGCCGCCTCGGAGTTGCAATGGGTGAGCACCACGTCCCCGTCGCGGATGTGGCGGGAACCGATCTCCCCAATCCTCCGGATCGCCCCCTCGGAAGATACGATGAACCGGTCACAGCGAGCTGCGAATTCGGCCTTTGCTTCTTCCACCGTCGGAAAAGGTTCTCTCAAGGCTGATAGTGCAAAATGGACCGCATTGGGGAGCGATACCGCGGTGGGGCGGGTCGCGGTGAGGATTCTTCCGGCCCTCCCCATCTCTACCGCATACTCTTCCGGACTTCCCACGGATAAAGATGAGGAATGGTCCCGCAGGGCTGCTACCGCTGCCCTCGCAATCCTCCCTGCACCCCGGATCTCCATCCGTTTTATCTTCTCCGCGGTATCAGTAAGCACCATGGGCAACACTACATAGGTGCCCATGCAGCGCAAATAAGTTTGCGGGGTTTTTTCATCCATGTCCATCGCCGTGGTGTTCGACAGCGCTGGTACCCTCCTTCATACTTACAGGGTTGCCAAGGACGTGATCCATGGGGAACTCCTCCCAGGGATCGAGACCGTGACCCTGACGTTCAGCTCCCCGGAACGTGTGCTCGTGGTCATCCACGTCCATTCCCGGGATATTATAGAGACACCCCCCGAAACCAGTCTTTCGTCGTACCTTGTCAGGAACAGGGTCGGTTTTGGGGTAAGCTGCACCCGGAAAGTCCTGGTCGCGGAGGAGGTTGGGAAAGTCCTCTACGAGGACACGTTCGCAGACGTAGGAGATCTGCAGGACTGTATCCGCAACGTCTGGAACGTGTGTCACCGGGAAGCGGTGGTGACGATGAACAGCGGGGTGATCATCAATATGGGTCTTCCCGGGATCGAGTTCACCGTGACCACCGGGGGAAAACCCTTCGAAGGAGCCAGGGAGGCCATCCGGGAACTGCACAGGGAGGGGATCCCGGCATTTATCGCCTCAGGGGACAGGGTGGCCAAGCTGGAGAAAATGGCCGATTACCTGGGCATTCCCCGCGATCGCGTATATGGAATCGCCACTCCCACTCTGAAAGCCCAGATCGTGGCGGACCTCCAGGCCGAGTACGACAAGGTTGTGATGGTCGGGGACGGGATCAACGACCTCCTGGCCATGAAAAGGGCGGACGTGGCCATCCTCACCGAGGAGCAGTCGGGGGAAAAACACGACGAACTCTACAAGGCTGCAGACCACGTGGTGCAGAACGTCAGGGAAGTGGTCGCGATCGTGAAGAGCCTGCACCCAAATGCCTGAATTCCTGCTGAGATATAAAAGGTAATAAGCACCCTGCACCACATTAGGTATGAGAGGAGGAGAATGGCCCCGCTGATCACCGTAGAGAATCTTTGCATGGATTTTGACGGAAAAAAGGTCCTAAATAATATTTCATTCGAGATCGGGGAGGGGGAGGTTCTGGGGATCATCGGACGGAGCGGAGCGGGAAAAACCGTGCTCATGCACCTGATGCGTGGTGTGGAGCAGTCCCCCACCTCCGGCCGGATCATCTATCACGTTGCAGCATGCGATTCCTGCGAGTATGTGACCGTGGGGAGCGCCGCGGGTAAGCCATGCCCCGAGTGCGGAGGAGGAACGCTCAAGCCTGCGGACGTGGACTTCTGGCACGACGAGGCGATGAGACGACGGGTCATGAGGCGGACCGCCATCATGTTCCAGAGGACCTTTGCCCTGTATGGGAATGACCGGGTTATCGAGAACGTCCTTCACGCCCTCGACGACATCAATTTTCCCCAGGACAAGTCCATCAACCGTGCTGCCGACCTCCTGGACCAGGTCCGGCTATCCCATCGAATGATGCACATCGCCCGGGATCTCTCCGGAGGCGAGAAGCAGAGGGTGGTCCTCGCCCGGCAACTGGCAAAAGAGCCGTTCCTCCTTTATGCGGACGAGCCTACCGGCACACTCGATCCTGAAACCGCACACCTCGTCCATACCATGCTGTCCGGGGCAGCAGAGTCCAATAACATGGGGATGGTTGTTACCTCCCATTTCTCCCAGGTAATCGAGGAAGTGGCAGATCGTGCACTCCTCCTGGAGGACGGGAAGATCGCTGCCCTTGGAACTCCTGCAGAGGTCATCCACAGGTTCATGGCCGATCTCTCGGATACCGAAAAGTTCGAGATCCCGGAGTTTGGCCCTGAGATCATGGTCGCAAGGGACGTTTTCAAACGTTACATTTCAGTGGACCGCGGGGTAGTCAGGGCGGTGAACGGGGTCACCTTCGATGTCGCCGCAAAGGAAATCTTCGGGATCATCGGCAAGAGTGGCGCAGGAAAGACAACCCTCTCCCGCATCATCTCAGGGATCATCGAACCCACTTCCGGAGAGATGATCATCCGCATCGGGGATGACCGCGTGGATATGACGAAACCAGGGATCGAAAATCGTGGAAGGGCAAAGAGCTATATCGGGCTGCTCCACCAGGAGTACGACCTGTTCCCCCACCGCACGGTTCTCGATAACCTGACCGATGCGATCGGCCTCGAGTTCCCGAAGGAACTTGCGATGAGGAAGGCCATCATCACCCTCAAAATGGCGGGATTTCCGGAGGAGAAGAGCAGGGAGATCCTCGACCGCTACCCGGACCAGCTCTCCGAGGGGGAGAAGCACAGGGTGGCCCTCGCCCAGGTCCTCATCCGCGAACCCAGGGTCGTCATCCTGGACGAGCCAACGGGGACCATGGACCCCCTGACAAAGATCGATGTGAAACATTCCATCATGCATGCCAGGGACGAGATGGATGAGACATTCATCGTGGTCTCACACGATATGGACTTCGTCCGCGACATCTGTGACCGTTGCGCACTGATGAGAGGAGGTAAGATCGTAAAGATCGGCAAGACTCCTGAAGTCCTGGCGAGCCTGACCCAGGAAGAGCGCGAGGTCATGGGCAAATCCGCCCCCTGAGGTCGGGCAATGATCGCCATCCTCCTCGACGGAGATAGGCTGGAGATCGAAGAAGGGAGCAGGCTCCGGGATGTGGTCCCCGGTCGCGATCCTGCCTGCTGTGTAGCGATTGTCCGGCCGGGGACACGCGAGTCTACGGAGACGAAGAGTTACCGCCTGACTACCACCGCGGGCGAGGTCGTGGTGGAGTTGACCGAGGAGGGGCGGCGGGCCTTCCTGTCCCCGGACCTTACAATGCCTCTCACCCTGCACTGGCATGACCGGTATGCCGCAGCGTTCGGCCCTTTTTCCACCCGGATCGTCCCTGCAAGGACCACGCACCTGTATGAGAACGGGGACCTCGTACTGGGCTGCGGCGGGTACGACCCCAAGCATTCCTACCTGATCTTCTCCCGGGGCAGGCACTCCTCCGACTTCGGGGCAGATGCAGCAGGCGGCGTGATCGGCCGAGTGGTAAGTGGACGGGGGGTTCTCGACCGATGGGGGACGGGGGATCGGATCACCGGGATAGCCCCCGTGATCAGCTGGGCCGACACGAGCCGATCGTTCACTACCCGGGATAGCGATCTCGTGCTGGAAGATGGGATGGAGATCGTGACATTCCTTGGGATTACCGCGTCCGGGTATCCCGGGATGCTGTTCTCGGAAACCACATCCCGGAGTGTAGAGCATATGCTTCTCGCCCTGCAGGACGGGCATTTTGTGGTCGGGAGGTCTGCCAGCACCTATATCCTCGATGAGAGGAGAGAGGAGACAGACGTACCCGCAGCCGAGAACCTCCCCAGGAGGGAGGGCAGTGTTACGGTCCGCACAAGGGGACGCTCCCGTGGATCTCTCTACATCTACCTCCAGGATCTTCCCAAAACGCCTTCCCATACCACCCTCGGACAGGTAACCCATGGCCTGGAGATCCCGCGGCTCGCAAAGGAAGGCGACATCCTTTGCATCCGGCTGGAACCGAGGCAGTTTGATCTCGTCGGTTTACCGTTGGATACGGCGATCGAGACCGCAGCATCAAGGAACATCGAAACCATGGTCGATACCATGGGACCGGACAGGGTGGTTATCGAACAGACGCCCGAAACGACCCTGGAGAGCCTTGCTGCAGGAAAAGTAAGTCTCACCACCATCGCGCTCGAGAAGGTCGTCGATATTGTCCTCGATGATGAGAACGCCCCGGGATCCTGCGACATCTTCCGGAGGCTCACAGGGCTGCACCTCCACGATGTGGGAAGGATGCCGTTCTTCTTCACCTTCGAGGATGTCTATCTCTTCAAACCAAAGATTCCGCTTGGGGTGAAGATCATCCCCGAACACACTCCGCAGGACCTGGTCCCGGCCGCCTCCCTTGCCATTACCAACGATTCAAGGCGGGGATCGGGCCTGGTGGGAGTCCGGCTTTCCGAGAACCGCGAGTTTGGACCCACTTCCGAACCGTTCGAAGGAACCAACCTGATCGGAAAGGTACGGGATATTGAGAAACTCAAACACCTGAAGGAGAAAGAGATCGTGTTTATTCGGGAGGTACGAGAATGACCGGATATACCCCGCGATATGTAGGATCCGTGACGAAGTATGTATTCGTGGACTCCCCCGATATGACCCCCTCCGACCTTGCAATCAGGGCATACGAGCTGTCCCAGGGGGTGATGATCAAGGAGACCTGCTTCGGACTGATGATTACGGGAAAGGTGGAGGATGTCAACCTCATCATCGAACAGATCCGCGCCCTTGATCCGATCCACATCTTTGTGAAAGATCGAGGTTTCCCGCCCGGAGATGCCCGGAGATGCCGGGCAAACCTGGGCGGAGCACGCCCAGGGTTCTTCGGTCACGAATTCGAGATCTCCCTTATTAAGAACATCTCCTCCGGCCTCGCCAGGCTTCGCGATCGCCCTCCGGGAAAAGAGCCGCTTCCACCCGCACCCGGGACAGGGAAGAAACTGGATGCAGCCCGCCTGAAAAAAATCATTGAATCGAAGGAGTCCTGACATGGTTAAGGTCTTCATATATCCCACCACCAGCCTCATCCTCTCTGACCTGGTAGCGAGGTTCGGCCACACGCCCCTATCCGCGGCAATTGAGATCCGGGAGCGGATCCAGACCCCCGGCCTCGAGTCCCCGCCGCTGCAGATCACCCCGGAAGAACCAAAAGTCGGGCTCCGGTGGGCGGCCGTGGAAGTACCCTCGGGTGTCCGTGGCAGGATGTCCCTCTACGGACCCATGGTAGACCAGGCGGAGGCTGCGATCATCGTGAATGATGCGGATTTCTCCTTCGGATGCATGGGATGTGCCCGCACGAACGAGTTGATCAAATATCTGCTGCACAAGAAGGGGATACCGATTCTCGATCTCAACTACCCGCGCACCGAGGATGAGGGGGAGGAATTCGTGGCAGCAATCCGGAAGTTCCTGGAGGGGCTGGGGGGTTCCCCATGAGCAAGGTAAGGATCGCCCAGCTCTCCTGCGGCCCGGAATACAGCGGGGTCCAGAAGGAGATCGAAGAAGCCGCAGCCTCTGTCGACGCCGAGATCTTCTTCCCTGATATCAAACTCGCCGATATCCGCTCCTCTTTCCAGGAATTCGGGCTGGACGTGAGGAGTCCTGACCTGAAACTGGCCATCGCCAGGGCCAAAGCGCTGGTGGAAGGGAGAGTCGATGCGGACGCGGTCTTCATTGCTACGTGCTTCCGGTGTGCAGAAGCTGCCATTGTTCGGAACGAACTTCGCCGCTACATTCACGAGCATTCACGGCTTCCTGTTGTTTCCTATTCCTTCACCGAGAGGACGACTTCAGGCACGCTTCTCACCCGGATGGAAGCCCTTACCACCATCGCACGGAGGAGGGCTCTCCTTGCACGCGAGGTGCAGGAGGGCCTCACCCTCGGAGTGGACTCCGGTTCAAGCACCACGAAAGCCGTAGTAATGCAGGACAACCGCATCGTCGGAACCGGGTGGCTGCCCACGACCGGCGTCCTGCAGAGTGCCGAGGATGCGATCGCCCTTGCGCTCAAGGAGGCGGGGGTGAAACGGGAGGATATCATGGCAACCGGGACGACGGGATACGGAAGATTCCTGGTTGGGGAGAAGATAGGAGCACAGTTGATCCAGGAGGAACTTACCGTGAACTCGAAAGGTGCCGTATACCTTGCAGACACCCAGCATGGGCCTGCCACGGTAATCGACATCGGGGGCATGGACAACAAGGCAATCAGTGTCCAGGACGGCATCCCGGGGACTTTCACCATGGGAGGGATCTGCGCTGGCGCGAGCGGACGGTTCCTGGAGATGACTGCCAAGCGGTTGGGCGTGGATATCACGGAACTCGGACCCCTCGCAATGAAAGGCCTTTCCCGGAAGGTTCCCATGAACAGCTACTGCATCGTGTTCGGGACCCAGAGCCTGGTGAACGCCCTTGCCGCAGGCAGTACCCCGGAGGACGTTGCCGCGGCCGCCTGCCATTCCGTGGCGGAGCAGGTCTTCGAACAGCAACTGCAGGAAGTGGATATCCGGGAGCCGGTCCTCATGGTGGGAGGGACCTCCCTCATCCAGGGGCTGGTGAAGGCCATGGGAGATCTGCTCCAGACCGAGATCGTTGTCCCCCACCACTCCCAGTACATCGGGGCCGTAGGGACCGCGTTGCTTTCCTCAGGGTTCATCAAGGGAGAGTAGATGGAGGCCGTGGAGTATTTCAAGGTCGAATGCCCTGAAGAAGCGGGGGGGTCGTATTACCTGCGGATAGCGGATGTCGTTCTCCTTGACCATAACCTTGTGAGGGTAGTAAAAAAACTCCACCTCTTCATCGATCCGCGGATACCGCTCTTCATTGCAGTCGGGGTCACCCAGAAACTCCCCGGTATCGTCCGGCTCCGGGATTTCGCGGATGTGAATCAGCAGGAAGGAAAAGTAACCGTCTCGATCGGAAATGAAGCCTACCTCGCCCCTCTCCTTAAGATCCTGTGGGAAAAATTCGGGAAGGATCGGGTGGAACAGCCCGACCGGTTCACCATCATCATGAACCTGTCGAGCGAAGAATCGGAAGGACTTGAAGATCTCCCCGTGTTTGATCCGAGCACTACAATCTACAAGGACCTGATCTATGCCCTGCAGGTGATTCAGCCCGAAGGGTTCAAAGTTCGCCGTCAATATTACGGCAACGGGAAGTTCTACCTGGTCGCGAGTGAAGACACCCTCCCTGAAAATATCGAGGACCTGGTACGCGAAAAGTTCGCACTGATAGGAGAGAGCCTGTGATCCTTGTTCCCGTGACCTACAAGGGGGGTATCTACCGCCATGACGAGATCATGGACCTGATCGAAGACCTCGGCGGATATATTATCCAGAAACACGTGATTGCCCAGGAAGTGGTGCTGCAGGCCCTTGTTCCGAAAGACGACATCGAGTTGATCAGGCGGATCGGGAAACCACTCACGGGCGAGATCTTCGCCTCCCCCCTGGTAGGGACCGAGATCGCGGTCGTCAGCCCGAGCCTCGAGATCCACCACCTGCCTCATGCCTCCTGCGACACGGCAGAGTATATCCGCCGCAACGGGGCCAAGACGAACATGGTAGGACTGGCAAGGGGATTTGGAAAGCGCATCGCCCAGTTAAACGATGAAGAGCGGGATGTGATCAACGAGCACGACCTTGCGGTGTACCTGCTGGGAGATTTCGAGGCATGCATCGCTCACAAATTTCCCGTGTTAAGGAGGGGGATCACTGTCCCTATCGTCCTTTGCGGAGGTCCTTCCACCGAGGTGTTAAAAAGTCTCATCGATCCCCCGGTAGAGGGATACGTCGGGAGCATCGGCCGGTTCATGCACAGGACGAAAGAGTCTGAGGAGTTGTCCAGGCTGGACGAGATTATCGAGGTAATCACGGCGGTCCTCGACAGGAGGAGAGTGGAACTGGCAAAGGACCCCCTCTCCGTCTCCCCCGCAAGGCTGATGAACGTGGTCAACGAGAAAGTGGATGCCATCCACGACGTGCTCTCCCCGACACCCGTCACGGTCCAGATGACGGGTCTTCGTGTCAAGCTCCCTTACGATACGTTCGCCATCGTCCTGAAAAAGACCGAGATCGAAGGGGGCACCACCATCGGGGACGTTGCGGACATACGCCCATCGAGGATGAGGGACTATATCCTGATCAGGGTTAAACCATTCTCCGAGACAAATGTCTTCATCTGATACCACAGGTTCCCTCCAACCGCAGGAGGATAACCCCAGAGAGGCCATGTTGGCTGAAGGGAGGAAACCCCTCAGGCTACGAATATCTCGGCAACCTCAAAAAAACTGAATTCTTTGGACGGGAAGGTCCCGGTCGTGAATCTCCATACCTTTCCCGGTCCGAGGTAATGAGCACTGGATACTGCATTCCCGAGGAGATTCCCATTGGAGTTATAGAGGTTGACCGTGAGGGTGATATGGTCGATCCTGGAGCTTCCTTCATTCTTGATCCTTCCTGTGATGTACTTCTCCCCAAGATCGTTTGTTTCGGCCTTGATATCCTGAACCACCAGACGCGGGGCCGTTTTCATACCAGTGTACGCGACATATCCGTAGGGCGTTTCCACATATCCCGACTGGGGTGTAGCAATCGGAACGACGATGTCCTTGACCGTCTGGTCCGTAGACTGTTCGCCCGCAGGACCGCCATCCGTGGACCCGGGGGTGGGACTCTCCGTAACGGAGGGTCCGCCGGTCACCCCCTCCAGATTCTCCGGAGAAATACAACCGGAGAGGGCAATAAGTACGCAAAGGAGGGCAATCAGGGAAACCACGGATACCGTTCGAAACATTACTCTCTTCCTCTCAGCATTTCCATGAAATGCGTTAGGATTGACTGGATGTGCCCGATAATAAATCATTCCCAGCAAACCGGAATGGACGTGGAAGGACCGGATGACCCGAAGTACCTTACAAAAGAAACAGGCCACAATCTGGTGACCAGGGGATGCGGGGGAGCAAAGCCCCCCTTCCGGATCAGGAATCGAGGGGGATCATGACATCGTCGGGGGCATTCTCCTGTACGAGCCGCGAGAGTACATCGATGACCGGGATAAGGTGTTCAGGGACCGCGGTCTCTTCGGCCAGGACGGTTCTCCCATCATACGTGATCTCGTACGTGAACAGGTCTGCACCGCTGTTTACGGCCCTGTATTCGAGGTCCAGCGATGAGAACCCTGAATCAGTCAGAAGACCTCGTAGCTCCAGAAGCTCCTCCGACGTGAGGGTAAACCCTGTGGCATACTCCTTGCGGGTGAGGCTTGCACTTCCATCCGGATAGATGACAAGGTGATCGTGGAATCCCGCAAAGCCACCAGTCCTGCTGAACCCGACAAGCGACATTCTTTCTTCGATGTCGCCCGGTGTACCCGGTGCGAACCAGAGGATCCCGCGTCCATCCTCGTCCATGAGGACCAATTCCCCGTCCTCGATCTTAAACGACACCGCATCCACGAGCAGGCCGAGATATGCTGCTTCCTGCTCCATCGTCCCTTCCGGCTGGTAGCAGTACATCTCGGTGGATCCTACGCTCCCGATGGACAGGGCGTTGCCGGACGCCACGTAGTCTGCGAAATACAGGTTGCATCCGGATCTTCCGTTCACTGTCCCATCATCCCCGAACTCTGCAGTGATGGTAGTCCCGGGGATCCTATCGGTCACGATGCCATCGTGAAGGTACCGGATCAGGGTCCACGATCCGGAAAGATCGGAAGGATCCGCATGCTGCGCCTCTCCTGACACCTGGATGGAGAGGATCTGCACTACAATACCCCACATGTAAATCGTATTGATATCCTCCATCTCCCGGGCGGTGAAGACCACGTGAAGGTTGTCCTCCTTGTATTCCTCGGGCAGGTTCATGGGAAGATAATGACTCCCGTCGTCGGCCACGATCCCGTAGAATCCTCCTTCCAGATCGATGTATTGGACCGTTCCACCCATCGTAAACCGGTCCTCAAGGGGAACAATCCTGAGTACGTGCAGGGGAGAGCCCCACATCCGGATGTTGGGCTCCGGGGGAGATACGATGCCCGAGAACCCGATCCTGGTTCCATCTGCCTTCAGGGAGTCGGGCAGAGTGTCGGGGATATAACGGGACCCGTCGTCGGCCACGATCCCGTAGAACCCGTCCGCAAGATCCACATAGACGACAGTTCCGTTCCCCGAGACCATCGACTTCCCGGAAGTCCCGGAGGATGGACTCAGATGCTCACGGAACGAGTCGAATGTCAGGGTGCGATCGATCCCGGTCACATTCAGCTTGTCTGTTTGAGGATGAAGTGGGAGGGTGCCGGTTGTGGGGAACGTTGCGAAGCTCCTGCCGGAGGTCCCAACAATTTCCCCGTTCCAGAGGACCGGAGCGTGGGGGCAAAAGTCCCGGATGTCGTGGGAAAAGGTCGTAATCCTGGTGCTGCTCTTAACGGCGGTTTTGTATTCAGACGGTGCCGCCATGACGGCCCCCATCGTCCCCAGCAGGAGGCAGACGACGAGGATTGCGCATGTGGAGCGGATAAAAGAACTCCAGTATGACATATTTACTCCTGGTTCTCCCGATTCCGGGAGACTCACTACAGGTTGGAGGATTGGAGAATAAAAGCCTGATGTACACTGCGAAAAAATTTACAGTCATCGGATGGACATCCTAATACGTGCGCGGATAGGATAGGTACAAACCACATTCCCTGCATGACACGTGCAACAAGGGAGAATGAAATGGCGGAGCCATTCAAATCCTTGAACAATGATAACGAAATCGTGAACGCCAGGAGACTGTCTATTCCGGGTGAAAATACCCATGAACGAACTTGAATATTTCGAAGAGACCCTGCGAGAGATCCTCGAGCAGGGGGGAGACGAGACTGCAGACCTTTGGATGAAGAGGATAGAGGAAGAGTACGGGCGGGCCCCCCTCATCTTCAAACGCATGGCGGAACGGCCGGAGGTTCTCATCTCCCACCTGCTCTACAAAGGTGCAGTGACCCAGACCAGTTCGCTGGATCCGAAGTATGTCGAGCTGATCAGCATGGCCGTGGGTGCCGCCCTCCGCTGCCAGCACTGCACGAGTTACCACATGCAGGCCGCATTGAAAAAAGGCGCCTGCAGGGAGGAGATCCTTGAGGTGATCCTCATCACAGGTCTCATCTCCAACTCCTCGGTCCTGGCGAACGCTTACCGGATTATCGATGAGAAACTTGCACGGTGCCTTCCCTGCGACACCCCCGGAGTGGATATCCCGGATCACCCCCATTAATCAGTTTTTTTTTGTTTCCAGGTTCTTCTCTCCTTCTCTTTGGAAGATCCGTCCCCCCCTTCCCGTGGCGGAATGAGGCAGCGGGATCCATATCCGATGAGATCTCTCCGATCCGAGAGTACCAGGCCTTCCTCTATCAGGGATCGTTTCCCTGGATCCCGGTACTGGAGCAGCGCACGCTGGATGGTTTTTTCCCTCCCCTTCGGCACGTGAACCGGCTCCATCGTGAAGGGGTCAAGTCCCGTGTAGTACATGCACGTGGATGCGGTCATAGGGGTGGGTGTGAAGTCCTGCACCTGTTCGGTATAGAGCTTCTGATCCCGCAGGTATTCGGCGAGGATGATCATATCCCTAATCGTACAGCCCGGATGGCCGGACATCAGGTACGGAAGAACATACTGCCGTTTCTTTTTTCCCTTCTGCAGCCCCTCGAACCTTTTTAAAAAATCCTCCAACACAGGCAGGCCGGGCTTTCCCATGCGGGAGGTGACATGGGGGACGATGTGCTCCGGGGCTATTTTCAGGTGCCCGGAGACGTGGAACTGGCAGAGTTCCGGGAGGTAATCCATGGGATCGGCCAGCAGGAGATCGTACCGGAGGCCGGAGCCTATGAACACCCAGCGAACTCCAGGTACCTCCCGGAGCCTCCTGAGGAGTTCCATCTGCGCGGAATGGGAAACGTGGAGGCCGGGGCAGTCAGGGTTGCAGTTCCTGTCCGGGCAGGTCCCCCGTGAGGCCCATTGCGGGCAGTTCATCCCATACATATTGGCAGTCGGCCCTCCCACGTCACTGATCACCCCCTTGAACCCGGGCATCGCCGCAAGACGTTCCGCTTCCCGTACAAGGGATCCGATGCTCCGGTTCTGGATGATCCGCCCCTGGTGATGGGTCAGGGCACAGAATGAACAGCCCCCAAAACACCCGCGGTGACTCGTGAGCGAACACCTGACGGTCTCGAGGGCAGGGACTGGTTTATTATATCCCGGATGTGCTTTTCGCGAATAGGGAAGCTCGTACAGCCCGTCCAGCTCCTGTGTGGTGAGGGGCCTTGCAGGGGGATTCTGCAGGATCACGGTCTTAGGGTGCGGCTGCACCACGGGATGCCCCCGGATAGGGTCCTGCTCCCTGTAGTGGAGGGAGAATGCCTTTGCATAGGCGACTTTATCGGTGGAGACCTCGGAAAAGGAGGGGATCTCCACGTATCCCGGATCCTCCAGTTCGGAATATTCCGACACGCTCATCCGGACCGATGTCCCGGGTATTCTCCCGAACTCCTCAACCGGGATTCCCCTGGAGAGCCCGCGTGCGATCTCAAGGAGCTGGAGCTCCCCCATCCCGAAGACCAGCAGATCGGCAGGCGAATCGGCAAGAATGGCCTGGCGGACACGATCGGCCCAGTAATCATAATGGGCAAAGCGACGGAGCGAGGCTTCGATGCCTCCCAGAACGAGGGGGACATCCGGGAAGAGTGCATGGATCTTGTCGGTATACACCAGGGCAGCGCGATCGGGTCTTTTTCGGATCCCTCCGGGGGAATAGAGGTCATCCGAGCGAGGCTTCCGGGCGGCGGTATAATGGTTCACCATGGAGTCGCAGTTGCCCGGGCAGACAGCAAAGAAGAGGCGCGGTGCACCGAAACGGCAGAAGTCCTCCCTCCCTCTCCAGTCGGGCTGGTCGACCACCCCCACAGTATAGCCGGCGTCCCAGAGCACCCGGCCGAGCAGGGCGGTGGAAAAAGAGGGGTGATCCACGTACGCGTCTCCACTCACCAGGATGATATCGAACTGGTCGATCCCGAGATTCTTCCCCTCTTCGGGAGTAACCGGGAGGAACCGCGGCTGTTTCAGAACCATTGAAACACCTGCCGGCCCCGTTCCCGGTATCCGGGCATACCGTGGAACAGTACCGGGATCATTTCAGTCCGGATTGGCCGGGTCCGAACCTGGGAAGAGAGAGGCCCGTCCCGGGATCATGGACTATGCGTGCATCGATTCCCAGGATCTCGGTGATGACCGCTTCCATGACGAGATACACCTCCCCGCGTTCTCGCAGGCATCCCGTCAGCGCCTGTTTTCCCCTGCCCATCGCCGTATGGAGGTGAATATGAGGACCGTCCCCGCCCCAGAAGAGCGATGCGATGCCGAGGATATCCCATCCCCCGGTTACTTCCTCGAAATGTGGAACGGGGGGCAGAACGGGATCCTCAGGACCTGTAACAAGGTTCCCTTCCAGGAGGGCTCCAAGGATCTGGATGGTTGCACAGCGGATCTCCTTTTCTCTCGAAAATTTTTCGATCTCCACCAGGAGGTCCTCACCACGATCGATTCGGAGAAGGAAGATCCTTCCCGGTTTCCCCTCAGCGTACTGCATATCCGGATCCTGCACCGTCCTTGATATTCCCCCGCCCACAGATAGCGGGCATCATCGTCCTCCCACTCCGCCACCGCCGAATCCTCCCCCGCCTCCAAAGGATCCTCCGCCGAATCCACCTCCGCCCCCTCCACCACGCGAGGGGGCAGTGAAGGCGAGGATTGGGACAAACGCCGTGCGGATCCCCATGGCAGCCGGGAATCCCGCATCCGGGAGGGAGATATCCAGTTCCTTCATGGCATGTTCGACTTTCTGGCCCACCCCGAGGGCGGTACCGAACACAAGCCATTCTCCCCACATGGAGATGTCCTGTGGGGTGTACTGTTTAATCCGGGCCAGATCGGAGAGGAACCTGGCAAACGAATCCCATTGCATCTTTTCCTGATACTTATCCTCCTTCCAGTGGCCGAACAGCGTGGAAGGGAACGCCCAGGCTGCGCCTGACTGAACCAGCATTCCCACCCAGAAGATAATTGCAGGGCCGAGAATGGAGGAGAGCGACGGCGAGATGATCAGGGCCATGACGGTCACAATACAGAGCGCCACAGCAGCCAGGAGGAGGGGGATGATGTGGTCCCTTCCATCCACGACGTACCGGGCAATCAGTCTCGGGTCTGATTTGCGCGTCACACCGGCCAGCTCCCGCTGGTACTTCAGGATCCTGGCCTCGGCTGTCCTGTCGCTTTTTGCCTCGGCCGCCAGGGCCTGGAGGTCTTCAGAGTCCACGGTCCCTTCCTTTCCGACATCCCCCAGAAACGAGAGTACCTTCTGTTCGTAGGAATCGTCGGTATCCCCCTGGTTGCGGGTGACGGTGACTCCCTTCCCATCAGGTTTCTCCCGGATCGTGATGAGGTTCCGCCGGTGGAGATCGAGGAGGGTGGCATAGTAGCCGTCCTGGTCGAAATCGATCGCATCTCCCTTGAATAAGAGGTTCACCGCCCAGGGCTTCATTTCAGGGTGGGGTGTGAAACTCAGGTATTCTGGGACGGTAAACTGCCGTTCTCTCCCGTAATAGTGATAGATTGCAAGGAAGAGGAAGGGTGTCAGGAAGACCATGACAAGCCCAAGGGAATAAAGTACTCCTGCCAGGTAAAGGGGCAGGATATTGAACCATGGATTGGCCGACACGGTGGTATCCCGGACATCCTGGACAACGGACGGGAATCCCTGGAGACCGGAAACAGCATCCAGGGGGACGAGCATCTCGATCCCCATGACCTCGTCGGCCGCAAGACTTCCGGTAATCTTCACCCGGTCTCCCGATCGTTCCACAACGAGTCCGGGGGGATGTGGGAAAACCTCCCCGGTGAGGGAGGAAGGGACCAGGATCTCCAGCGAACGATAGGGAATGTGCTTGTCCACGAGCCTCAGGTTCAGGTGGGCAATCTCGCTGTCATATTCGATCGGCGGGTGGAGAGTGTAAGAGTATTTGACCGTATAGGTGCCGGACGGGAAATATCCGGGATTGTAGATCCCGACCTCGTTGTTCTCCGCCATGCTCTGGATAAACCCGGCATGGGAGGAATCGGCTCCGGGTTCAAGGATCACCCGGCCGGCGGAATCTTTCAGGTATCCCGTTGTGCCGACCGGGACCTCCATATCCTTGAACTCGATATACGGGACGTCCAGGCCTTCTGGGGAGAGGGGGTCGGTCCAGTACCGGTACAGCATCCTGTATACTCCCCCGGTCTTCACCTCGTAGGTATAGACCTCCGTGAAGGTTCCGTCCGGCTGGAGCGTCGCCTGGTAGCGGGTAATGACCAGGTCCCCTTCCAGGAGTAAGGGGATGGCCATGCCAATCCCTATTGCCACAGCTCCGAGCGCCAGGGCCAGGATCACAAGGACCAGGAGCTGCCGTTTCTCGCCCATCCTGAAATTCTCCTCAGAATTCGATCTTCGGAGGAGTCGAGATCGCCTCTTCAAACTCCAGGTATTCCAGTTTCTGGAGGGCGAGGAGCCTTGCGATGAAATTGGAGGGGATCACGTCGCGGAGTGTGTTGTACTGCTGGGAGATGTTGTTGTAGGTATAGCGCTGCCTCGCGATCTCCTCCTCCACGCCCCTGACCGCGTCCATGAGGTTCATCACCGTGGTACTGGTCTTGAGGTCCGGGTAATTCTCTGCGACTGCAAAGAGACGGCCCAGAAGGGAGCGGGACTCCTTCTCGATCTGGTTTAAGTCCCCGGGCCCTGCAGTGGCCACGCTGGCCCGCATTGCGGTGACCTTCTCGAAAGTCTCCCGTTCGAATTTTGCATAGCTCTTCACCGCCCCGAGGAGCTGGTCGATCATATCCAGGCGTTTCTTCATGGCCACCCGTATCTGGCCAAGGGTTGCCTCGGACGAGTTCTTGAGGCTGAAGAAACGGTTATAGATGCTGATGAAGTAGAGCACCAGCCCCACAAGGATCAGGACGATGATGCCGCCCACGATCCAGGGGATCAGATCTCCAAGTGCCATAGCTCACCTATCTCTTCCCTGTATATTTAATCCCGCTGCCCTGGTAAAAAATGGATTGGGCAACTGCCCGGTTTTCGAACGCATCGAACGGAATAATCAGGAGGGAGCGAGCCTTCCGACTACCCTCAGTTTGCCCCCTTCCAAATAGAAAATGAGGATGTTCGCACCCGGGGGATAGACCAGTTCTTTCTCCGATCGAAGCGTCACTTCCGGGCGCTTCCAGTCCCCGGCATTGTTCACAAACGCAATCCGCGCGGGAATGAACTGCATCCAGTGCCCGAGGTAGACGATCATCTGTTCCTTCAGCGGGGTTGGCCAGTACCGGACCAGCTCGGCCCGACCGGCCAGGACCTTGGAAGATACGAGACCAGGATTGGTTGAGAGGACAAATCCCCTGTCAAGGTCGTCTTCTTCTATCCCCTTCAATGCAAGTCCTACCCTGTCCCCCACGGATGCCTCGTCCACGTCTTCGTCATGCTTCTGGATGGAACGGAGGTGGGCAACTTTCTGCGTGGGAAGTACTTTGAGCTGGTCGTGGGCGCGGATGGTCCCTTCCGCCACCCCACCCAGGACCACGATCCCAACACCCTTCACCTGGAAATGATGATCGACCGGAACCGATCCGTATTTTTCCCTTCGCAGGGGGGCTTCCCTGGCCGCTTTATCGAGGAGGAGCTCCCGTAAAAGGTTCCTGTCGTCCGGTTGCAGGGTATATCCCTCCACTACGGTCCCCTTGACCAGTGGGGCCACCTGTTCCGGGGCGAGATAGTTGCGCAGGACAAGAATGCCTTTCGTAATCCTTGCCTGGTCGAGCATAAGAACGCATTCGCCGAACGCAGGGCTGATCTCGTCCACCACCAGAATAGCAAATTCAGCCATGGACAGGGAAAAAAACAACGAAGAGAGTTTCTCCGGGTATCGGGTCGGCTCGATCAGGGTGACCGTCACATCGTCCCTTCTCTGGTTATAGAAGGTGATGTCCGAGCTCGTCCCCTTCTTCCCCAGTTGCCCGGAATAGCCCTCCGGGCCGATGACCGCGACGGTGAGGTTGGGCATGGGATCAGATTTGTCGGGAACTTATATGAGGTTTACAGGGTGAACGAGAAAACAAAGTGTAAAGAAAGACGGCACAGGAATTTCTCTTATACCCTCGATGATTCCGATGAGAACGAAACAAATCCGGAGAACTCCGATGAACACTTTATTTTCATCCTACCATCAAATTCAGAGACATGGCTATGAATGAATAGAGGAACTCTCCTCGCTTTTCAACCCGCCTGTTCGGATATCCAATGATTCATGTGATAGGAATGTCTACCTAAGGTTATTTCTGATCTTCATGCAGCTCGAGCGGTTTAAACGTCATATTTTCATACTGCAGGCAATCCTTGGGTTGCTCCTTGTCATCGCCATACTCCTGTTTATCTCTACGCAGGAATTCCTCACAACTTTCCTCTCCATCGACCTTCCGTTCTTCCTCCTGGCTCTCGTCTGCTATTTTCTCAATAATGTACTGATGATCTTCAGACTCAAACGGCTCCTTGCTCATCAGGGACAGAAACTCCGGTTAAAGTTTGTTTTCTGGGCGCATATGGCCGGGATGATCCTCTCGGATTTCACCCCGCTCCGTAGCGGATACCTGTATACTGCCGAGGCGTTGCGGAAAAAAGGGGTCCCGCTCGAGACCGGGACAGCCTCGATCACCTCGACCTATATCTACGATCTCCTGTTTAAGGTATCAGTAGCCCTTCTTGGTTTTGCTTACCTCTACACGAGCCTCCTCTCCCCCCGGATTACCTATTCCCTGGCCATCACCCTGCTCCTGGTCGCGATGATCTTCATTGCCTATTTCCTCGTCCTGTATCCTCCCACCATATTCAGGGAGTTCATCGCAAAGTGGCGTCTGGGCCGGAAGGCATTGGAAATCGGGGAGGAAGGCCGGAAGATACAGCAGTTCTTCCCGATGATCCTTACCATCTCCTTTCTGGGCTGGGTGCTTCGGGGTCTCCAGTGGCTCTTTATCGGGTTCTCCCTGCATCTTTCCTTCCACTCGCACCTGGATGCCTTCTTCCTCTCCCCTCTGCTCACCCTGTTCTCGCTTATCCCGTTAACACCGGCAGGGATCGGCATCCAGGAGACTGCAATCATCGCCTTCTTTTCAATCATCGGTATTCCCGTCGCCCTGGCTGCATCCTTCGCCTTCCTGGTGCGTGGGAGCGAGATCCTGGTCGATGCCGCCGGGATCCGGGAATTCTTCCTCCGCACGCAGGAGGATGCGGGTCTGAAAGCCCACTATCAGGCAATTCCCGGGGATATCGACGACCAGGCATATAATTCCGATCTCCTGGTCCAGCGTTATTTTCAGCAGCGAAAAACCGGATTGATCAGGGATTCGCTCAATCCCGGAAAGGGTCTGCTCCTCGATATCGGCTGCGGAAGCGGCGTCCAGGTCGAAGAGATGCAAAAAGAAGGCACCAGGATGGCAATTGGGATCGATATCAGCCGGAATGCACTGCGCCATGCACAGGGGAAGCAGATCCCCCGTGCCTCGTTTATCCAGGCCGATGTCCACCACCTCCCGATCCGCGATCATTGTGTCGACCAGGTTGTGAGCGCCGAGATCATCGAACATCTATCCAGGCCGGAAACGATGCTCGACGAGGTCCGCCGGGTTCTGTCACCCGGAGGGGAAGTGGTGATCACAACCCCGAACGAGCACTCCATCTGGGGTATGTACGAGTTCCTCTGGGACATCTTCGGGCGAGGCAGAAATTATGGGGAGACCCATCTCCGTTTCTTCTCACCCCGTGAGTTGTGCACTTTCTTTTCCGATTTCTCTTCCTGTTCCACCAGGACCATCTTCTTTCTCTCCCCCTTCCTTGCCCTTACAAACCGCCAGTCCCTGCTCAGGCTTGGAATGAAACTGGACACATTCTTCGAAGCCCGCGGGTGGGGTGTCTCCATCGTTCTGCACGCAAAAAAATAAGCCGGACGCTGCCCATTCCCACCTTCCGGGAGCTTTCCGAATGTATAATAGTCTTGAATAGAGATTAATTGGTCAAACCAAACGCAGGCAGGAATGGATAAAATCAGGGAAATTTTTGGTTTCTTGTCGGATTCAAAGAGTAAAGGCCAGGAATTTGATCTCACCGTTCTCATCCCCACGTTCAATGAGGGGGAGAATATCCGTCGGATGGTCCTGGCAATCGATGAAATCTTTGCCCGATCGGGAATCCGTGGCCACATTCTTATCATCGACGATGAATCAGGAGATGGTACTATCGCAGAGGTGAAATCAATCCTTCCCTCATTCCGGAATGTGAGCCTCATCGTCCGTCACGACAACCACGGACTCTCTCCTTCCCTTTATGAAGGAATTTCCTTCTCCCCTACAGACCTCGTCCAGTGCATCGATTGTGATTTCTCCCACCCTCCTGAATTAATTCCCGAATTTTACAGGTATCTTAAGGATGAAAACATCGACATCGTCATAGGCAGCCGCTATATCAGGGGCGGCGGTTCGGTGGACTGGCCTCTCATCCGGAGGATCCTTTCCTATGGTGCAGCGATGCTTGGCCGGATCATCATTCCCGTTGTCCACGACTCAGGGAGCGGATTCTTTGCCATCAACAGGAGAATCCTCGCGGGTGCAACCCTCACTCCCAGGGGATTCCGGATGGGTTTCGAGATCCTCGGGAAGGGTAACTGGCATACGGTCAGGGAGATCCCGTTCATATTCCGGAACCGGGATGCGGGCAAGAGCAAATTAAAGCCTTTCATCATTGTTCAATTCCTAATCCAGACCGCGGGGATCCTGCACTACAACTTTCTGCTCCGGGCCAGCGGGAATGTTAAAATGGCATGGAAACAGCATTTTTTCAATTAAAAAGAGAGGATTTCAAGGTGAAGAAAAGATATAGATATTTGTGTAATCTCCGACATACGTGGCATTTCTCTCGATCCACCTCATTACGTCTCCTTCAGGATTCACGGCCGTAATATCCCCCGTTATGATGTAGAAGATCCTGCCATCCCCCTGGATCCGGCCGATGTTCTCCAATTCCGCAACACTTGCTACCCCCAACTCCCTTGTTCCGTCCGTAGCATTATCATAATAATAGTCAAAAGGCATCTCAAGGTATCCGGGGACCAGGACAATAAGATCCCCGGGCTGGGTATTCTTCTCCATGACGGTAGCCAGGCCTCGCCAGTTTTCCTTGCTGTATCCCTGGTAATAGGATGTCAGGATAGGAACGCTGACCAGGACGAATGCGGCAAGGAAGGCGAATACAACCCACTGCCGGGCGGAGTACTGTTTTGCCCAGAGATAGGAACAGGCAATTCCCGGATAAAAAACGGCCAGAAGAAAGATGAGATACCGTGGATTCATGGTCATCCTTGAGGATATCGCCACGGAGAAGAGCAGGGGAAGGACGATCAACATGATCCAAAGCCAGAACACCGGTTTTTTTAACCGATACAGATAAAGAGTCCCTGCTGCGAAGAGGATGATAAAAAGAATGGCAACCGGCAGGGACAATGCTGAGAACCGGAGGAAGGATTCGCTGATCAGAGCGGGACCGAGCACACCGTAGGTCGGTGGTCTGGCCGTGAGGGAGAAATACCGCTGCAGTACGATGGGAATGAGCGGTGAGATGAGCAGAATGAGTGCAATTCCGGAATAGAGCAGATTTTTGAATGCCTCCAATCCCTTCGACCGCTCGGGAAGGGTAACGATCAATGCGTGAAGATAGATGAAAATAATCGGGATCAGGGTATAGAAATGGATCCAGAACGCCAGCGCCGAGAAGATCCCGCAAAGGATCCAAAAGGTTCGTTCCCTGGTCCGGAGCGCCCGGAGATAACAGTATAGCACCAGGGAGAAGACGAAGAGAACGGTAGAGTAGGAGTAAGCTTCCTGAGAGTAGAAGATGTGAAAGAAGGAGAACGTTAGCAGGGTTGCGGAAAGAACCCCGACCCTTTCATCGGCAAGCTCCTTGCCCAGCAAAAAGAAGAGTGGAATGGTGCATACCCCGAGAACCGCGGGGATGAAGCGGAGTACGAACTCCGAATGCCCAAATGCCAACATGAAATGCTCGATCCAGTGGAAAAGCGGAGGATGGAAATCCCCGACTTCCATGGTATTCCATATCTCCTGGAGCGAATCCTTCGCAGCATTGTAGGTGAATGCTTCATCCAGCCAGAGGGAGTTGAAGTCAAGGTGGTAGAACCGCAGGATCGCCCCAATCACGGTTAATCCGATCAGCACCTGGATCCACACGTCCTCCCGGACTGCTTTTCCGAGCGCCCCGAGGATTCCGGAGGATTTTTCATCCACTTCTTTCGTTACATCCACAGCGGGTTCTTCCCGGCGAACTTCCTTCAATTTACTTCTCCGGCCCATCAGAACGTTCCCCTTTTTGTATAGGTAGTAGATTTGATATCTTCAGTATTTCGACGATCGAGGTGTCTTTGTCGGATAGCCTCCAGTTCCTGTTCGATTCCCTGACAGGGCTCAGGGCACGACGAAGACATAGACTCCTTCCTGTTTCCCTGCATACTGCCCGTGCGCCTTGATCCACTCGATCGCCCTGCCCGTGGGATCTGCTGCATTGAGGTCATCCGTGAACCCAATGATCATCTTCTCCTCTCCCTTTTCCGCAAGCAGTCCTTCCAGGGACTCCTCCGACGAAAGCGCAAACTCCCGGGTCCCGTCCGTTGCATTACGGTAGTAGAAATCGAAAGGCTCCGAGATATAGGACGGCATGATCACCACCGTATCTCCCGGTGCAGTACTCTGCTCGATCAGGACCGAAAAATCTCTCCAGTTCTCCTTCTTCTCTTCGGTATAATGGCCAATCACTCCGGGGATACTGATCAGGACGAGCGCAAAAAGGAACAGGTATACAATCCGGGGATCCGGTTTTCCCCGGGTGAGCAACAGGTAGGAGGATGCGATGCCCACGAAGAAGAGGGGGAGAATTCCGATAAAGTACCGGGGGGCCATCGGCATCAGGAACGAAAGGATGATCCCTGCCACGAGCACCGTGCAAAAAATCCAGGCCAACAGCAGGAAGTTCACCTTCCGCGCTCTCCAGAGCATGTACATCCCCAGCAGAAACATGCCGCATAGAATGGCCGCCACGACTTCGCTGTATCCTCCAAACTGGTACAGGGTGGATGAGAGAACAGTAAGACCCCTGTCCCCCCATGTGGGCCGATCTGCAGTCCGGGACAGGAGGATCGGCCATGAGATGAGAAGGACGGGGAGGGCCAGGACAAAAAAACTGCAAATGGCCGCGGCAAGGTTTCTTGAGCGGGAAACCCAATCCCCACCGGACCTGAGCACGGTAACTCCCTGCCAGAGGAATGCGGCGGCAATGAACACCGCGGACAAGAAGTGCGTCCAGAATGCCAGGGCAGAGAAGACACCGAACAGGATCCAGTCGGAGATGTTACCTTCTCCGCGGGCCCGCAGGAAAAAGAAGAGCGCCAGAACGAGCAATAGCATGAGCATCGTGTACATCCTGGCTTCCTGTGAATAGAAGAGATGAAAGGAAGAGAATGTGATGAGCGTGGCTCCCAGAATCCCTGCGTTCCTGTCCACGGCGACGGAGCCGAAGAGGTAGATGGCCGGAATCGCAAGCACCCCGAAAAGTGCGGGGAGGAACCGCAGGACTGCTTCGGTATGGCCGAATCCAAGCATGCAGTACGTGAGCCAGTAAAAGAGAGGAGGGTGCACTTCCCCTCCTGCACTGATAAGCCCCCAGTATTCTCCGAAGGGATGCAGCGAGAAGCGATAGGTAAGGGCTTCGTCCAGCCAGAGCGAGGACTCTCCCAGGGAATAAAACCGAAGGATCGCCCCTATCGCCGTAAGGAGAAGGAGAATCTGAAAATACCGGCTTCGTAAGAGAATATTTTTTATCACCGCCGGATTGAGGTCCCGGAACCTGCGGAGCCTGACCTGGAACCCGGGATCGAGGTCAGGTAGTTCCATCATTCGATCCGGATTGCCGGATTGAGAAGATTTCTTTCCTTTTTTCATGTAGGGTCACCTTGCAGGGGTTCAAAACCTGCACTGTTTCCCGCACGCCCATGGATAGCGGAGGGAATCTCCTCCATCCGGGATACGACCACGGACGACTGTTCGAGCATAAAGTTGACGTGCTCATGAAGGCCAGCCCTCCTGAAATCAGTCCGCAGTGCAATAACCTTTTTTTCGCGGGCATATGCATATCCCATCTCCCAGGAAGTTCCCGAGTCGGCATCCGCCCCGTCCACCACCGCCACGACCACATCCGCCTGGTCGAGGGCCCGGACATGCATGGCAAACATGTCCTGCTGGGATGAGGGGGCCCGGGTGTTCCCGTCTTCTCCGGATTCCTGCGGGAGGTACACATCGTAGAAGCGGCCTTTCAGGAATTCGCGGAGTGCCTCGTTGTATCTCCTTTCCGCTGCGGAAAACAGGGGGGCCGCGAGGTAGATACGGTAGCGGGCGAACTCCTTCACGTCGACCGCGGCAATATCCGGGAACCGTGCAAGAAACACCCCCCTCCCGGGAGTCCGCACTGCGCGGCCGGAGGCATCGTTTCCGAAATAATGTAAATCCACTCCGCAGGTAGGAGATGAATTCACTCCGATAATACAGAGCGGGATTCCGCGGGCTTCGATCGTCTCCCGCACCTCACTCTCGAGGCGGTCCAGGAGCTGGTAGAAGGAGGCAAAATCCAGTCTCTCTTTGAATGTCCCCGGTTCACGGTTCCTGCCGAGGAATATCGTTTCAGGACATGGGAGGGGGATGATATCAATCCCGAATTTCCTGCAGCGCTCCTCCGCACGCCGGAATGCGGAAAGGTCCATGGCATGGGTGATACCCCTCGCCCGGAGATCGGGATGCTGGATGCAGGGGCAAAACAGCACGTACATTGATAGATGGTAGATGCCAAGAGGAAATAGATGATCCCCCTCTATGCTTTCCGGGACAACAGCTGTGATCCCCGGAAATGCACGGTAAAGAGGATGGAACGCTCCGGTCTCGTGAAAGTCCTCTCCAAAATATCACGTATTCCGCGAAATACCCTCCTCCTGGACCCGACAGCAGAACAGGCCCTTTCCCCCGCGGATCGGCCGGTAAGGTCCGTCACGGTTCTGGACTGTTCGTGGGATATCCTGGAAACGATTCCCGTAAACTCCTGGAGACGCCGGAGGGCACTTCCGTTCCTCGTTGCCGCAAATCCGGTCAATTTCGGGCGTCCCTGGAAACTCTCATCTGTCGAGGCATTCGCCGCATCCCTTGTGATCCTCGGGGAATGGGAACAGGCTTCCCTGGTGCTGGAATCCCTGGGTTGGGGAAGGAGGTTTCTCGAGTTGAATGAAGAACCACTCAGTCTCTATTCCAGGGCTAAAAACAGCCAGGAGATCCTGCAAATCCAGGATTATTACATCTGAGCGTTCCCGTCCGGCATCCGCAGAAGGAGCAGATGCCCGAGGGGAGTTCCCACCGCGTTCCTGATCCGGGAAATTTCGGCAGAGACAGGGATTTCCGAGTTCCCCGATTTCAATATCATTTCGCAGACGGTAGTCCCGTTCTCGTCCTCCGATTGAAGGATATCCTTCATGTCCTCCAAACCTTTCGGCACGCAGAATTCAGAAACATCCTTCCCAATCACATCATCCCGCGGATGCCGAACGAGAACGAGGAAGGGATTGTTTGTCCTGTGGATCCTGGCTTCCGTATCAAGGATGATCACCCCTTCGCGGAGCTGATCGAGGACACATTCCATGCATTGTACTTCCAGGGTATCCACCCCTGCACCCCCCCGGTTCCCGGCAGTGCCTTCCCCCTTTCCAACCCACGTCTTTTCCTTCTCCCTGGCATTCCGGAGAGACTCCTTTGCCCTCTTCCATTCGGACATGTCGCGGAGTGATTCGATAGCCCCGATAGAATTACCCTCCCGATCAAAGAGAGGGGTCGCTTTTCCCCAGAGATACGCCCCTCTTCCACCGTGTAACCCTGGAACAAAAGCTTCCACAAAGATGCTTTCTCCGAAACGCCGGACATTGGGATATGATTTTGCCAGTTCATGGGCGGGAAGGCTCAGGATATCGATCAGGAGAGGACGGGCATCCCCGAAGAACGCAAACACTCTGGCATAATCGCCCCGGCTCAGCACATCCTCCTTTTTCACTCCCGTCAGAGCCTCGAGTGCCCGGTTCCAGGCAATCACATTCTTGTTCCGGTCCACGATGAAGGTGGGATCCGGCATGAACTCGATCGCCTCCTGCAGTTTTTCATACGTGCTTTTCAAGGCCTTTTCAACGAGTTTATGCTCGGTGATGTCCATGAACGTGGCCATGGAGCAGATCGGCGATCCCTGGTTGTCCTTCACCAGGGTTGCGGATAACTGGAAATAGATGGTGGATCCATCCGTTTTTTTCGTTCTTACATCCCCTACCCAGTTCCCCCGGTCCCGGAGAATTCCTACGATCTCACTGGACGATGGCTGCATCGCCTGGTACATTTTGTTGTAATCCGCTTTCTTCTTCCCGTTCATCTCCTCAATAGATGCGAATCCGAACATCCGAAGGTAGGATTGGTTGGCATAGATGGGTCGCTCGGTAGGATCGAAGATTACGATCCCATTGATTGCAGATTCGATCGCGGTATTCTTGATATGGATCTCCCGTTCCGCTTCCTTGCTTGCGGTGATGTCGATGAACGAGACCATCATGCAGATGGGCATCCCCCGGTTGTCCCTGACCAGGTTTGCAGAGAGATGGGCAAAAAACCGCGACCCGTCCCTCCGGTATGGGGTGAC
This sequence comes from Methanolinea sp. UBA473, assembly GCA_002509495.1. Lineage (GTDB taxonomy): Archaea > Halobacteriota > Methanomicrobia > Methanomicrobiales > Methanospirillaceae > Methanolinea_A. The sequence continues at coordinate 10,849 of DAEV01000012.1, read as the reverse complement.
CTCTCCCCTCCACTCGCCCTTTTCCATCAGGGCCTGAGTGATCCCCAATGCAAAGCCGGAATCCTCGTCATCGTGATGTGCAAAATACATGATTGGCAACTGGAGGATCTCTCCGGGGTCGTCATATCCGAACATCTTCAGAAACGCGCCGTTGGAGTAGGTCAGCCTTCCCTGCATATCGGCGATTCCAATCCCGCTGATCGACGAGGCGATCGCCATATCCTTGACGATGAGATCCTGTTCGGCCTTCTTCTTCCCGGTAATATCCTTCCCGACTCCCTGGTACTCCGCCACGGCTCCCGTGTCGTTGAAAATAGCCCGGTGCGTCCATTGCTGCCAGCATGGATCCTCCTCCGTGCCAACTGCCCTGTTCTCACCGGTCTGGACAGGCTTGTTTTTTGACAGGGAGAAAACCCTCGATATCACCAGGTCCCTGTCTTGCTTTGCGATGAAGTCAATGTACGAACCACCGATGATCTCTTCCCGGCCCTTTCCCAGATATTGACAGACCGCGTCATTGACAAACGTGACGTAAAATCCGGGGTGAACCTGCAGATCAGTTCGGTCTGGTCCTCCACGATCGCCCGGTACCTGGCCTCGTTGATACGGAGCTCATGCTCATACTGGGTGGGCAGCGTAACGTCCTCGATGATCAGGGTCAGCCCCCTGTTGCCGTCGTCAAAGACGGTGGGAACCACTTTCACCTTCAGATGCTTCTCCTCTCCATTCTGGGTAAAGTGGATATCCCTCGGGAATTCGCCGGGTTCCCCCTCCTCTTCCGGAAGAGGCGCGAGGTTCAATGAGGATAAAGCCGGGACGTTCAGCTGTTTTACCTCGCATCCAAGCACATTCTCGCGGCTTAAGGAAAAGAACCGGAGAAAATTCTCATTCACATCTGCGATCTTCAGGTCCGTATCCAGGATCAGGATGAGTTCGGTGGCAAACTTGAGCATGTCGGAGATGGGGACCCTCTGGGAGAGGTAGTACACCTTGGCATTTCCATAGAGTCTCATCTCCACCTGGCCGGTAATCAGGAGGATCTCCAGGTACTTGGCAACAGAATTCCGGTTTATCTTGAGATTTTGGGAGACATCCGAAATCGTCAGCCCTTTGGGTCTTGACTTGAGCAGCCTCTTGATCCGGGTGATCTTATCCTGATCAAGGATCATAGCACTGGTGTGGTTTCCCCACCGTCCCATAAAGATTTGCCAATCAGTTATGTTCCACCACTGCTCGATCCTGTAATCGTCCCCTGTTCCCTATGCCAGGCATACCGTATCCGTGATAGAGATTAAAGCGGAGACGCGGGTGATTACAAAACCTTTTTCATGCTTTGTGAGCGACAATTCTCCTGATGGATCCCCTGGAGAAGCCCGCCGAGATACTTCTGGTAGAGGATAATCCCAATGACGTTGAGTTGATCCTTCACGTGTTCCAGTGGTGCAATCTCTCGGACCGGGTCCACGTGGCCTGGAATGGCGAGGAAGCGCTGGATTATGTCTTCGGAACCGGGGCGTTTGCGGGGCGCAACACCCAGGATAGGCCAAAAGTCATCCTGTTGGATCTCAAACTGCCCAAAGTGGACGGGCTCGAAGTACTACGAAGGATCAAGCAGGATACCGTCACCCGGACTATTCCAGTCGTGGTGCTCACCTCCTCCCGGGAGGAACGGGACATCGTTGAGAGCTATAACCTGGGTGTGAACAGTTATATCGTAAAACCGGTTCAGTTCGACGAATTTGCCAACGTGATCAGGGAGATGGGCCTTTACTGGCGGATCATCAACCAGCCTCCCGTCAAGGACAATCCGGATCATTGAACCCTCTTTTAGGCCTGTTAATCCGAACCGGTTCGGACCAGGTACACCTCCTTACTTATCCTCGTCGATGTACTGACGGATTTTTTTCTCTTCCCATTCACGGGAAAACACCTTCTTCGAGGAGACAATCCTTGCGCCATGGTAGACCAGTGCAATTCCCCAGAAAATTGTCACCCAGTAGAACCACCAGTTACCTGGTGACGTGACAAGGTTGACAACAAAGAGAAGCACATTGATCAGAGCAAAGATGCCCAGGTGCGAATAGAACCCTTTCAGTTCCTCAACCCGTTGTTTCGCCCGGAGATACTTCTCGTCTTCCATGAAAATCCACTGGACTGTACATCGATATTCCTATCCTTAAGGATTTTGAATCGCCAGGTCCGAATTTGGAGAGGAAAACGCCAGGGATATCCTGGATCAAGCAGCTCTGCTTCATATCGCCCGGATAGTTATTCCCTGCGTAAAAGTACCGGATCCGGTCGGTTTTTTTGGCTCACGGCCAATCCCTGCAGGGCAACCGTCCGTTCCAATGCGGAAGAACCCGGTCTGGAGCCCGGTCCCCGGGGTAAAGGGTGTGCAGGGATATTTATTTCGCACCTGGCGGAACGAACAATTCCTGGTGATTCATCCAACCCCCCCATTGTGCAGATACTAAAATATTTGTCTTCATGCGGTTGTTCCAGGGGTCTCACGATCGATCTGCTCCGCTACGAGAAGATAGAACGCAGCAAGTCCTTTCCAGTCCTTCCATTTCAGAGCGATCCTGCGGGCATCCTCCCCGGTAATCCTCTTTCCCGGACAGTAGGTGCCGGCGATTGCCCTTCTCACCCCAAGATCGTCGGCGGGGATCGATTCCAGCCTGTGCAGTCCCCTGAGAAGGACAAATTCCACGGTCCAGAGACCGATCCCCCGGATCCTGCAGAGATCCCGGATGATCGTCCCGTTCTCCCGGACATCCCTCAATCCTTCCAGATCGAGCTCATCCCGGACGATCATCGACGCAACATTCCGGATATATTCGCCTTTTCTCGCGGGGAGGCCGCATGACCTGAACTCTCCAGGGGATCCCTCCGCAAGTCGTTCCGGTAAAGGATAAGCATAATACCTTCTGCCCTGGAATTCCAAAGGATCTCCGAACCGTTTCACAAGCCTGGTTTCTATAACCCTCGCAACGTGGATCGAGATCTGCTGCTCGATAATGGACGAAACGAGCGCCTCGAAGACAGTGGCAGTCGCAGGGGCTTTCAATCCGAATAACCGGCCTGAAAGGGCAGCCATCGGAGGATCTCCGGCAATTGTCCGGTAAAATGCATTCAGGTCGTCCTGGAGACTGAACATGGATGAGACCCGCCTGCGCGCCTCCCCTACTTCTCCGGCATACAACTTCCGTACTGATTGGATCTCTGCCAGGAGCGAGGGTTCCCCTACTGTTCCGCAACTTATAATCTTCACCAGAACCGGTGTTCCCCCGATCCGGAGCACCTGCCGGAAAGTTCCCGATTCGAATCTGCGAACCTCCGGATCACCGGAAGAAAAGATCCGTGAGCTTAAGAAAAAATCATAGGGCGGGACAGGATTGAGGTGGAACTGCATAGCAGATCTGTATCCGTTTTCGTTCCAATCATAATTCCTGTCGTTCATATGTTCAACCCGGTTCGACCCCCTTGTTTCTTCGGATGAATCCAGGTACTATCTCAACCTGATCCCTGGTGGCGGAACCCCGGATGAGAATCTTTAATTCGTCTGTGTCCGATTCCCTTCTCATATGATCAGAGTCGCCATCAACGGATACGGAACCATCGGGAAGAGGGTGGCCGATGCGGTGGCCGCCCAGCCGGACATGAAGGTCGTGGGGGTCTCCAAAACAAAGCCAAGCCACGAGGCCATGGTTGCAAAGGCCCGGGGATTTCCCCTGTTCATTGCGGATATCTCAAAGAAAGCCGCGTTCGAGAAGGCAAATATCCCCGTGGCGGGATCGGTTGAGGAGATGCTGAAATCGGCCGATGTCGTGGTGGATGCGACTCCGGGGGGAGTGGGCGAAAAGAACAGGCCTCTCTACGAGAAGCTCGGGGTCAAAGCCATCTGGCAGGGCGGGGAAGATCACGAGGTAGCAGGATTCTCATTCAACTCGGATTGTAATTATAAGGATGCCATAGGAAGGCAGTTCGTGCGTGTCGTTTCGTGCAATACCACCGGGCTCTGCCGCATCATCCAGGCCATGGACAAGGAATACGGCGTAGAGAAAGTCCGGGCGGTAATGGTCCGTCGTGGAGGAGATCCCGGCGATATCAAACGCGGTCCGATCGATGCCGTGGTCCTGAACCCCGTGACGATCCCGAGTCACCATGGCCCTGACGTGCAGACGGTGCTCCCCCATATCAACATCGTCACCCTTGCAATGATCGTCCCTGTCACGATGATGCATATGCACGTTGTCCAGATGGACCTCAAATCCGATGCTTCGAGGGACAGGGTGATCCAGGTCATCGAGGACCATCCCCGGCTCGGACTTGTGCGAAAAGCCACCGGGATCACCAGCACCGCGGAACTGAAGGAGTTTGCGATGGATCTCGGCCGGTTCCGCTCCGACCTCTGGGAGAACGGGATCTTCGAGGAGTCCGTCTCCGCGATCGGAAAAGAGCTGTACCTTTTCCAGGCAATCCACCAGGAGGCCGACGTGGTGGTGGAGAACGTCGACGCGATCCGGGCCATGACCGGGATCGAGAAGGATCCGGCAAAGTCCATCGCAAAGACCAACAAGGCGCTGAACTTCGTGGCGATCAAGTAACTCCCTCTTTTTCCCACCACATCTAGGGAATATTTCATCCATGTGAACGGAGTGTTTGTTGGAGAGGCGCGATATGACCGCTATGGGACCGTTCTCATAGTCCGGATCCTCCCGCTTCTCCACCAATCTTCCTTCTTTCCACGTCCTCCATTGGGCTTCGCACAACCTTTTAACACTCCCGGTCACCCATTCTACATGAATGGATGCGTATACTCTGGCGACGAGGAACACCGTCGAGGTCGTCACCGACGAGGAGCTCCGGACGGTCCTTGCCGGGCAGAAGAAGAGGGTGTATGCCGGTTACGAGCCGAGCGGGGAGATCCATCTCGGGCACCTGGTCACTATCAATAAGCTCATGGATCTGAAAGCAGCGGGATTCGAGGTCGTGGTGCTGCTTGCAGACCTGCATGCATTTCTGAACCGGAAAGGGACCATGGAACAGGTGCAGGAACTGGCCCGGTATAACCGGAGGTGCTTTGAGGGGCTGGGCCTGGCCGGAGTGAAGTACGTTCTCGGCTCGGACCTGCAGCTGGATCCTGACTACGAGGTGATGGTGCTCTCCCTCTCGCAGCAGATCACCCTGAACCGGGCCAGGAGGAGCATGGACGAGGTGGGGAGACAGATGGATGCCCCCACGGTCTCCCAGATGATCTATCCGATCATGCAGATGGTGGACATCGCACGCCTGGACGTGAATACTGCGGTGGGAGGGATCGACCAGCGTAAGATCCATATGCTCGCCCGGGAACACCTTCCCGCTGTCGGGTACCCCGCACCCGTCTGTATCCACACCCCCATCTTAAACGGCCTTGACGGAAAAAAGATGTCATCCTCCAGCGGCAACTATATCTCAGTGGCCGACAGCGTCGAAGAGATCGAGAAAAAATGCCAGAAGGCTTTCTGCCCGCCGGAATGCGAAGAGAACCCGGTTCTCCAGATCCTCCAGTATCATGTGTTCCCGAGGGTTCCTGAAGTGGTGGTCCGGAGGCCGGCCAAGTTCGGGGGAGACAGGGAGTTCCGGAGCTATCCCGATCTCGAGACCGCGTACCGGAACGGTGAGATCCACCCCCTCGACCTGAAGAAGACCACCGGAATTTACATGGCTGACCTGCTGGCCTGCGTGCGGGACCACGTGGCAGTGACTGGTGAACGGGCGTGAGCATCGAACATATCGAGAACGGGTTCGATCGGAAGATTGCCGAGCTGGGGATCCGTATCAAGGATATGGACCAGCTGAAGGTCAGGGACGATGTCTTCGATGAGGTGACCCTGATGGCCCTGTACAAACTCGTTCATAAAAAATGGCTGACCGCGATTGGTGGTTCCATCAGTACGGGGAAAGAGGCAAATGTCTTCTTCGGGGAGAAAGATTCCGAGGATCTTGCGATCAAGATCTACCGCATCAGGTCGGCAAATTTCAATGCAATGAGCGAGTACATCCTCGGTGACAGGAGGTTTTCCGGCATCCGGAGGACCCGGAAGGACATTGTCTTCACGTGGACGAGGAAAGAGTTCGCCAACCTTTCCAGNNGCCTTTGAAACGGGTCTGCCGGTGCCCGAACCCTACATCTGGGACCGGAATATCCTGATCATGAAATTTCTTGGAGAGGACGAGCGGTCGTATCCACAGATCCGATCGGTTGCCCTCGAGGATCCTGCTGCCGCATATACGGAGGTTCTCTCCTTTATCCGCACACTCTACCAGGAAGCAGGGCTCGTGCATGCGGATCTTTCCGAGTACAATATCCTCTTTGGGGATCGTCTCTACGTGATTGACATGGGCCAGTCCGTGACCCCGGACCACCCGAGGGCACTCCACTTCCTGGTCAGGGACATCGCCAACGTGAACAGGTTCTTCCGGTCAAAATGTGACGTGCTGGAAGAACGGGAGATCTTTTCAGATGTGACGGGGCTTCCCGTACCCCGGAAGTCAGAGCAAGCAGAGACGAGGTGAGCGTAACTATGATGCAGGAACTGAAGGTATCAGGCAACAGGATTGGAGTTCTCATCGGAACAGGGGGCTCCATAAAGAAAGTGATCGAGGAGAAGACATCGACTGCAATCACTGTTGACAGCAATGAAGGAGTGGTGCGCGTGGAAGGGGAGGATGCCATCCCCTTTCTCCGCGCTGTGGAAGTGATCGAAGCAATCAATCGCGGTTTTTCACCGGAACGTGCGTTCCGGCTCCTCGAAGACGAGGATCTGCTCATGGAGGTGATGGACCTGTCCGCCATCTCCGACAGCCAGCGCCAGATGGACCGTTTAAGGGGCAGGATCATCGGGAGGGACGGGCGTGCAAGGGAGCAGATCGAGCAGATGACCAACACCCAGATCTCGGTATTTGGCAAGACCATCACGCTCATCGGGCTTCCCGAACAGATTAAAATAGCGCGGGCCGCGGTCGACATGCTTCTCGAGGGCTCTCCCCACGAGGCCGTCTTTTCCTATCTTGAGAAGAAGCGCCAGGAAGCGAAACAGAATATGCTGGATTATTATTATTGAGAGAACCAATCGGCTTGATCACTATGGGGGCGGGGAGCCATCATTGAGCGAATCCAGGCATAGGACCCTTCTCCATGGAAGCGGCATGGTATCATTTCTACTGGAAACGAATACTGGGCCTACGCTTCACCTTTATAAAAAGGGGGATATTGATCGTTTTATGGAGTGGAAGGAAAGGGGTCCCGGATGAAGGTGGAAGATCTTCCGCTTCCAGGTTACCTTAAACATATCTATTCCGCATCCGGGATCGAGGAACTCTATCCCCCGCAGGCGGAGTGCGTGGAGATGGGGATGTTCGACGGCAGGAACCTCCTGGTAGCCATTCCTACCGCAAGCGGAAAAACCCTCGTTGCCGAGATGGCAATGCACCTTCATCTGTCCCGCGGCGGGAAATGCCTCTATATCGTGCCGCTCAAGGCTCTCGCCAGCGAAAAGTTCGTGGAATTCTCCGGGAAACGCGCCAGGGTGGGGATCTCCACCGGGGATTTCGACCGCCGGGACGATTACCTTGGCAGGAACGATATCATCGTAGCCACCAGCGAAAAGGTGGATTCCCTGATACGAAATGCTGCCCCCTGGCTTCCCGAAGTCACTCTCCTCGTAGTGGACGAGGTGCACCTGCTGGATTCCCCTGACCGCGGTCCCACGCTCGAGATGGTGATCACCAAGATGCGAACCCGAAATCCGGAAATGCAGATAATTGGCCTGAGCGCAACGATAGGAAACCCCGCATCCCTGGCCCGCTGGCTGGATGCAGCGGCCGTCACGAGCACCTGGCGCCCCGTCGACCTCCGCCCTGGCGTCTTCCACCACGGCGAGATCCGTTTTCACGAGAGTGTCCGGAAAGTCCCTGCAATATCCAAATACGATGACCTCAACCTCCTTCTCGACACCGTTTCCGAAGGCGGCCAGTGCCTTGTGTTCGTGGCTTCCCGCAAGAACGCGGAGGCTTTTGCCAAACGGGCTGCAAAGGCCCTCAAGTGCGATTCGCCGGAACTTGATGCGTACGAAGCACAGCTCAAGAAGCTTGCCGAGACCGAGATGGATGAGACTCTCGCTGCCTGCGTCGGGATGGGGGCGGCGTTCCACCATGCCGGCCTCCGGAGGGAAGAGAGAACCATCGTGGAGGAGGGTTTCCGGAAGGGCCACGTCCGATGCATCGCATCCACGCCAACCCTCGCCGCTGGTCTGAACCTGCCTGCACGGAGGGTAATCATCAGGGACTACCGCCGGTACGAATCCGGGGAGGGAATGGTGCCCATTCCCGCCCGGGAATACCACCAGATGGCCGGAAGGGCAGGACGTCCCCGGCTGGATCCTTACGGGGAGGCGATCCTGATTGCCAAGAACGAGGATGAGATCGGAGCTCTTTTTGAATTCTACATCGATTCTGCGCCCGAAGACGTTCATTCCCAGTGTGCCAGCGAGTCCGCCCTCACCACACACCTCCTCTCCCTGATCGCATCCGGATTCGCCCGATCGGAAGAGGAGATCCGGGAGTTCATGAACCGCACCCTTTATTCAAGCCAGCACCGCGAAAGCCGTATCATCCATTCGGTTATTGGCCGGTCCCTGCAATTCCTGGAAGAGGCGGAAATGGTGGTGGAGAATGGAGGTCGCCTCTCCTCCACCGAGTACGGCACGCTCGTCTCCCAGCTTTACATCGATCCCAGGGGTGCGGAAGCGATCGTGTGCCGTATGAAGGCGGTGGAAGACTATTCCGATCTGGGCCTGGTACAGCTCCTCTGCACAACTCCTGATATGTTCACTCTCTACGTGGGGAACCGGGACCTCCATTATCTGGACCGGTTCCTCTGCGAACATGAGAATGAGCTATGGGTTGACCTTCCCTTCGGGGAGGAAGAGGGATTCTACCGTGGGTTGAAGACTGCTATGCTGCTCCGCGACTGGACGGATGAACTCCCGGACACAACGATATGCGAACGATACTCGGTCGGACCCGGCGATATCTTCAATCTGGTGGAAAGTGTAAACTGGCTTCTCCATGCGGCAAGCCGGCTCTCGGGGATATTTGCACCGAGGTTTACCCGGTCAATCCGCGAGTACGAAGTGTGCATGAAGCATGGAGTACGCCGGGAATTGCTCCCTCTCATCGGATTGCGAAATATCGGGCGTGTTCGAGCCCGCAGGCTCTTCAACAATGGGATCACAAGCCCGGAAGCATTGAAAAACGCCGGTCAGGAGCGGGTATCCCTGATCCTCGGACGGGGAATTACCGCCCGGATCTTCGGGCAGNNTCGGGGGACAGGAAAAGGAGGAGGAGCAATCCGGTCCGGATCCCCGTCAGGCCACTCTCTTTTCGTTTGAGGAGGGAGACTGATGGTTTCCGCTTTCTCGATCCACCAGGCACGGGTATCTGTCTCTGACTGCAAGGCCTTTCTTGATCTCGCAGGAAAGATTGGATCCTGCCATGAGACCCGGATCGTTTTTTTCAATGCCGAGAAAATGGCGGGAAAGGTCCACGCAGAATCTGCCCTCTCGCATGCTCTTAGAGCGGAAAGGGAAATTACNNATGATCTCCCATCGCATGGAGATGGAGGCCTTGCTTTATGCTTCAGGCTCGCGGCAGATTCTTCACGGTGCGTCGTTCGGAGTGCATACCGGAGAGAACCTGGTCTACGTCTGCCTCTGCCCGGGAAATGAAAGGACCTGGGAGAACCTGGCGGGTCACGTCAATCCTGCTGACGGCGAATACTGGGAAGCAATTTCCCCGGAAAAGATGGCATTCCTCTGCGCCCACTTTTCCATCACCCCCGAGGAACTCGAGGTGGTCGAATCCGACCGGATCGTCGAGCTGGTCCTGGAAAGGGTCGCGCTTTTAGACGTCTACCGGTGATTGAGTATGTCCCCGCCTGCATTCCCCCCGTGTCAGGGTTACAGATGGTTCACAATGGGTTCTACTCAACAATATCAGGACCCGCAAATACCAGGATCTCTCTCTAATTTGCATGGGTGAGGATATGCCGCATCTCGGGGAGGATGAGATCCCGCGTGGCCAGGGTCACTGCTGCCGTGGACCCGGGTATGCAGAAGATCACCTTTCCATTGCAGATTCCTGCAATGGCACGGGATAGCATAGCGGAGGTCCCAATCTCCTGGACGCTTTTTGCCCGGAAGATCTCTCCAAATCCATCGATCTTCTTCTCGAGCAGTGGCATGATCGCTTCGATCGTGCAGTCATCGTGTGTGAGTCCGGTCCCTCCGTTAAGGATGATGCAATTGCATTCTTTGAGGGCATTCAAAACCTCTCTCCGGATGCCTTCCTGTTCATCCTTAACGATGGCATAATACTCTACTTCGATTCCTGCTGCTTGCAGGAGTTCCCTGATCGCCCTGCCACTGGTATCTGTCTCGCGGTTCCGGGTGGTGGACACGGTGATGATTGCCGCGCTGATCCTAACCGGGCGTTCATGTTCCGGCTTCATCTCTACAAAGTGGGGTTCCTGATCTCTTTAAGATTATAGAACGGGTTCCATACCGGGGAATGTATTCAGTTGTGGCAGTTGTGTATCCACTGAGGTAAACCAGACCCGAGGTGAACCAGACCCCTTTATTTCCACTGGAGCTGGATTGACTCCTACCCTGGCGGTTGATTTTGGGATCTATTGAGTCTGCCCTCAACCTCTATATTTTCGTATATGTCTTCCCTGATGAGTATCCGACAGGCGTGGATTTCCTTCCTGTTGAACCCCTTTGTTTCCAATGGAATTCGGATTTAT
>DAEV01000091.1:1519-22763 GCA_002509495.1 Methanolinea sp. UBA473 | reverse complement strand
GGGTTCGAGTCCCGGTCGGCGCATCCCCATTTTTTTTAAAAACAACTACAGGATAGTTCCGGGTCCCCGGCATAAGGATTTAAAAAAGTCCGGTAGATGTTCTCGTGGCAGACCTGGATGTCCTTTTTCCAGGTCAATGATTTAAAAAAATGAAATTATTTACTCAGCGGGGACTCATCCATGCTGAGGAAATCGAGTGCGTTCTCCCCATATTCGACGGGTGCATAATGGGACCCGACATGCGGAAGTCCCTTGAACCGCACGAGCCACGATCCATTGATCTGCCCTGCTATCCGGACCGCAACCGCCTGTGGGGTCAGGACATCTTCGGTTCCCACAACGAGCATGACATCTTTCTGTATTCCCGAAAGGCCGTCATAGGACCCGTTCCATGCGAGGTTTGCCTGTGCCTCTCTCCGGACGCCTTCAGGCGTGGAAGCATTAAGAGCCTCCGATTCAATGATTCCGAACAGCAATCTGGTCTCCGGGAGACGTATGTCGTACGTCACGGAATCAAGGACAAGTTTTCGTACTCGTTCAGGGTGATCGATGACCAGCTGCTGGGAGATCGATGATCCCATCGAGACCCCATATACATGCATGCTGTCGTAGCCAAGCGCAGGTATCAGTGCTGCGGCATCATCGGAATAGAGGGCAATCGTGGGTGTCGCATTATTGTCGCTGCTAAATCCCATTCCCCTGTGATCATAGGCATAAACGTGGTATTTCGAGGCAAGGATGCCAATGAACGTCTCGTTCCAGTCATCAATGGTGTTCCCGAATCCCTGGAGCATCAATAACGGTTCACCGGATCCGAATTCACGGTATCCCAATGTGACCCCGTTGACATGTGCATACTGGACGGGTGTTGCATTGAACGATACAGGTTGAGGCTGCCCAACTGCCTGCCCTGCAGATGGGCTGGTGACGAGGGGACCGGGGGTGCTGGGGGTATTTGTACACCCTGCCGTCGTGAGGAGGCAGACCATGACAGCGATGACCAGGATTAAAAACTGGGTCTTGTTCATAAAAAAACCTCTTAATCAATTAGTGAACGCTTATCAATTATCAAAATATTTGATTTCGGTTGTATTCTTTATTCTTTAATATTTTTCATTGCGGACCGTAAAAAGTCCCGTGATGAACGATCCGATTTTTTGGACAAACGTTCCTTATCGCGCCAGGGCCTGGAAAAAATCATTGTTCCAGCTGGAACGACCGGGTCATGTTCGAGACGACAATCCCGTTATGGATCAGGCTTGCGTCAATCGTGTATGTTCCTGCAAGAAGCCCCGAGCAGGAGGAGCAGTGCGGGAGCTCATGCTCATAGACCAGGGTGTTTGGACCCATTGAGAGAGTGACCGGGAGATCCTTGTTGAGCTGGAAGTGACCGTCCTCGTCCTGGAGACCCAGGAGCCGAAGGGTAGCGTTGCCCATACTCCCTTGCGAGGAGAGAGAGACCGTGATCATCATGACCTCGTGTGAATGATAGAGGTCCTTATCCGTGGTGACCGAGGTGATGCTGGCACTGCCCGGACCCAGGAAGAACGAAGTTACGACCAAACCACAGGCTGCAACGATCACCAGGGCGATGATCAGGATAAGGGTATTCCGTTGCATGAAGAGATGTGGTATCTGTGGGTCAAAAAAACCTCTGTCCTGGAGGTTTATGCCTTAAATTCCGCCCTTTCGGGTTACTATCCTGGTTCATTGATCGATCCCTTTTCCACTTAATTGCCGGATGCATTGAAGAAATCCTGATAGAACCTCCCGGAACGGGAAAAAAGGACCAGATCATTCACACCCCCTGCCCTGTTTTCCCCGCCAGAGGGGAATCCGGGCTCTTCCCGCCAGTTCACCTGCAAACCATTGCACTGAGTTCAGGAGGCAGCATCCCCGATCCGCAGAGCTGGTCGATTACCACATCGGATGCGAGGGCGATCCCGAAACACCCGATCAAGGCCCCCGCAACGATCGCGAGGAACACCACCTTGGGATCCATCCCTAAAAGCCTTCCCACGATGGATCCCCTTACACCCCCGCTTCCGAGCACGGGGACCATCACCATCAGTACAATGGCAAAGAAGTAAAGGCCGGCGAGCCAGTGATGGCCTTCCAGGAACCGCTCTGTCGCCCGGGTCAGGTCATCCAGGATTTTCCCGAGGTAGGGGATCTCGTAGGCGAGGTCGAAATTGAATGCCATGAACAGGCCAGTCTCTACATCGATCATGACAATGGAGAGGGCGATATACCACCAGGGGAACCCGAGGGCGATCCCGATCGGGATGATCGTCTCCTTGCCGGCCGGTGGAAGGATGTAGGCCGCCATGAGGCCGACCATGATCAGGAACATTGCGTAGGAGAGCGTGGCATACATCACCGCCAGGTGGATGCCGAGGACGAGGAATGGGAGAAGGAACAGGATAATCCGGTAAGAACGGCTCCTCGGTGATGACATTTCTGTTCACGACTTCCAGAACTGTATTGATCAATCTATGGAGAAGAATATGAATCGAACTGAATCCCCCTGATGAGGATTCCATCGTTGGTTTTTGATCCGGATCTGTCTGCCGCGGTGTTTTTTTGGCAATAGTGACGCAGGTATGTGCAGGGGATTCTGTTCACCCTGGCATGCTTGGCCTGAATTCATTCATCAGGTTACAGAGCGTAAAAATCCCTTTCCCTGATCCTGCACTTCCAAAACCGCTCCGCCATAGTGCCCTGTTGCAGGGATCAGAGGATACAAGCTGAATGCCCTTAATCCGGTTTCCCTCGTGACAGTCCATGGCATACACTCACCCACTCCCTCAATCAGTTCCGGGAATCCTGAACGCTCCCATCGGGACCGAAATCTCGAACCGTGCCCCCTCACCTTCATTTCCGCACTCCCGGATCGCTATCCCGGTGATGGCAAGGATCTCGCGGACGAGAAAGAGCCCGAGTCCATTGTTCTTTCCGTATCCCCGTTCAAAGATCCGATCTTTCTCGTCGGGGCAGATACCCCTGCCGTTGTCCTGCCAGACCACGGTCAGCCCATCCGGGCCGATCAGGGAGAATGTCGAAATCGCAGTCACGCTCCCCCCGTGTTTTAACGAGTTGTCGAGGAGGTTGTAAAAGACCCTCTCGATCATGGGATCGGCAAAGACCTCGATCCCGTTGAGAGATGCGTCCAGGATGACATGCGGAGGAATCTGCGATATGGGGAGCACATTGTCCAGTCTCTGCCATTGCGGATCTGTCGTTCCAAGGTTCTGGTACACCCGGGAAAATTCGATCTGTTTGCGGATTGAATAGGTGGCGGATTCGATTTTATCAAGAAGTTCGGTCTTTCCGGTGTCATCCTCCTTTAGGAAAGTGAGGTACCCGAGCATCACCGTGACATTGTTGAGAATGTCGTGCCGGGTAATGGCGTTTAACAGGGTAAGCTGACGGTTTGCCTGGCGCAGGGCATTTTCAGCCCGTTTACTCCCGGTCAGATCGATGATTACACCCCATACCCTGTCAGGCATCCGCTGCCCGTTGAATCCGGCGCTCACGGAGACGTACGCGGGGAACCGGCCCCCGTCCTTGCGGATAAGAGTGTACTCGTTCCCCTCGCTCCATTCTCCGGTGATGATGCCCCGGAATTTTCGGATTGCGATCTCATGTTCCTCAGGGGCGATGAAATCGAATATGGTGCAGCCGGCCTCAATATCCGCGGGAGTGATCCCGAATGTTTCGAACCCCAGCCGGTTAGTAAACCGGATAGTGCCCCCGGCATCGGTTTCAAATACGATCTCCGGGAGGAGATCGGCAAGCTCGAGGAACCTCCGCTCCGACCTCCGCTCATCTTCGATCGCCTGTTTCAGATCCGTGACATCCCGCGAGATCCCCATCACTCCTGTGACGGTCCCGTCAGGGTCCCGGAGAGGCACGAGCATGGTGTCCTGCCACGTCCTGTTGTTTCCGATCGGGGTTTCGCTCTCGATACGGAGCGGGATCCCTGAATCGATTACCTGGAGGATGCTCATTTTCTGCCGTTCGCTGATATCCGGGGGGAAGAGCTCGGCCCTTGGTCTCCCGATCGCCTGTTCCCTCGGCAAGTCCAGCATCTTTGCTGCATAAGTATTGAGGTATGCCACCCGATCCTCGCGGTCGATGATATAGATAAGATCGTGGGCTGCTTCGGCAAGGGTCCGATACCGTTCTTCGCTCTCCTGCAACCGCTGCCTGCTCTCTTCCAGTTTTTTCCGGGTCTTCACCACCCTCTCAACGATGTGGGTCAACTCGGTCAACTCCTCGGGAGGATTGCCCTGTTTCCGGAGGTAGGAATCCGCACCATGATTGATCGCTTCAATCACCACGGCTTCGTGGCCACTGCCTGTAAAAAGGATGAACGGGATATCCCCGTAGAGTGTGCGTATTTTCTTGAGAAATTCGATGCCGTCCATCTCCGGCATCAGGTAATCGGAGACGATCGCGTCGTAGGATCCCCTGGAGAGAGCTGCCAGCCCTTCTGCAGGGGATATCGCGGTATCGACGCGAAATCCCCCTTCCAGTTCAAGGAACTCTTTTGCTATTTCGAGGAGGCTCCGCTCATCGTCCACATACAATATTGTATGCGCTGGGCGCTCCATTCCTCCCCCCTGAATAAAAATATGTGTGCGGGTAGATATATCCAGCAGATTTGCATCCGGACTATGGTTTGGCCGTGTGCGAGCCGGGCATCCGGATGCAGGACACAATCCCGATTACGATATGCTGAATAGGGCAACCGGAGAAGAATCCAGTGGGGATTTAATAATCAGGATCCGGGTCCCGCAATGTCGGCGGAACCTGTCACCCGTTCTCGGGGAGGAACATGTGGATCCGGGATTACTGTCTGACCCGGTTTCCTTCCCGCCTGGGTGCTCTCATAACAGTAGTGTCCGAGGAAAGGTCGATGATCTGTCCGGTCCTTGCCGTGTCGTATTCTCCTGCGGCTGCCAGCTTTTCACTGAACCGAGAAGAACGGAGGATCGATATGACTTCGCTGATACGCCGATCGTCCAGGTTCTCCTTTGGAATTGCCAGTTCATAGGATTCATGAGCCAGGGGGAAGAAGGAGAGATCCTGCTCTGCAGCTGCTGTGCCGATGGTGATCCCGGCATCGGCAGATCCATCAAGTATCGCAGCGATGACTCCTTCCTGGCTCTTTACCTCCTGGTTGTAGCCGGCAAGATCCTCGGGCCGTATCGTATGCCTTGATAGCAGTTCGTCCAGCAGGAGCCGGGATGAGGTCCCGCGGGGCCTGTTGATGATAGTCGAGGTACGAAGATCGTCGATCTCCATCCCTTCCCTGGAGCAGAGCCCCACTTCCCTTTCCGCCAGCGTCATTCTCACCATATCCATTCCTTGCAGCGGTTTGAAAAATCCCCTGCAGTCCCACTGGTCAATTCTGGGGAGACAGAGAGGTGCAGCATGACATGATCCCGATCGCAATGCCAGAATTCCTCCCATATTGCCGTTGTGGCAGACCTGGAGGGTTATTCCCCTGTCGACAAGCATATCCGCCAGGAGATGAATCGGAGGTTCCCTCGAACCTACCATGAGAAGTGCCTGGTTCAGTAGACGTGGGTCCGAGAAGAGATCTACATCCACTTCCTGCAAAGATTCTACCCCCTCCATCGATGCCGGAACATGCAGGTATCCGTTCGAACGGACGACTGCCATCTGGACACCGAATCCCCTGGACTGGGGGACCGCCCAGAGGGTGTCATTCACACGGCCCACGGTGACCGATACGAATTCGTCATATCCCAATTCAGAGGAGAGATCGTGGGCAATCCTGGCCCTGGCATGGAACGTAGGAACCGGAGATAAACCCCATTGCAGGAGAAGACGCGCAGCAAATTCACGAATCACCGTCTGTGCGGCAACAGGATATCCCGGCATGCCCAGGACAGGAGTCCCGTCCATGATTCCCAGCATGACAGGTTTCCCGGGTTTTATACTGACTCCGTGAAAAATCAGTTCTCCACGGGAGGAGAGGAGATGTTCTGCAAAATCCGTTGTCCCGGCGGAGGAGCCGGCCGAGAGGAGCACGAGATCGTTCTCCGCGACCGATTTGCGGAGGATCTCTGCGATCCTTACCGGATCATCCGGAACGACAGGATATCTCCGGCAGGTGGCACCCATGCGGGAGAGATAGGCTTCTGCAAAAAGACTGTTGCTCTCCACGCTCTGTCCTGGGGAGGGGGGAACCCCAAGCGGCACCAGCTCGCTTCCTGTGGAAATGATCCCGACGCGAACCGAGACCGCCTTGATCCAGGCTATTCCGTACGAAGCCAGGGCACCGATGTCGAAGACCCGGACGAGGTGTCTCCGGGGAAGCACCAGGTCCCCTTTCATGATGTCCTCTCCAGGGGGTCTGACGTGCTGTCGCGGGGCGGCGGATTTCCGGATCAGGAATTTATCGCCATCTTTCCAGACATCTTCCACCATTACGATCGCATCATACGATGGGGGAATAACCTGTCCGGTATTAACCAGCTCAAAATCAGGAATCTCTAGGGGACACTGATCGCTCGCTCTGGCTGTATCCCTGCTCCGTACTGCGAGACCGTCCATCGCTGCTACGCTGGCACCGGGTACGGAATATTTTGCATAAATCGCCTCAGCGGTGACCCTCCCTGCGGCCTTGTCGAGAAGGACAGTCTCCACCCTGTCGGGGGAAGGTGCTGCATCCTTCAACCGGCTCAACGCTTCGTCGAAGGGTATCAGGTTAAGGTAGCGTCTTGCTACCTGATCGGATCTTCGGGGCATAGGAGATTTTATTCCCGGGATAAACTGGGTCGGAATTCGGACTGCATTTTCGATACCATGGGATACCTCACCTGGGACACATTTTTTTGTTCTTTCTCGTCGATTACACCGAAGCGCCGGAGGATGTCCGGAGCGTGATATACTCGTAAGGTCATAAGATGTTTACTAGTATTATGCTTAACTTTTTCCAAATGTAAATGAAAATATTTATATCTCCAGGGAGAGAGTGATGTTTGCATCAACACGGTTGGTGCAAAGGTTAGTGCAAATTTGGCCGTAAATGATCCTCTGTGAGTCCGGTCGAAAATAACTGAGTGATTGGAGTCCATGGTAAGATCCAATAAGCAGGACTCACCGGGGATTATCCTTAAAGTGCAGGCCATTCTTTTTTCCCCGGGATGAATCCGGATTTCTGGAACATTTGATCTGAAGTTTTACGACAGATCGAGTGAGGTCCCGTATTGGTAGCGGAGGATCCATGAAACATCTTCCGCCCCTGTTCAACGCGGTCTGCCCCAGGAAAAATCGATCCTGGCGTCCCGGGATGATCTTTTTAAAACACCATAACCCGCTGGTGCCCTGCGCGAACCCCTGCAGGTGGCTGGAGAATAACCTGGGCAAGCCCTGCCGCATCAATCGCACACACACTCCCGATCATCCTGCCTGGATGCAGCCCCCTGTTCTGCAGGGATGGAGTATACGAGTAGTATTCGAGGTTCCTGGTGGAAGAAGTAGCCTCGATGACCTCCTGAAGGTTGAAGAAGGGCTCTCTCTCTTCCATGGAATGGTGACCGGCAAGGGTAAATACACCGTCTTCCAGGAAGACCACGCGGGTTGCGATCTCCTGGTGTGCACAAGCAAGCGCAACGGATACTGCACCATATGTCATTCCGGTCTCGTACGGACTTTTTGAGGCCAGGATGACAAGTGGGGGTGCATCCCGGTCTTCTGTCTGCCTGATCTCCGGTATCTTCCGTTCTCTTTCGGTCTTGATGAAGAAACAGGAATGGGAGAGGATCGCGTGGCTGTGACCGAACCGTTCTGCGATCGTTCCGATACCCCTGACCTTCATGGGCGGAATGGTGCAGGAGGAGAGGATCTTTCCTGTTTCACCCTCGAAGGTGCTGTATCCTCTCTCTGTTGCACTCCGGGAACAGAGGAGGAAGCGGGGAGAAAGCCCCTTCTTCAATGCAAGGGCGTTTACCCTGCAAAGCGATTCCCCGATGTTCTCATAATCGCAGGGTCTCTGGGCAAGGTGGGCAACATGAACCCCGTCGAGGTAGCCATACAGTTCCGGGGAGATCCCGGCGTTCACGGACGCGGAAAGAAGATCAACCATGTGTACGGTTGACCTGTGCATGTACGGCGACTGCAGCTGGAGAAATCCAATCGATTGAATGCCCGGATTGCGGTTCCTGATGGATTCCAGGACCTCTTCCCAGAATCGTGATATTTTACCGCCCGATGCCTGGTTGGAAGCGAGGATCTGGTCAGGGCTTCTTACCTTCTGAGGCTCGATCGAGATCCCCCGGAGCATCAGCTCCTGCGTATCGAACACGCACCGGAAAGGAGGCAGCCTGAAGAGGACTTCCCAAAACGAGACGCACCTGTGGTCAATAAGGCTGTATACCGCATCGCCTGACAGGAAGAAATTGAAGGACGGGATGGGTGTCCGGGGATGATGTCGGAGACTCTCGGGGTAGAGCCGTGTACTATAGTACTTCATCACCTCTGCAAGCCAGGTGAGCCTCTCTCCGGAAAGGCTCTCCATGGTAAGGAATATGCTTCCCTTCAACCGTGTTCCTCCATGGTTTGGTAGGATTTTATTCCGATGATACCCGGGATCCGGAAATCCCCGTTCATCAAGCATGGGAGATCGATAGGACCAGAACATCTGAAAGACCGGATCCCGGTCGTCCGGGTGCCTGGGTTTTTAGAGTTCGCGTTCTGTCTTGCCTACCGCTCCGATGTAGACCGGCCACTGGGTTTCCGGATCGAGATTTGCTATGTTCCTGACCAGTTCATCATGGAACAGGTCAATCGGATGGACCTCACACCCGATACACGCGGAGGCCATAATGAGTGCCTGGCAGATATGCCCGGCCTCGATCAGGACGCTGCGGTACCCCCTGTTTCCAAGCGCCCAGGTGGAACGGTAGGGGATCCCTACCCAGAGAAAGGTTACGGCGGCACGGGTGACGACTTTGAAATTCATGCTGGCCGTGCCCATCGCAAAGGGAAGATCCGAATCCTCCCGCAGCACGACGATGCTGTGGGACCGTGGAAGGAACCGATAGAGTCCTGTATTGAGCCCGTCGACCTCCCCGACCACGAAATATGTCTCAATTGGATACCGTGAACCGCTTGAGGGGACATTGCGGAGCATGATATGTTCGCTGACGATCTTCCGGAACCCCTGGGTGCACCAGAGAAGGAACGAGAGTTCCTTGAACGTGATGGAGGATCTTGAGAAAAAACCGACAGGTTCCCATTTCTCGATCGCCTCCCGGACAGCAACGTCCGGAACTTTGATCCGCTTTGGACCAGGGAGCTTGATGACCTTTGAGCCCTCCGGGACGGCAAGTTCGAAAGGTGGTTCAGGGACTCTCTGGATGAGGTCTACGGTGGTAAAATCGGGATACCGTGTGTGTTCAATGAACTCTCTGCCTGCATTCTTCATTAGGTCCTCCGCATTGGGATTTGATTCAAATCACTGGGTTAAATGAGGTATTTTTTTGGTGATCGATGGCGGGAAAAAAGGATTGGAGAAGTACTTTATGCCTTGACATAGAGGTTGGCGTAGATCTCCTTGCCTTTTGATTTCGGGTGGCGCTCGCCAAGGTCCCCGATGTAATGAAGAAAGGTTGCCTTCTCCCCGTCCACCTCTTTTTCAACCTTGTCAACCTGCTTAAACCCGGGGAGCATGTACTGGATATTGCCGAACACGTAGATGTCTCCCTTCACCATCTGGCCGCCGACACGTCCCTGGACATCGCCCTTGATGATGACGGTTCCGCCCTCTGCATGGGTCGAGACGTGGATGAATGCATTGTTCTCGATGATGATGGTCCCTCCGAGCATGAACGTCCCGATGTCGTTGCCGGCGTTCCCTTTGATGCGGATCGTCCCGCCACGCATACCGCGCCAGTCTCCGCGGTAGGCGCATCCCACATAGTTTTCGGCATTGCCGTCGACCAGGATCTCCCCGCCTTCCATTGCGATCCCACAGAACGAATGAACGTTTCCTTTCACGTGGATCTTACCACCCTTCATCCAGCCACCGACATACATGTCGGCATTGCCGTCCACGGTAATAGAGCCGGCGGTCATCTTGTTGCCAATGTATTTCACACGCGTACAGTCGCCTGCGATGTGGATGTCGGTCTCGGCTGCAGTCATGCCGGAACTTCCGGACGCTTCAAAGAAGTCTCCGAGCTTCACTCTTGTCTTGCCCTCGCGAATTTCGAGCTCTGCGATCTCTTCCGGTTTCTTCCCTGCGAATACATCGGGAGTGATGTTGTAGCACTCGAGCATAAGCTCGGGCGTTTTGTAGGGTTTCAGCGTTATAGTGGGCATATCAGCACCTCAGGCCTCCACGTCTACATCGATGACCAGCGGATGGGGTGCGAGGTAATCGTGGACCGGGTAGTTCAGGATTCCCACAGTGTAGTCCTTTAAGAATTTCTCGTGGATATCCCGCATCACCTGCGGATTCTCCTTTACCTTTGCGTTCACCCAGATCGTCCTCTTGTTCCCGTGGCTGGCGATATCTCCGTTCTTTACCACGATCTCTCCGGACTTGATGAACCAGCTGGCGCGCTGGAACGCCTGTTCGATCTTCTCGGGGTCGCTCGGCATGCTCTTGTAGTTGAGATCAAAGACCGCAACATCTGCATCCATGCCCGGTGCAAGACCTCCGAACATCCGGGAGAACCCGAGTGCCTTTGCCGGTCCCGCCCTTGTCATCTGGGCGATCTCGTACAGCGTCCGTTCGGTGTCGATTCCATGGATATTCGTTGCGTCGATGACCTTGTCCTTGTGCTTGAAGGTGTCAAGGGTCGCTTCCCTGGCCTTCTTGCTCATCAGCCACTTAATGATCCGCGGGTACCGGGTGAACGGACCGGCGTTCGGATGGTCGGTAGTGATGAACGTCCGCATGGGATCCTTTGCATACAGCCCGAGCTCGAGCCCGATCGCCCATTGGATTCCGCAGACCTTGATATCCTTGTCATACACGTAGGGCACGACACCGGCAGCGGTCTCGAGCTCTACGTCGACGTTCGCCCATTTCAGGTGGTTCAAGCCGTTCAGGTGGTGTTCGAAGGGTCCGTCCGCGGTCATGGTCGTCGTCTCGTCGAGCGTCACGCACCCAAGGTCGACGGTGATATTCTTCTGCGTGTTGACATAGTCCATCACCTCTTTGGCCTTGGACTCGAAATTCGCCCAACCATCCCCTCCGTAGGAGTGGAACTGGATGTGCGTCGAGTGCATGACCTGCTCCCGGCCAAACTTGTTCTTTGCCTTGTACCCTTCCGCAAGTTTGAGTGACTCAAGGGTGACTTCGTAATTGCCCGGATTCCCCAGGTTGTTCTGGTGGATATGCATGGAATGGGGCAGTCCAAGGTATTCGTTGGTCTTGATCAGGCCGGTGATGATCTCTGCAGGCGTGATATCGAAGTAGGGAACGGGGTCCTGGAGGGTCAGGCAATTGAGGCCCCATGCCCAGGCGGCGGTTCCACCAGGATTCACCAGCTTGATACCGTACCCTTTCGTCGCGGTAATAAGCCACGCCACGTAGGCTGCGCTGTTCTCGATCTCCCCGTTCTTTAAATATTCGAGGACGAACCAGTTGTTGGCAAAGACAGGGAGTGCAGCCTCATCGATGATGGGCGTATCGTGGATCTCCTCGTGCACGTGGGGCGAGTGAAGCGGCGGCATCGCAGCTTCCATCACGAAGGAGTATCCCATCCGGGCATAATCGTACCCTGTCTTGAACGTGCTGGGGATCGAGAATCCCATCTCCATTCTGTAGTTTTTCTGTGCGTTGGGGCTCTTGAAGAGCTTATCCTCAGGCCTGAACAGGCGGCCTACATTCACTTTCGGCCCGGCGACATGGGCATGAACGTCCACGCCTCCCGCCATGACTACCTTGCCCTTCGCATCGATTACCTTCGCACCTGGTCCTACTTTCTCGACGATTTTACCGTCCTTGATCGCGACATCCATTACGTCGCCGTCGATCCTGCGGGTGGGATCGATGACGAATCCGCCTTTCACCAGTAATTCCGCCATATTAGTGCTCCGTGGGGGTGGATGCCTGTGCGTGGCCTTTTGCCAGGATCCAGAATGGCTCAGTCTGGGTGAGCTCGCACATCCGCTTGTAGACCATGTCGAAGAGTTCCTCGTCGCTGGGCACACCTTCCGGACCGTCAATGACTTTCTTGAACTGGATCGGCACGTTATCCATGCGATACACCACCCCGGGTTCCTCCACACCTACAACGCGGACCGGGATGTGGAGATCGGAGATCTCGCTGGCCATGCAGATGTTCGGATCGACAGTGATGAATGGGTGTTTCTTGAGGTGCTTGATTGCAGCGATCGGGAAGTGTGCACCTGCATCCGTGCCCACGTTGACGAAGCAGTCCACCTCGTCCCTCATCGCGAGGTCGATGGAGCTGGTCTCACCGGGATTCATGTGTGCATGGGTTCCCTTGGAAAGGTCGAGACAGTAAGGGAACCCGAACTGCCACGACCAGACCTGGCCTGGGCCTGCGATATTGTAGTGACCTCTCATGGCCATAATCGAGGCTTTCGTGTAGGTGTTGAGGTCCCGGGTGGTGCTGATCGCGATATCGATGTTGTGGTTCCTTCCGTCGGTATGGCAGCACCCCATTCCGAAGAAGATCATGCAGAAGCGGGCCTTCTTCATGGCTTCCGCAGCCTCCTCGATCTTTTCCCTCTTGATTCCGGCAACTTCCTCGGGGATGGGATGTCCCCGAAGTACCGTCCGGAATGCATCGAAGAGATCATAGTCGTGCCCCTGTTTGATCATGAGGTGCATATCCGCGAGTTTCGCAGTATCTGTCTCACGGGGATCTACGCAGATGATCGTCCGCTGCATCTGCCCCTTGGTGGTGAAAAATCCCCTTGGGAAGATCGAGTACCGGGAAGTGTGGCGGGGGTGGGCATGCATCGGGTTGCAGCCCCAGAATACCACCACATCGGCCCGGTTCTTCACCTCGCCAAGGGTGCAGCTGGGGTAACCGTTGTCGAAGATCGCGAGGAACGAGGGTCCGTGGCAGATCGAGGCGCAGTTGTCAAGGACCGCCCCGGCCTTCTCGGCGACGCGGGCTACCGCGCTCATCCCCTCGCAGTTGGTCGATCCAAAGCCATAGATGAGTGGTTTTTTGGATTTCAGCAGGGTTTTTGCCGTAAAGTCGACCGCCTCGTCATACGAGATCTCCTTCATCGTTCCGTCCGGTTGCCTCATGCGGGGTTTTTTCGGCCTGCTGGGGCTTGATACATGGTGGAAGATCTCATTTCCAATGACACACGCGTTGTGGGTCTCGAGGATCTTCTTTCCATCGTCTGATACCAGAACCTCGAGATCATCGCAGGATGACCCGCAGTAGGGGCACCCGACCTGGGTGATGAGTTTCGGCATTTTAATTTCCTCCTTTCCACATTCCAACCGATCCCTGAACCAGTTCAAGGGCGCTTTTTATCTTCTCGTTCATCGCTGGCTCGATGGTGACAGGAAACCCACTATACTGAGGGGTTCCTGTCGATTGTGTTCTCGGCGGGACGACCTGGTTCGCCCACACGCCCTGTCGGATGTGTGCAAGGCCCGGGGGGACGAACTGGGTAGGCTCGATTGCCTTCACAACGACGCTTCCTGCTTCACTGGTCACCCGGACGTTCGTGTTCCTCCAGATGCCGAGCTTCTTCATGTCTTCGGGATTCATTTCACAGACAGAGCAGGCCTCGAAATACTGGGGAGTTGTTTTTCCTTTTTCCATTGCCTGGCCTTCCTCTATCGCCCGCTGGGTGATCATGTTCAACGAAATCTTGTTTGTCATGAATGTACCTCAAGGATTTTGTCTAGAGGGAAATTGTAAAATACGCGTTTTCCCCTCGATGTTCAAGTCATAGCCTGTGAAGGGAATTCTCCACGTCCACTCAGGGTGATGACCTTATAGGGACATGCCCCGATACACACTCCGCAACCGGCACAGAGTTCGGATTTGAGGTCCAGGCTGATCGATTTGCCATCCTTCACGGTGTAGATTTTTTCCTTGGTTACCGGGTCAACGGTATAGATTTCCAATGCATTGACCGGGCATGCCGCCACGCAGTTCCCGCAACCGGTGCAACGTTCCATGTTCACATGTACACTGAATGCCATGTGAATCAATATGGTTCAATATTATTATTAAATATTATGAAAAAATACCCACAAAAAAGCTATATATATTTAACATTAATGGAAATTTGTTCATACCTGGTTAACTTATTGAGAAGAACCATTGGTACTGATTCGCCACTCAAGTTCCACGGATTGCTGTGGGAATGCGGGACTGGCCTCCTGCCGGTGATACGCTGTCCGGTGTTCGGATGCGCAATTCTTCTCCTGCGGGATGTGTTTTCATCGCCGGGTTATGGGAAATTACAATGTCCGACTGACGGATCATCATTCCCAGGCAGATACCGAGGGCGATTATGCTGATCACCACAAACAGGAAACCTGGAGGAGTGATAAAGTAGTGAATTCCCAGGATGACCGCGGCAGCCGAGAAGTGATGGACCTGGAATTTTCCAATCCTGGTATCGGTAACGATACAGGGGCGTATGGAGCCGGATATCGATAGCGTGCGGAACGGATACAAGGGGGTGATCCCTTTTCGTGTACAAAGATCCTGGATCATATGAAGGACCAAACCCAGAATGAATCCCAGCACGAACAGTGGAATCAGATTGGTCCCCGGCAGGAATCCCGGGAAGACATTTGGAATGGATGCCAATCCAGCGATGATTCCGGCAAGGATGAGCATTCCAGGGATCGAATGAGTGATCCGCTTGTCGGAGGGATCTATCCGGATTCCGAAGAACATTCTGTACAAGATGGAGAAGACGGGGATGAAGGCATATCTGGTCAGTTGGACTATCATCCAGGCCAGTGTAAGCAGTCTCATCCGTTTTGGCTTTTTCATCTGGATATCGGGCAAGATCGTTCCAATACACGCACCAAGAACGATCGCAAGGCAATCCCACGGATAGACAGTGACTCCGGAGAGAAATAGGATTGCGACACTGAGCAGAACAAGGGTCATATGCTGTCGCGTGATCATCCGTGGCTTCTCCAGGTTTAATTGATCTGTTATATTTTTATTGAAATTAACTTTAATGACTAAACTATATCAATATTCCGAAAAGATCCCATTCTTGTCCAATGATGCAAGTGTGACCCTTTGTTTAAGAATATGTTAACATTTACATAAAATACAATAAAAATATTTATCTTGTTTTGGAATCACAGTCTAATTGCATCAAAATTTAGTGCATTTTGGTGCGATAGTGCAAATTTGGCCAATCGGTAAGAGAGATCCCAAAAGCATTGCAATCCTGCCCCCGGCAGGTTCATACCTTCTCTATCGCAATCCCGAAGGGATCTCTCCTTAACATCGATGACCTGGTTCTATTGTATCCGCATGCCTGGTTGGATACATCTTGTTACCAGGCGGAATGCATACCCCGTCGACCTCGCGGAGTACCTTCCCCTGGACGAACCGGTAAATGTGGTCGGCAACCCGGTACGCGTCGTCCCTCCGATGGGTTACAAGCAGGCAGGGAATCGAGAGCTTTTTTGTGGATTGCCGGATGTGAAGGTCCACATTCTCCTGGGACCTGCCGTCAAGTCCGTTGAACGGTTCGTCGAGCATGAGGATCCGGGGTTCTATCGCAAGCGCCCTTGCCAGGGCTACCCTCTGTTTCTGCCCGCCCGAAAGATGGGAGGCCTTGATATCCCGCAGATCGGAGATCTCCATGATCTCCATCCATTCCGTTGCCCGCTTCTCCACAACCGACTCTTCAAGCCTCCGGTTCCGCAACCCGAACTCAACGTTCCCTGCTACGGTCATGTGAGGAAAAACGGCAGCGTTCTGGAAGACGTATCCTACCTGGCGTTCTTCGGGGGGGAGGTGAAAGCCGCTGGCGGAGTCAAAAAAAAGCTTGCTGCCGAGCGAGATCGAACCCCGTTCGGGGGTGCACAGCCCTGCAATGCAATGCAGCGCGGTGGTCTTTCCTGCCCCGTTCTCGCCCATGAATACGGCAATTTCCCCCGGTCTTGCGTCCACCTTCACCTCGAGGATAAAATCGCGGAGCGGAAGGGAGAAGCCAGCGTTAAGCATGGATTTCCCCCCTACGGGTAATGAGCCTGACGGCGGCCATGATCGCAATAGAGATGATCACGAGAATGATGGAGATCGAGATCGCGGTTTCGAAGTCTCCCTGCATCGCGCTGTAGATGGCCAATGGCATCGTCTGGGTCACCCCGGATAGGTTTCCGGCGAACATGATCGTGGCCCCGAACTCTCCGAGGGCACGTGCAAATGTCGTGATGCCGGCAGATATGAGCCCCCCTCCGATCAGGGGGACAACGATCCGCAGGAAGACTGTGCCCGTCGAAGCGCCGAGCGTCCTCGCAGTCTGTTCGTACGAACGATCGAGATGCGAAATGAGCTCTTTCGCCTGCCGGATGTAGAGGGGGGAGGCCACGAAGAGCTGCGCCATGACCACGGCAAGCGTGGTGAATGCTACATGAAATCCCAGGAGATTGAGGTACCTGCCCAGCAGTCCCATCCGTCCCCAGAGCATGAGGAGCGCAACGCCGGCCACCGCAGGAGGCAGAATGAGGGGGAGGTCGATGATCACGTCCACGATCTCTTTTCCAGGGTAACGGTGCCTGGAATGGAGATACGCCGCCGGGGTACCCACCGCAACCGCAATGAGAGTTGCAGCGGCCGAGGTGATCAGGCTGAGTTTCAGGGATTCGATGACCACCGGATTTTTTAAGGACGTGAGGAAGAGGGCGGGGGATGTCCGGAAAAATAGCGCAATTATTGGAGCGAACAGGTAGAAGCAAACTGCTCCGACTAGTGCGATACCGAATACAACCGCAAGGGTCCCTGGTGTCTTCCACGCCCCCCGGATAGAAGCGAAGATTCGTGATAAGTCCATTGATAAAAAATATTATTTCTCATCAGGCAGACGCAAATCCGAAGTCCGCCAGGATCTTCTGTCCATCCGCCGAAGTAAGGAACTCCAGGAATCTCGAGGCCCCTTCCTTCTCCCCGGTTTTCGCCAGGATTCCCACGGTGTAGGTCTGCAGTGAGTTCTGGTCTTTGGGGATGACTATTGCCTTGAGTGTCCCGGCCTTCGCGGCTTTGTAGGATGATTCGTATACGAACCCCGCGTCAACCTCCCCGAGATTCACCTTGGTCACGACCCCGGGTTCGGTGGTCTCATAGGTGACCACGTTACTATAGAGCCCCTCTTTCCATGATGGCCCGTAGGATGTATTTGCCATCTTATCGATAGCCTGCCTGGTATTGATGCCGACCGGCACTTCCTCGGTCCCCATGGCAATACGGAGACTTGTGTGGTCCAGGTCGGCGGCGGACTCGATCTTTGCCGTGTTCGCTTTCGGGAGAATGATGATGATGTAGTTCGAAGCGAATTTTTTCACCGTGGAGTTTTCCAGGTAGCCCCCGGACTTCAGCCGGTCGGTATACCTGGTGCTGGCCGAAAGGAATACGTCCGCTTCCGCACCCTGCTCAATTTTTTGTGTGAGCATCTGTGTCCCATCAAGGTCGAACGACACGTCGTACTGCGGATATGCCTTCTCAAATGCCTGCTTTAGAACAGGAGAAGCTCCCGTCAGGGACGCGGCGGCATAGATAACCAGGGGTGTCCTGGACTGCGCCTGGGTAAGGGTGGGAGTCGCTTCCGTCCCTGCCTGCGTAGTTACCCCGGTGCAGCCCGCAAATGATGCAGAACCGACCAGGAGGAGAATGAGGATGCAGGCAACCGCGGTTCTGGATTGGTATGTCTTGCAGGATCTCTGTTTCATGGAACTAATAGTAGGGTGTTTAGTGATATATTCCCCAATTTTAATTAAATGGAGTTGACATATTTAAATGGGTTATTCTACAAGATCAGTTAACTTCTGGTGTCCTGCAGTATGAAACGAATTCCAAAGATTATTCAGAGTGATGGTTCGGATGTTCCATTGACGGCAAAATACCAGGTGCTCTCGGTGAATGGAGAAGAATCCAGTCCGCGTGATGTCCTGGTCTGCCGCGAGGAGAGTGTGAATCTCAGAATCAACGGGGTGCTCATCGCCACTCTGACCGCAAGTCCGTATGAACTTGCAGAGTTTGCCTGCGGCTACTGTATCACCGAGGGTATAATCGAAAATATTGACCGGATTCAAACGATCACCGTCGATATCCCGGATATCCATATCGAGGCAAGGGAAATTCCGGAGAGTTCCT
The DNA here is from genome assembly GCA_002509495.1 of Methanolinea sp. UBA473. GTDB lineage: Archaea > Halobacteriota > Methanomicrobia > Methanomicrobiales > Methanospirillaceae > Methanolinea_A. The sequence goes on along the minus strand of DAEV01000091.1, from coordinate 4,425 downwards.
TGTCCCGGCCGAGGGAGGTGCGCACTTCAGGGTGCGTAGGACTTGTGCCGGAGAAGGAGGACTTTTCCAGGCGCCTGCCCAGGAGGATCACGGTGACCCGCTCGATCCTCTTCTCCGCAATGGACAGGTTAAACGACCATGCGGTGCTCTGGAGGGAGACGGGCGGCACTCACTGCACGGTTCTCTTCCATCCCTCCGGAGAGGACGTATCCTGGGCGGAGGACATGGGGAGACATAATTCCGTGGATAAGACGATTGGAAAGGCGCTCCTGGCCGGGATCGACCCCTGCACTACGTTCATAACCTGCTCGGGAAGGATGCCCGAAGGGATGATTGGCAAGTTCTATCGCGCCGGGATCCCCATTGTCGTCACCAACAATGCACCGTCCGCTGCCGGCATCGATCTCGCACGGAGGGTGGATATGACGCTCGCAGGATTTGTCCGCCCGCCAAGGATGAATATTTACAGTGTTCCGGAACGGATATTGCTGGACTAGTTTTTATTTTCTTTTTCCCGCGTGAACTGCAGGCAGAACAGGTCGTCCGCCTTCATGGAGAGTACTTCCGCGGGATCACGCCCATGCACCCTGACGAGGCAACGGAGCTGGATCCCCGGTGCAGAGAATAGAATAGGCGATTCCGGATCCGTCCCGACCGGCACAGCAATGTCGAGACGGTGGGACCCGAACCGGGCTCCCGTGATACCGATGAGTGCATCGGAGATGCAGGGATCCCCCCCAGGGGAGAGAACCACATCCTTCCGGCGGAGGTCCCCTCCCATGAACCGGGTTGCCTCGATAGCCAGGCGGACGGCGACGGCCGCACCGGGGCACCATTCGCCGTGGTAGTTCACCGCTTCACGGATGAGGTCCGCCCGGTACGCACCAGGGTCCATCTTTGCGATCTTCTCCGAACGATCATGCTGCGTGGCCGAGAAGATACAGTCCCCTCCCGCCTGGTAGGGTTTGATGTCCACCACAGGTGTGCCGTCGACGAGGTCGAGATTGTCGACCTCCAGGAGCCCGTTCTCCCTGCACCGGATGAGCCTTACTACGCTGACCGAGATCGGGTTCGGGCGCGAAGGGGAGCGGAGGGCAAATACGCCTTTTTCCGCGAGCTCTGCGGATATTTTTCGTGGTACTGCCTTCAGGAGGTCCCGGCTTGCCAGGTGGAGCCATCCCAGAAGGATGAGGTGGGTGTGCTCTTCAATCCCCTCCAGGGCAGGCCTGTAGGGTGGAAACACCTCGATCGTTCCTGCCATACCCTCCGGTGGCATCTCCTTTCTGGTGCGGGCGGAGCAGTGGACCAGGCCGACCGGGACAAGGTTCATGCGGTTGTCGGATCCGGGCATGTCATCTCGTAAAAATAGCAGTAGGAAATGAAAAAATCATCCGGCTTTTTCGTAGTACCGGTCGGACCCGCACCCGAGGCATTTTCCATCCTTTGCAAGATAATCCGGAACGGTATCCCCGCAGATGCTGCAGGTGACGGATTTCCATTTTCTCTTCGGGCTCACCTTCATCGTGATGGTCTCATAGGAGAGGATCTTCCTACCTGCCGAGAGAATTTCGTCGGCCAGCGGCTTTTTCTGCGTATCAGGATCGAATGAAGGGCTGTTCTCGTACCAACTATTCAGCGCCGGGTACTGTTTCATCTTCATCTTATCCAGATATACCCTGACCCCCTTTGCAGGGTCCTCCTTCGAGAGCGGGGTGAACGACATCGCGAATTTCCCAATCGGGACAATGCGGAGGCGGTGGTTGCCGATGGTGGTACGAAGGATCACCTGGGGGGGATCGGGAAGGCATTTTTCAGTCTCACAGGTCACGAAGAGTTTATCCCCTGGTTTCATCCGGAGAAGGTCAAGGGCATAGTCGACCATGAACACCCCGATGAGCATACCGGGGGCAGGATACGTGTGGAATTCGATGCATTTCCTGAAATATCCTTTCATGGTGTCGGAAATGCCATAGGTGCCCATCCTGTCGATCAGCGCATCGCGGGAGTATTCGGATTCTGACTTCATTCTCATGATCTTTGTAAAATCAGGTATTAATCCATTCCATTTGGAAAAAGTAAATTATTAAAAGTTTACAACATTTCCGTGCCGTGTGCTTGAAGAGATCCCAGTACCCTGTTCAACGGGATTCTCAACCTCAGGTTGGTTATTGTATATTATTATCATTAAATTAAAAATAATTAAGTTAATTTTTTTATTTAACCATTTGCCAAAAATAAATTAAAATACGTAAATTTTATCGTATGGTAAACGAGAGAATCTGTTGTCAGGAGAAGATCGCTTCCTGGATCATGACCGGGAGGCTGGGATGAATCAGAGTGATGCAACCGTTGTTCCGAGAATTCCCGATGGATTTTCGATCGGTCAATCCAAGCCTGTCTTCACCACCTGTCAGGACGGGAAAAAAAGGATTATTCAAGGCTTTCTTGGATTGGAGACGCTCCTGTAGTTCTTTCTAGATATGCTGAACAGAGGTGAATAGGAAGATGAGCAAAATATCTGGATCAACATTGAAGTACGTACCCACCACCTGCCCCTATTGCGGGGTGGGCTGCGGGCTGAACCTCGTAGTCAACGAGGGAAAAGTTGTGGGGGTCGAACCCTACAAGCGCAGCCCGATCAACGAGGGCAAGCTCTGTCCTAAGGGAATGACCTGCTGGGAACACGTCCACAGCCCTGACCGGCTGACAACACCGAAGATCAAGAAGAACGGCAAGTTCGTGGACGCTTCCTGGGACGAGGCGCTTGACCTGATCGTCAAGAAATTCACGGAGATCTACAAAAAGGGCGGGCCCAAGGCGCTTGGTTTCCAGACCTCGTGCCGAACCGTCAACGAGGACTGCTACGCGCTGCAGAAATGGGCGCGGTGCGGATTTTTGACCAACAA
>DAEV01000091.1:0-1488 GCA_002509495.1 Methanolinea sp. UBA473 | reverse complement strand
TCATGTGGGGTTCGAATGCCGTCGAGGCGCACCCGCTTGCCGGGCGCCGCGTCATGCAGGCTAAGAAAAAGGGCATCCCGATCGTTGTGGTTGACCCGCGGTTCAGTGCAACGGCACGGCTCGCCGACAAGTGGATCCGGTTCAACCCGTCGACCCACATCGCGCTCGCCAACTCCATGATGTACTGGATCATCAAGGAAGGACTCGAGGACAAGGAATTCATCAAGAACCGCACGAAGGGCTTCGATGACCTCAAGAAGACTGTAGAGAAGTATGCGGATGCCGAGAAGATTCACGGTGTCCCGCTCGATACGGTCAAGGAGTTTGCCCGCCAGTATGCAAAGGCAAAGAACGCGGTGATCATCTACTGCCTCGGCATCACAGAGTTAACAACCGGCACGGACAACGTCCGTTCAATGGGCAACCTCTCGCTGCTCACCGGCAATGTCGGGCGCGAGGGTGTGGGTGTCAACCCGCTCCGTGGCCAGAACAATGTCCAGGGCGCCTGCGACATGGGCGCTTACCCGAACGTCTTCTCCGGATACCAGGCTGTCGCAGTTGCCGACAACCGTGCAAAGATGGAGAAGCTCTGGTTCTTGAAGGAAGGGTCCCTGCCCGACTGGTACGGCGTGACCTTAACCGAGCAGATCAACCAGGCAGGCGACCCGATCAAGGCGATGTACTTCATGGGACTGAACCCGACGGTCTCCTACCCCGACTCGAACCATGTGAGGCGGCAGCTGGAGAAACTCGACTTCTGCGTCATGCAGGATATCTTCTGGAACGAGAGCTGCGAGTATGCAGATGTCGTCCTGCCCGGAACCTGTTTTGCCGAGAAGGACGGCACATTCACCAGTGGCGAGCGGCGTGTGAACCGCGTCCGGAAAGCCGTCGATGGCCCCGGTGAGTCGAAATACGACTGGGAGATCATCGCCCTGCTCGCGAAGAAGATGGGCCTTAAGGGCTTCGACTGGAAATCTGCGAAGGACGTCTGGGACGACATGCGGGCATGCACCCCGGGCCAGTTCGGTGTCACCTACGAGAAGATGGAGAAGCCGGAGTCTGTCCACTGGCCCTGCCCGACCATCGAGCACCCGGGGACGCCGATCCTCCATCGGGAGAAGTTCTCAGCTGCGGATGGTCTGGGCACCATGTTCGGTCTCGAGTACAAACCTCCGGCGGAGGTGGCAGATGCAGAGTACCCGTTCACGCTCATGACAGGGCGTGTGATCTTCCACTACCACACCAGGACCCAGACGGACCGTGCCGCACAACTGCATTATGAAGTGCCCGAGTCCTATATCCAGATCAATACCGAAGATGCGAAGAGACTGGGCATCAAGGAACGTGAGAAGATCAAGGTCTCGAGCCGCCGTGGTGAAATTGAGACCCTCGCCCGTGTAACCGACGATGTTGCACCCGGTGTTACCTACATGGCCATGCACTTCCATAAGGGTGCAAATACGCTCACCAACACTGCGCTCGACC
>DAEV01000123.1:16737-28162 GCA_002509495.1 Methanolinea sp. UBA473 | reverse complement strand
CACCATCCCCACCCGTAAGAGCCAGATCTTCAGTACTGCAGCGGACGGCCAGACCAGCGTGGAGATCCACGTGGTCCAGGGAGAAAGGGCGATGGCCAAGGACAACTTCACGCTCGGGCGCTTCCAGCTGACCGGAATTCCCCCGGCCCTCCGCGGAATCCCCCAGATCGAGGTGACCTTCGATATCGATGCGAATGGCATCATCCATGTATCCGCCAAGGACCTTGGGACGGGGAACGAGCAGGCCATCACCATCAAGGGAGACCGCAAGCTCTCGGAGGACGAGATCAAGCGGATGGTGGAGAACGCCAAGCAGTACGAGGACGAGGACAAGAAGAAGAAGGAGGAGATCGAGCTCCGGAATATGGCCGATACCGCGATCTTCTCTGCCGAGAAGATGCTCAAGGAGAACGCCGACAAGATCGAACCCGGCGACAGGGAGAAAGTGGAGTCCGGGGTCCAGGCTGTCCGGAAGGCGCTCGAAGAGGATAAGAGCGATGAGATCCGGACCAGCATGGAGTCCCTGACGGAGTCGGTCTACTCGATCACCACAAAGATTTACCAGAAAGTGCAGGAGGAGCGGCAGGCGGCAGAAGCAGGGAAAGGCCAGGCTGCCGGACAATCCAGCCCTCCCCACGATGACAACGTCGTCGATGCCGATTTCAAGGTAAAAGACGAGTGAGGCCATGGCCGCGGGCGACTACTACGAGACCCTGGGGATCCCAAGGAACGCGGACGAGAAGGAGATCAAGAAGGCCTACCGGAACCTTGCACGCAAGTTCCACCCCGATGTATGCAAGGAACCGGGGGCCGAGGAGAAGTTCAAGCAGATCAACGAGGCGTACAGTGTCCTCTCCGATTCGCAGAAGCGTGCCCAGTACGACCATATGGGGCACGACACCTTCACAAGCGCCTCGAAAGGGTCCTACACGGGCGGCGGCGGGTACCATGGCGGAGGATTCTCAGCGGATTTTTCAGGATTCGGGGATATCTTCGACTTTTTCGGGGGAGGGTTCGGGGGCCAGCGCTACTCGGGTCCGCGGGAAGGCTCCGACCTCCTGATGAAGATGCAGGTCACGCTGGAAGAGGCCGTGTTCGGTGCCGACCGCGAGATCGAGGTCACCCATACCGAGGCCTGTCCCGCGTGCAACGGCACCGGCAGCGAGACCAAGAAACTGATCAATTGCCCGCACTGCGGCGGGAGCGGCCAGGTACGCCAGATGAGCCAGACGATCTTCGGCCAGTTCGTCCGGGCAAGCACCTGCAGCGACTGCGGCGGCAGGGGGAAGATTCCCGAGAAACGATGCCCCGACTGCCGGGGTTCCGGCCATACCCAGGTCCGGAGGAAGGTCACGGTCCATATTCCGGCGGGAATCGATTCCGGCATGCGCCTCAGGATGGAGGGATACGGGGAGGCGGGGGACTACGGCGCACCGAACGGGGACCTTTTCATAGAGGCGTACGTCAAATCCCACCCCCGGTTCACCCGGCGCGGCGACAACCTGGAGACCGAAGTAGAGATCACCCCGGCCCAGGCGGTGGTCGGATCGATCGTGGAGATCGAGACGATCGAGAAGCACAAGGTCGACCTGACAATCCCGGCCGGAGTCCAGCATGCCACTGCACTCAAGATCCAGGGCGAAGGCGTACGACGCAGGGGGAAATCCGGAGACCTATTGGTGCGGGTCAAGATCAGCGTCCCGAAACAGCCGAAGCCCGAGGTCCGGGACCTCTACGAGAGGATCCTGGAGCTCGAGGGGAGCCGGGTCTCGGATACGAAAAAAGGGTTCTTTTCCGGGTTAAGGGGAAAGAAGTAGGAATATACCCTTACGAGATCCTTTCATCCCTCTCTCCGGGGCGGAACAACCCCGCGAGAACCCCGATCGCATCGTGCGTACCTATTGCGATCACGTCATCCCCGGAGCTAAGGCCGACATCCCCGGACGGGTTCTCGATCACCTCGTTATTCCGTTTGATTGCAAGGATCGAGACCGAATAGTTTTTCCTGACGTTCAGCTCACCGAGGGTTTTTTCGTGAACCGGAGAACCCGGTTCCACCCGGAGGGTGGCGATCTGGAGGTTGGGGACGCTCCTCCCGAGGTCGGCAAGGTCCGCGGAGGTATTGGAGGGATTCCTGAGCACTTCGTAGGTGTCCGCCCGGACGTCATGGACAAACCTGTCGATTGTTACCTCCGGGATCAGGTATTTCTTCAGTACCCGGGTGAAGATCTCGACCGAGGTCTCGAACTCTTCCGGGATCACCTCATCGGCTCCGAGATCGATGAGCCGTTTGACCTCGGAAAGGAACCTGGTCCGGACTATGATCGAGAGGTGGGGGTTCATCTGGCGGGCAAGGGCCGTGATCGCCCGAGCCGAGAGGGGATCGTTGATGACGATCACGAGGATCCTGGCCTGTTCGATATTCGCATGGGTGAGAATCTCCGCGTTTGTCGCGTCCCCGAAAAATATGTTCTCTCCTGCACTGTGTTCCCTCGCTACCGTGGAAGGATTCAGATCGATGACGACGTAGGGGATTCTGCCTGCCTTTGCCGCGTTCGCAAGGTTCTTTCCGTTGAGCCCGTATCCCACGATCACCAGGTGATCGCTCTGCGAGAGGACGGGATGCACCGTATCGGCGGCACATCCCGCCTTGAACCGTCCACCCAGGGGAAGACGGCAGAAGAAATCGGCGGATTTTGGGCCCATTGTGACAGCCAGCGGGGTCAGCGACATCGTCAGAACGGTGACCGCGAGAAAGATCTGTTCTCCCGAGTCCGAGATGAGACCGTACTCTCTTCCCGGAATCGAGAGGATGAATGCGAATTCACCGATGTTAGCCAGCGCAAGCCCGGAGAGTACGGAAGTCCGCAGGGAATTCCCGATGGCGAGCGTGGATCCTCCCGCAACGACCGCTTTCACGATGAGGACGCCGACAACGAGGGCGACAATGAGCAGGGGATCGCCCAGCAGGAATCCGACGTTTAAGAGCATCCCGATGGAGATGAAGAAGAAGCTGGTGAAGATGTCCCGGAACGGGATGATGCTTGCGAAGGCCTGGTGGAAGTAATCGGACTCCGAAAGGGTGAGTCCGGCAAGGAATGCCCCGAGGGCGAGGGAGAGGCCGATGCTTGCGGTGATGTAGGTCACCACGAAGCAGATCAGGAGGATGGAGAGAAGGAACAGTTCAGGGCTCCTGATCCCCGTGATCCGGTTCATGAACCGCGGGATCAGGTAGATGGAGATCCCGAGGACCGCAGCAAAGAGGATGACGAGGGTGATCCCGAGAGTCACCATCGCACCGGTAATATCCGTCGTTTCCCCTGCAAGGATAGGGAGGGCGATCAGCATCGGGATCGTGATGATGTCCTGGAAGATGGATACGCCGAGGGTGACCCTGGCCTGGGGGCTCTCGATCTCGGCACGGTCCTGGTAGAGTTTCAGGGTGATTGCGGTGCTGCTGTGGCAGATTAGGAAGCCAAAGAACAGTCCCTGTGCAAAAGAGACACCGAAGAAATGGGATATTGCCATCGTTGCGAGGATGGTTGCGAGAACCTGCAGGCTTCCGCCGATCAGTACGATCTTTCGCATCTCGTAGAGCGTCCGGAACGAGAACTGCATCCCGATGGTGAAGAGAAGAAAGACGATCCCGATCTCGGCAAGAACGTCCACGAACTCGGTTTGCCGGATCAACCCGAATCCGTAGGGCCCAATCAGGATACCGGTGAGGATGAAACCGACGATCCCCGGGATTTTAACCTTGTTGCCAATCGCGATGATGAGGATCGCGAAGGTAAAAATGATGATGATGCTATAGAGATACCCGGCGATCATAGCAGCTCCGTCTCGGGGACTTGGTACCTATTCAGGGCCAAATGACATCATATCTGTTATTTCAGGATATCTCTCTTTTGCTTTTTCTTATCTGGTGTCCTTCTTATCTTCTTTTGAATGAAAATGGTGAAGAACCGGACCTCCGGGGGGGGTGTAGCCAATATTCACTACCAGATGGAAATCCGAACCGATAATGACGGGAGATTGACTTGGAAATAGGGAATTAAAAGAGCGAGGGGAGATCAGTCATGGCCCAGCTCCTCGTGCTCCAAAAGGAGCGAACCGAAGATGACCTTTTCCAATACCTGGGCTACGTACTTGATCTTCTGGGCCTTCTCCATGTCCTCGGTGCGGTGGATGTCCGAGTAGATCTGGACCCTCACCAGTGCGAACCGCAGCCTGTCCAGGGAGTCGTCGTCGTAGGCGATGGCCTTCCTGTAGATGGGCTCGAGGCGTTCGGGCAGCAGTCCCACGTCCTCGAGGACCGGGACAATATCAGGGTAGATATCCAGGGGAGTTGCCCCTCCGGTGAGCACTTCCAGGTGGTTCATCTACCCTTCGACCACCTTGACAAGTGCTTCCATTACGGAATCGACGCTCTTCCAGGTCGGACTGTCCTTGCTTCGCAGGATGAAGGGCCTTCCTTCATCCCCTGCCTTCCGCATCTCGGGATCCACGGGAATGCTGCCGAGGAACGGCACCTCCAGTTTCCCGGCGATCTTCTCTCCGCCGCCCTTGCCGAAGAGATCGATCTCCTCCTTGCAGTGCGGGCAGATCAATCCGCTCATGTTCTCGACGATCCCGAGGACCGGGATATCCAGCTGCTCGACGAATTTGACCGCCTTGGCCGCATCCATGGTGGCTACGTCTTGGGGGGTGGTCACGATCACCGCTCCCCGCACGTTGGGGGCGAGTTGCGCGATGGAGAGCGCCTCGTCTCCGGTGCCCGGGGGGAGATCCACCACGAGGTAATTGAGTGGTCCCCAGTTCACCTCGGAGAGGAACTGGTGGATTGCGGTCATCTTCATGGGTCCTCTCCAGACGATCGGGGTGCTCTGGTCTGGAAGGAGGAACGCCATGGAAACGACCGCCAGGTTGCCGGTGATCCGGACGGGTTCGATCAGGTTCCCGATGGTGCCGAGGTGATGGCCCTCGACCCCGAGCATCTTGGGGATGTTCGGCCCATGGATATCAAGGTCGAGGAGACCCACCTTGTAGCCGTGGGCGGAGAGTGCAAATGCCAGGTTCACCGACACGGTCGATTTTCCCACCCCCCCCTTGCCTGAAAGGACGAGAATGACATGGTCCACCTCGATCTCTGCCTTTGGGGGGAGGCCTCTTCCCTTCGCCTCTTTCTTGTCAGAGTCGCATTTTGCAGCGCTTGGGCACCCTTCACAGGTAGTCTTTGCACATTCTTCATCCGTTCCTTTCGCTTTCCTTGCCATGGATTCCCTCATAGATTACTGGTTACTCCTTATCACTATGGAAAGAAAACGCCATAAAGAGTATACATCCGGGACATCCCTGCGGACGTTCCGGCGAACCCCGGATCACACCGCATTTTCGTCGAGGATCCTGTTGCAGATCCCATCCGCGATCCTGATCCAGGAGTTCTCCCTGGGCACCGGGATGTATTCAACGCGTGAGAACCGGGTCTCCAGTCCACGGACCCTCTCCCAGAGATCGCGGAGGTGTTCTTTCCTGATCCTGTACTCACCGCGTAATTGCCGGATGACGAGTTCGCTGTCTGAATGAATCCGGATTGTGCCCTCGGTGACGGTGGAGGATGCCTCCATCGCCGCGATCACGGCCCGGTACTCTGCAGCGTTGTTGGTGGACAGACCCAGGAATTCCCCGCGTTGTATCAGGATCTTCCCGCTGGAATCCACAACCAGGAAGGCAAATGCAGAAAGCCCGGGATTTCCCCGGGACGCTCCATCAGTGTAACAGTCAAGTATCTCCATCTCTTCCTCCGGGACTCCACCACTGGATTCATCCCTCCCGGCGAGTATCATGTTAGGTGAGCATCATGGGAAAACTTATCGTGCGTCTCGATTTCCTGGAGTTTCCCCCCACTCATACGTGCGAGGGGGAAGACCTCTCCCCGAGGATCACGCTGTCAGGACTGGATGCAGGCGCCGTTGCGATCATGGCGGTGAACCCGTTTGTCCCGAGTTGTTGTTCCTTTTCCCCCTGGCTTGCCTGGAACATTCCCCCCATTGAGATCATTCCGGCAGGGATTCCGAGAGAACCGGTAGTCACAATGCCGGTACCGGCGGTGCAGGGCAGGAACGATCTTGGGAGGATCGGATACTCGGGTCCGTGCCCACCTCCAGGGAGCACCCATCGCTACACCTTCAAGGTCTGGGGGCTGGATGCAAACCTCTCCCTCGCTCCGGGGTCTTCCAAAGGTGACCTCGTCGCGGCGATGCGGGACCACGTGGTGCAGTACGGGGAGACGGTGGCCATCTGTACCCGATGAGGTCTCCGGGATCAGGAATGCTGCCCTGAGATCCCCCTGCTAAAGGGAAAGGTACTATATATACGACCGGGGCGTCAACATTCTGTATGGAAAAGCGGGACATGGCCATTCTGGTCCTCGCACTTGTGGTCGTGATGGTCATGGCAGTTGTGGTAAAACCCATGCTCACCGGGACGACCCCCGACATGAGTCTTCCCTTCCAGGCGGTCCCCACTCCCACGCCCCTGGCAACTCCCTCGACCGCTGCAGAGACTATGGTGCAGGGGACTATGGTGCAGGGGACTGTCCTTTCCACTACCCCCGTTCCGACAATAATTCCCCAGACGAGCATCCCCGTTCGCATCTCTACCCCCGGGATCCCCCAGGCATCCTTCTCAGCCGCCCCCCGAAGCGGACCGATCCCGCTCCGCGTTCAATTTTCCGATACGTCCACAGGTATTCCGACCGAGTGGGCCTGGTCTTTCGGGGACGGTACCGGATCCTCGGAGGAGAACCCGCTGCACGTATTCGCAGAGGAAGGGCTCTTCCAGGTATCGCTCAACGCGAAAAACACCTACGGGGCGAACACCCGGATCGTCCAGGGGTTTATCAACGTCACCCCCCCGAGGGGACAGGATATCCTGCTGGAAGCAGACCGGGGAGGATCGCTGGCACCGGGGGGGTTCCTGGAGTGGACCGTCTCATCTCCGGGAACAAAAATGAAGATCGGCGGGCAGGTCCAGAACCTCGATGCCGGTGACCGGATCCGGCTTTTGGTGGAGGAAGGGGGGAAAGGAAAGATATCCGTGGTCCACGGAGCAATCCTCGAATTCTCCTTTGATGATGTCTCGCTCTACCGGAACGGCCGGCTGGTTTCAAAGGGACTGGTAAGGGAGATCTCGGTCCCCGAAGCGGATCACTTTCTCTCCAGCCTTCGCCTGGTGATCCCGCCCGGATCCGGCACCGTTCGTATCCTGGAATCGGGTGGTCCGGGGGCAGTTCCCGGGCCGGGATCCACGATCGTAATCGAGTCGATGAGGCCCGATGCAGATGGAATGATGAACCTGGACTGTTTCAGGCCGGATTACACCTATTTCAGGGGCACGGTGAACCCGGTCTCACGTTAACCTTCCGGGTGCCTGCTGTTCCCGCCCCGGACTGCATCCAGGCCCCGGATCTCCTGGTTTTGGCCGGAAAAGGTACTTACTTATATGACGGGGGGTTCAACAATCTGGTATGGAGAAACGGGACACCGCCATCCTGATCGCAGCCCTGGTGATCGTGATGGTCATGGCGGTGGTGGTGAAACCCATCCTCACGGGAGAGGCGCCTGACCTGAGTCTGCCGTTCCAGGCGACCCCGACCCCGACCCCGACGCCTGTCCCGACCGCGATACCCGAGCTCCCCGACTGGGCAAAGGAGATGAATTCCCCCCCGACAGCGGCGACGACGCCTTCCCCCACCTGGAGCGGCCAGTCCCAGTCTCTCGGGTTCGTATCCACCGGATCCGTGGTGGAGACGCCCACGTTCACCCATCTCCCGGAAGTGACGCAGGAAAAAGAGAATCTTCTCCCCTACGCCACCATCCAGTCGGAAGGGGGTGGGATCACCCAGTCGATCCTCATGCCGTTTCCCTACTGGGAACTGCATTATACCGTGAATCCCTGGGACACGGCTTTTTCGGGAACCACTTCCAACAAAGAGGCAGGTCAGGCAGATTTCCTCGGGTCTGAGGTGTTCCCCTCCTTTATAATCGAGGTCCGCGATGCAAGCGACAACTCGCTTGTAAGGACCATCGTGCCCGAAGGTGGCATTCAGGCGGAACTCTGGAAGAAGGGAGAGGAGTACGATCCCCGACCTTGGGTGGAAAAATTCTATGAAGGGACAACGTCCCGGACCTATTATTTCGTGATCAAACCCCACATGATCCGCTCGTATTCGTTAAAGGTGATGGTCCCGGATCGCTACCTTGGAAAATTCTAACTGGTTCCGGGATTGGAAAAAAAAGGGGCGTGAGAGTCGGGGGAATGGTCAGGAAAGGTCCAGTTTCCTCTTCCCGAGGGCTTCCATGTACTGGACCTCTTTTCCTACCTCGATCTGGCCGATCTTATCGGGAGGGGCTTCGATCTCGAAATTGGTGAACTCTTTCATATCCATGAGGGAGACGGTGTTCCCGCTGATGGTGATCACCTGGCCGCTCTTCCTCTCCACCACCGGTACGAATGTCTTAGCCGAGACCGGCTGGACGATGGAACGCTTGACCCCGTCAAAGAGACCCACAGCATCGATCCGGGCTTTTGCTGCACCGTGTTTTCCCGGCTTGGATACGGATATGCCCAGGATCTTGCAGGGCTCGTCATCGATGACCATGTACCGGCCTTCTTTCAGTTTCCCTATTTCAGTCTGCTCCTTCATTCAGATTCACGCTCTATTCTGACAATTGCAGTAACAATGTATCTTTATATGAACAGATAAATACACCGTAGAGAAACGGTCGGATCCGGCATATGGACTTCCTGAGGTCGTGCGATCTTTTGGCTCGCTCTGTGCATGATGCCATCCGCGGGATGGTTGGTACCCCTGAAGGAGGGAAGACCATCGGCATGGGGGCCGATGGGACTCCCACCAAGAAGATCGATCAGGTCGCCGAGGACTGCATCGTGGAGTTCCTCCGGGAACACCCCCTCTGCAGGACACTCATCTCGGAGGAGGCAGGGAAGGTTGATTTTCCGGGGGAGAAAGGGACTATCTTTCTCGATCCTATCGACGGGACATACAATGCCGTCGTGGGGATCCCGTTCTATGCTCTCTCCATTGCCTATGCGGAAGAGGGGAGGATCGTGCAGGCATTCGTCCATGACCTCGCCGGGAGGGAGACCTTCACGGCAACTCTCGGGGGAGGGGCATTCCTTGACGGTAGGCCCATAGAGGCATCGAAGATCACCAAGCTGGACGAGAGCGCCATGAGCATCTATGGCAGGAAGTTCGATCCAAGGAGGGTGATGCACCTGGGTCAGAAGATCCGCAGATGGCGGGAGCTGGGGGCATCGGCGCTCGAACTTTCGTATATCGGCTGCGGGAGGGTGGACGGGTTCATTGATCTCCGGGGGACGCTTCGGGTCACAGACGCCGCTGCAGGGATGCTGATCTGCACCGAGGCGGGCGGGAGGGTGAGCGACCTGAACGGGAACCCCATCCAGTTCCCGGATGAAGTGACAATCGGGAAGTGCATGGTGGCCACCAACGGAATCATGCATCATAAGGTGATCGAATACTTAAGGTAGGAGACTTTGTGCGATGCAGTTCATGATGGTCTCGAGGATCGATGACGAGTCTGCCATCCGGTATTCGCGGGATCTATGGGAGTTCCTTGTCGCGGAAGGCCATTCCGTCCTCTTTGAACAGGAGACGGCTGCTGCCATGGGGGTGCAGGGGGACCCGCATCCCGAACACAAGTCTGACCTGGCGGTAGTAGTGGGAGGCGACGGGACCATCCTCCTCTCTGTCCAGCGGATGGAGAAGCAGATCCCGATCCTCGGGATCAACTGGGGTGAGGTGGGCTTCCTCGCCGATGTGGAGCCGGGGGATGCGAAGGCGTTCCTGAAGTCGATCCGGCAGGGTTTCGCCATCGAACCGCGTATGCGGATCTCCCTTACAAGGGACGGGGAAGTCCTCGGCCACGCTTTGAACGAAGCGCTCATCGTAACAAGCCGCCCGGCCAAGATGCTCCGGTTCACGGTGGTGGTCGACAGGGTTCCCGCCGATCGGTTCCGATCCGACGGACTCCTCATCAGCACCCCTACGGGTTCCACCGCGTATGCCATGAGTGCAGGGGGCCCCATCGTGGATCCGAGAATCCAGGGTTTCCTCCTTGTACCCCTTGCACCCTACATGCTCTCTTCCAGGCCCCACCTGATCAGCAACGACCGGACCCTGGAGATAAGGCTCGAGAGCGCCAAACCTGCCACCCTCGTGATGGACGGGCAGCGGTCCCTGCAGATGGGCATATCAGGATCCCTCGAAGTGAGGAAATCCTCGGAGCCTGCATTGTTCGTGGATGCAAAAAAGAACTTTTTCGAGAAGGTGGACAGCAAGCTCCGGCACCTGTAGCCCATTTCGAATGAAAATCGCTTTGCGATGTTCGTTTTTTAGGCTCGACCGAGCAGCGGTCATCCGCGATTGATATGGAAATGCCTCCGGCCTTTCCATCCCGTGGATATGCTTGTATCTTGAAAGGGAATCCTGTAGTTTTTTCCCATATGGGCAGATTTATCTCTGGTGAGCCCCAGCATTGGATACCAAGGATTTCTATTTCGAGGAAGGAGTGTTCCCACATGGTAGAGACGATGATGAAGCAGATCGATTTTGCCGGATCTTCGGCAGCGTTGAAGAGTTCGCTGGGTCTTACCGGTTCCCCCGTCGCCATCAAGCTGGCGACGGGAAAGGAAGATATCCCCGAGGGGATGGAGAAGCTGGACAAGACTGTCCGCCACTGCCAGATGGTGAACCTGGCCAGGCGGGAGGGGAAGGTCTTCTATTCCACCGTGGAGAACCACGAGTGTATGGGGGGAGCCTGGGCGCTCGGCCTCCGGCCCATCACCGACACGTTAAAAACAGGGCATTTCTATTTCAAGCTCGGGAAGTTCGAGAGCACTGCCGCCTGCAAAAGGACCATCGACAGGATCCCGCACGTCGAGTCCGGGCTCACGTATGCGACCCTCTATGCACCGCTTGAAAAGACCAATTTCTCCCCCCACGTCATCCTCATCGTTGCCCCTCCGAGAGTCATGCTGAAACTCGGGCAGGCGGCCCTCTTCCGGCTTGGTGGACGGATCGTCTCGGAGTTCTCGGGGATCCAGTCGGTCTGCTCGGACGCGACCGCCCAGACCTACCTCTATGGCAGGCCGAACTTCTCGCTCGGGTGCGACGGCTCCCGGAAGTTCTCGGGGATCGAGGACCAGGAGATGGTGGCGGGGTTCCCGGCCGAGATGCTCCCGGAGATTGTCGAGGCAGTGAAGATCGTGACCGCTGCGCCGGGATCGAAGAAGTAATATTACCGAGGGGCTTTGCCCCTTCGCACCCCCGGGCCACTTCATAAATATCCCCAGGGGCCGGACCCTATCGCAATTCGGG
>DAEV01000123.1:0-16724 GCA_002509495.1 Methanolinea sp. UBA473 | reverse complement strand
TAGGTGAGGGGCTGTCGCCCCCACGCGATTCACCCCCGCCGCCCCCGACGGGGCGCCCCCGCGGCGGGATCAACCTGATGTACGGAAATATATTTGGAGGAAAGAGCCCAAGGCCAGACCCTATCGCAACTAGGGGAGGTGTAAGGACGGGGTCTTACCCTCTCCTGTCCGTGGAAAACCGCGGTCCTCAGGTTCCGGCCCGGAATAAACTTCGCCAGGTTAACCAGGATCTCTGCAAATGTGGGGACCGTTGCCTCCATCCCCCCGACGCGATTCACCTCCGCCGCCCCCGGAGGGCGCCCCGGCGGCGGGATCAATGAATAGATGGGGCAAGTCCATATTAATTACAAACGAAGCGGGTCCCCAGCACACGAACTCATCGCAATGTTGGGATGCCACAGCGGCGGGGCCGTCAGGTCCCAAGAGCGTCTAATAATGTGTGCGGTAAAAATCAATCCCATTCTTCAATAAGATAGGGTAGGGAAAGAAGAACCATGTTCCCCTACCCCTGTTTCG
Source organism: Methanolinea sp. UBA473 (assembly GCA_002509495.1). Lineage (GTDB taxonomy): Archaea > Halobacteriota > Methanomicrobia > Methanomicrobiales > Methanospirillaceae > Methanolinea_A. Next base: position 16,208 of record DAEV01000123.1, on the reverse strand, counting down.
CCACCACAACAGTCACATTGTCCCTGCTGGTTTCTTTCGCATGTTCCACGAGATCCCTGCAGATCGCCGCAAGATCCTGCCCCCGGCAGATGGACAGGATCTCGGGATCGGTGAGACCGTCGTTGAGACCATCGGAGCAGAGGAGCAGGATCCGGGAATCGAGACGGATCCGGAAGAGGTCCGGGCTGTCCCCCTCCCTTCCCAGGATTCGGGTGACGATGTTGCTCAAGGGGTGGTGATCGGCCTCTTCCCTTGAGAGGAGCCCGAGATCCACCATTTCCTGGACGCGGGAATGGTCGCTCGTGATCCTGGTGATCGAATCACCCACGAAGTAGGCCCTGCTATCGCCGACGTTCCCGATCACCCCCTCGCCCATGGGATTGAGAAGGGCTGCCACCAGAGTGGTGCCCATCCCGTAACAGGCATGGGAATCGGCTGCACGGGCCAGTATCTGCTGGTTTGCTGCAGCCATCCCGGCGGCCAGGAGTGGTTCAAGATCGGCCGGGTTCATTACGGGATCTTTCTCAACCCTCGTCCGGACGTACGAGTACAGGGAATCCACTGCAATACGGCTCGCCACTTCCCCTGCCGGATGGCCTCCCAGCCCGTCTGCGACGGCGAGGAGGGTGAGGGTTCCATCCCTGGAGGAGATCTCCCAGATCCCACAGGCGTCCTCGTTCTCTGGCCTCACTCCCCTATCCGTCTGGAAACAGGTGCGGATCGGGCTGGATGCGGTGGTGCCGGTCAACTCCCTGCACTCCCCCGCTGCAAGGGTGCCGGATGCACCGCGTTCATCGTTCCGGATGATCGCATTTATTCGCACGTTTCATGTGATTTTTCCAAGTATTTAGGGTTTCTTGCCCTTTAATCGAGATTTCGGTCCACCGTGTCGTTCAACCCGGATCACCGGCGAAGAACGAGGATATGCCGGGTGAGACTTTTATGTACCCTCTGGGTAAAAGCCGCTTCCGTGTGCAGGAACTCCCCGGCAAGGAGGCCCGCGTCCCTGTGCGTGACCAGGACTGCCCTCCGCCTTGGGCAGAGAACTCTTCCAATCTCTTCGATCGCGTCCCTGTAGAGTGTTTCGAGGCTCTCCGCCCGGATCGAAACCGACTGCCCGTAGGGCAGGTCCGTCACCACCGCTTCGAAGGATCCGTCCCGGAAGGGCAGCATCCTGCTGTCGGCGAGCGGGAAGTCCCCTCCGGGGACGTTCAACCTGCTGCCCCTCGCCATCATGGGATCGATATCGCTGCCCACCCCCCGGATTCCCAGTCTCTCCGCTTCCAGCACCATCCCGCCCGTCCCGCTGAAGGGATCGAGCATCCGCTCGCCTCTCCGGACGCAGGAGATATTCACGAGAGCCCTGACCATCCGGGGCATCATCACACCCGGATGGAAGAACGGCCTGTCTCCGGGTCTCCGGTGTCCGAATTCCCGCGGATCGTATCTCCACGTGACCCTTCCGAGATGGCAGCGATCCCCCGAGATCAGGACCCGGAACTCTTCCCCGGGATCCTGGAGGCACACTCTTCCCCTGATGAACGATCCCATGGTGCGCTCGATCTCCGCCACGGCCGCATCCATTGTGTTCCCGAATATTTTCCGGGCCCGTGCCGCAAACGGCCGGGGCGATTCGGGACGGAGTTCCCGCAGGAGATCCTTCAACGAGGCAAGCGTCGCATCGCAGGATCCCAGGTATTCCATGGCGGTATGTATGAGTGCGAGGCGGGGCACCTCTTCCGGGTGGGTGCATTCCACAAGAGCCACCTGGGCTCCTCTCTCGAGAACGGTCCCCACAAGGTCGAGTTCGGCAAAGGGGAGATCGGGGTGGTCCCCGGCCAGTTCGAAGAGGAGCTTCACCCACTAAGGTTGGGAAGGGGAGCACAAATACCGTGCGATGGAGGGCATAGGTCAGAATTGTATCTTTATTCACCGTGAATCAGGTCTCTTACCGGATAGCGGATCCCTTCGGACGGCTGCGATAAGGATATCGCGATTTGAAGCGCACCTAATACTCCTCTCATTTCGGTGAAGCGATGGAGAAATATTCTTTTGTGACCCGGATTCCCGACCAGCCGGGAGCCCTGCACAGGGCGGCAGAGGTGATCACCCGCCACGAGGGAAATATCAACCGGATCCAGTTCGACCGCAGGATTGACCCTTGTACCGTGTTCTTCGAGTTGACCGCAACCCTTGAGGCGAGGGAGAGCATCGCACGCGAACTGATGGAGATGGGATATCTCCAGACCGCCCTCGCCCCCGGGAGTTTCCTCAAACTGTACGTGCATATCCCGCATACCCCCGGAGCTCTCTTCCGGTTTCTCCGCTATACCACGGCATGCCGGGCCAACATTGCGTTCATCGACTTCGATGACCGGGGAAACCAGCCTGACCGGCTCACGGTGAGCCTGAACCTGGAGGACAGCACCAACGTTTCCCGGCTCCTGGACCAGCTCAAGTCACGGTTCCGCATGGAAGTGGTGGAGTACGATACCACCGGGAAGCACCTGGATGACACCGTCTTTTACCTCCGGTTTGCACAGTCCCTCCGCGTCCTTCTCGGGGAGTCTGAGGACCGGTTCCTCTTAAAACTCCTTGGGGATGCAAACCATATCGCCCAGGAGCTCTCCCACCTGGGTCAGGACCCCCGGACGACGTTCGAGAGCATCCTGGAAACGGGGGAGACACTCCGGAACACGAGCGGGGAGGGGTTCTATGCAGACCTCCAGACAATCCCGCTCGGCGATGGAATCACCCTCGTCTGCATCCAGCCTCCCTGCGGAGGCAATATCTTCCTTTTGGACACACCGGAGGAATGCGTGATGGTCGATACGGGGTACGGCATCTACCATGCCGAGATCACCCGGCTCATCCGTGAAAGGGTCCCGGGAGCCCTCGACCGCCTATCAAGAGTGATTGTAACCCATGCCGATGCGGATCACTGCGGGGCCGGGGGGAATTATGGTGTCCCTGCCCTGATGCATCCCGGAACGATGGACATCATCCGGGCATCCAACAGGGCGTACGGTTCGAGGAGCGAGGAATCTGTCCTCGAAGAGGTCTATACCGTCCTGATCGCCCTCTTCTCCAGGTTCCATCCTCCCGACCGCGTGGAGCTGTTCACAGACCACGCCGGGACCATCCGGGAGACCTTCCCTGTCCTCTCCACCATAAAAATAGGGGGACACGAGTTCGAGGTCCTGGAGGGAATGGGGGGGCACCTCCATGGCCAGATCTACCTATACTCCTCAAGTCTCGGAATTCTCTTCTCTGCAGACACGGCGATCAATTTCGAGCACCTCACTCCTGAACGGTCGCGATACAATAACCTCGCGGTGATCCTGGTCACTTCGGTGAACGTGGACAGCGATAAGGTCAGGACCGAAAGGAATGGTCTGTTTGCCCTCGCTCGCAAGACGAAAGGCCCGTTCTCCGGAGGTCGCAAAGAATGCCTGATCTGCGGGGGGCATGGGCCTGTCTCGGTCCTCGGAGAGAAGAGGCTCTCTCCCTGGGGTGAGGTGGAGCACTATTCCGGAACGGGCTGATCGGGGCGTTCTTCCCGGTCCGGCAGGGCAAGGAGTCCGGCTGCAGCAAGGGACATGGCGATGACGCCGTTCCGGATGCTTTCCTCGGGGGGAATTGTAAAACGGCTGTTGTGAAGATACGCCTCGCCTCCTGTCCCCAGCCGGAAGTAACAGAGCGGGACTCGGGGCTCCACCTTCCCAAAGAGCCCGAAATCTTCGCTCCCGGATAATGGTTCGATCGTCACGACCCTGTCCGGGCCGAGGCTCCGGGCCAGGATTGACATAACCCTGTCAGTGAGGGAGGGGTCGTTCTCCAGGGGCGGCACGGACTCGTTTACGACCGTGATCACGGGGAGCCTGTCTTCCGGGACCCCTGCGGTCCGGGCAGTGAATTCCGCGATCCTCGCGATCGATGAAAGAAGGAGATCCCGCACGGGTTCCTTGAAGTACCGGAGGTTCACCTGGAGCGTAACCTCGTCCGGGATGGCGTTGTGTTTCGCACCCCCGTGGATGGATCCCACCGTGACGACCCCGAACTCCCGGGGGGGCAGCTCCCTGCTGATGATCGTCTGGAAGGAGAGGACCATCTGGGATGCGAGCACCACAGGGTCTATCGTATGCTCGGGATGTGCGGCGTGACCTCCGATCCCCCGGACCCGGATGTCCAGCGATTCCGTCCCCGCCGAGAATACACCCCCACGGAAGCCCAGGATACCAGGGGCTAGGTCCGGGCCCGCATGCAGTGCCATGGCGAAGTCGGGACGGGGGAACCGGGCATAGAGACCGTCGCTTAGCATCTTCTCGGCCCCCGATACGGTCTCCTCCGAGGGTTGACATACCAGGACAAGGGTGCCGGACCAGCAGTGCAGGCATTGGGAGAGAATCTGCGCGGTACCCACCAGCACGGCCATGTGCAGGTCATGCCCGCAGGCATGCATCACGCCGACCTCCCTCCCGCAAGCCTCCCTGGCCCGGACCCTGCTTGCGTAGGGGAGATCCGTCTCCTCTGTGATGGGAAGAGCGTCCATGTCCGCCCGGATCATCACCACCGGCCCTTCGCCTTTGGACAGGACGCCCACCACCCCGCATCCGCCCACTCCCGCTGTCGTCAGGAATCCCAGGTCCGACAACTCCCGCTCCAGCCGGGCGGAGGTACGCATTTCCTTCCCGGAGAGCTCCGGATTCTCGTGAAGGTCCTGGTAGAGCGCGACCAGCGGGGAGAGAATCTCGTCGATGTACGATTGGACACAGGCCAGGATATTACAGGATCCTGTAGGGGGCATCTCACTCGTCCCCTGTCGTTTCGGGGTTGTGTTCCTTCCGCTCGCGGTACCGCCTGATGGAGAGATCGAGATATTCCTGACCGATGTCGATCCCTATGAACTTCCTGCGAAGCGAGCAGGCCACGAGGCCCGTAGTGGAACTCCCTGTGAAGGGATCCAGCACGAGATCCCCCTCGTTGCTGCAGGCGAGGAGGATGCGTCTGAGAAGGGCCCGTGGTTTCTGGGTCGGGTGCCCTCCCTCCAGTTTCTCCGAGTGCCCTGGTGTGGGGATGCTCCAGACGGTCCGCATCTGCTTCCCCGGTTTCTTGAGGGGATCCTCGGGCCATTCACCGGATTTCATGGCCTGGTAATTGAACACGTGCCGGGTGTCGGGGTATTTCCGCGCCCAGAGGAGGGTCTCGTGGCTGGCGGTGAAGTACCGGATGGAGAGGTTGGGGGGGGCGTTCGGCTTGAACCAGCAGATATCGTTCATAATATGGAATCCCGTTCTCTGTAGGGCAAACCCGCAGGCGTAGATGGAGTGGTAGGTCCCGGTGATCCAGATGCTTCCCGTGTCCTTCAGGATTCGCCTGCAGTTCCCTATCCATTCCATGTGGAAGGAGAAGTCCTGGTCCGTGCCGTTGCTTGCGTCCCAGGAGCCCTTGTCCACCGGTGCCCTCCGGCCCGAGTGACAGGTGAACCCGCCATTGGAAAGATTATACGGGGGATCCGCAAAAATGAGGTCCACGGATCCTTCCGGGATCTCATTCAGGATGCGGAGGGAATCACCCTTGTAAAGAACAAAATCACGGTCCTCGAAATACGGCTCCAGTCCCATACAATCCTGCCTGCCCACTGCAGCCGGGAACGGTCCAGCCCGGATCGTCCCTTCAGCGATGTGCGCATCTGATTCTCGCATAGATCTCTTCTGCAGACTTTAAAAATCAGATAGACAGTCCGACGAAGCACTGAAGTGGGAAATGATATCTAGTCAGGTGGCGACACAATGTTGGAATGATGCCCACCCATAGAGTGCAGGACATGATGCGGCTGATGGCCGGACGGATCAGGGACATCGCAGATTCCCTGTCCGACCAGGAGATCGAACAGCTGGTGGAAGAGATCCTCCACGCGAGAAGGGTCTACGTGATGGGGGCGGGGCGCTCCGGGCTGGTTGCCAAGGCGTTTGCCATGCGCCTCATGCACCTCGGGCTCTCTTCGTTCGTGGTGGGTGAGACGATCACACCCGCCAAGAGCCAGGACGACCTGGTCGTGGTCTTCTCGGGGTCGGGGAAGACCAAGACCGTGGCGGATATCGCCGAGACGGTGAAGGAGATTGGGGGACGGGTGGCGCTGATCACGTCGAACGGAGATTCCCGTATCGGGAAAATTGCGGATGTGATCGTGATCATCGAGCACCAGCGCGACCATGTGAAGGACGAAGGGGCTGAGTTCGAGATCCGGCAGATGATGGGGGAGCACAAGTCGTTCGCCCCTCTCGGAACGCTCTTTGAGACGGCTGCCATGGTCTTTGCCGACGCGGTCATCTCGAGACTGATGGAGATCACGAAGACCGATGAGAAGGAGCTGAAGAACCGGCACGCAAATATCGAGTGAGGTGATTGAATGGAAAAGCTACGATGTGCGAACAGGTGCCTGGGGATCGAAATCTCAGGAATCAGGAAACTTTTCGAGGCCGCCGGACCGGACTCGATCAACATGGGGCTGGGCCAGCCTGATTTCGATACCCCCGAACACGTGAAGGAAGGTGCGATCAGGGCCATCCGGGAAGGGAAGACCGGGTACACATCGAATATGGGAATCCCGGAACTCCGTGAAGCACTGGTGGAAAAATTTTCGAGAGAGAACTCCCTCGCGTATTCGCCCGATCAGATCATCGTTACTGCGGGAGCGAGCGAAGCTCTCCATCTTATCATGCACGCCCTCGTGGAGCCTGGCGACCGCGTCCTCCTCGCCGACCCCGGGTTTGTCTCTTATGGAGCGCTTGCAGTCCTGGCCGGGGGAGTCCCGGAAGGAGTTCCCCTGGATTCGCGGCTGCGGATCGACGTCGAGGCCGCAAAGGAGAAGATGGACCGTGCCAGGCTCTTTGTGCTGAACTCCCCGGGCAATCCCACAGGGGCTGTGGAGCCCAGGGAGTCCATCCGGGCTCTGGTGGAGTACGGGGACGACCGTGGCGTGACCATTGTTAGCGATGAGGTCTACGAGCACTTCATCTACGGGCCGAAACACTGGAGTGCAGCCCGGTTCGGGGAAGATGTCATCACGGTGAATGCGGCAAGCAAGACCTATGCGATGACCGGGTGGAGGCTCGGATACCTGGCAGGCCCGAAGGAGTATGTAGAGCAGTGCCTGAAGGTGCACCAGTACTGCCAGGCGTGTGCCACCTCAATCTCCCAGTATGCCGCCCTGACCGCGTATACCGGACCGCAGGAATGCGTCCGGGTAATGCGGCAGGAATACCTCTACCGGAGGGACTACCTGTACCGGGAACTGACCCGGATGGGTTTCTCGTTCCCTGAACCAGAAGGAGCATTCTACATGTTCGTTCCCATGAAACGCTCCCTGATCGGGAAGATCCTGGAGCGGGGGGTTGTAATCGTTCCGGGAGAAGCCTTCGGATGCCTCGCTCCCGATTATGCCCGCATGAGTTACGCGACATCCCGGAAGAACCTGGAAACAGCGGTAGAAAGAATACAGGAAGCATTGGAGGCTTAAAGCATGGTCAAAGAACTCCTCACCAGGTTATCCAATGCACACGGGCTCTCGGGGAGCGAGGGCAGTGTGATTGCAATTGTCAGGAAAGAGATCAGGAAGCACGTGGACGAGATCCACGAGGACCGGATGGGAAACCTCATCGCGATCAAGAAGGGGAATAACTTCAAGATCATGCTCGCGGCGCATACCGACGAGATCGGCCTGATGGTCAAGTCCATCGAAGAAAAGGGATTCATACGGTTCGTGACCCTCGGGGGATGGTATGCCCCGACGCTTTACAGCCAGCGTGTCATCCTTCATGGTACGAAGGGCGAGGTTGCCGGAGTCCTGGGCGGGAAACCCCCCCACAAGATGGACGAGGAGGAGCGGAAGAAAGGGGTGAAGGTGGATGATATGTTCATCGACGTGGGTGCCTGCAGCAGGGACGAGGCGGAATCGATGGGCATCGAAGTCGGGACCCCCATCACGGTGGACCGGGAAGTCGCAGGGCTGGCCAACGGACGGATCACCGGAAAGGCTTTTGACAACCGTGCAGGAGTGGCGCTCCTCGTGAAGACGATCCAGGAGGTGAAATCCCCGTCTACCCTCTATGCGGTTTTTACCGTCCAGGAGGAGGTGGGTTTGAAGGGTGCGAAGACCAGCGCGTATACGCTCTCGCCGGACTGTGCAATCGCGACCGACGTCACCATCCCCGGGGATCATCCCGGGATCGACCTGAATGACGTTCCCGTGGAGATGGGAAAGGGCCCTGTCATCACCATCGTAGACTCCAGCGGACGCGGTCTCATCGCAAGCCGGGCAATGGTAAAATGGCTCCGGGACACCGCGTCCAGGAACGATATTCCCATACAGCTGGAAGTGGGGAGCGGGGGAACGACGGATGCCACGGCCATCCACCTTGAGAGGGGAGGAATCCCCAGCACGACCCTGTCCATTCCCGCACGGTACATCCATTCTCCTGTAGAGGTACTTGATGTGCACGACATCGAGGAGGGAGTCCGCCTCCTGGTGGAGGCGCTGAAGACGAAACCGAAGCTCTGACGATCCCCCTGGAACGGTTCCAAATTTTTTCCTGTTCACTGCATGACAGGACATCAAAGGATCTTTTTTTTAAGATGACCGCCTGCGATCTTTTCCTCATGTATTCTTGAATCCAGAGCTGTGTAAAAAAGGCTCTTTTCCAGGAAAGAACCGGGTTTGAAACCAGTTTTGTTGATGGTTAGTACATTTGTCGCGCGTGGTAATCCAGGTGAACGGATGAATGACGAACTGCATCCCCGGATCCAATAAAAAAAGATTATTTCACCTGTATACCAATTCTCCGAAATCTTTCCCCGAATGGTATAAGGATCTTATATGCAGCCGGATCTTGTAAAAAAGGGTTAAATATATAGTTTTTTGGGATAGATCAGGTTAAGCTGTTCACATCATCCCACCAATATCTTTGAAGTGAGTGGTATTTGCCGTTCCGTTCCCTGTACTAATCCTGAGTTGGTAGTCACTCCGGCAAGAACTCTTCTTATCACAATTGGAGGGTAAAAATTATTCAATAATGCAAAAAAAAGGCGTTTCAAAGCCTAAATTATAGGAAAAGTTTAAATATATATGTGGCAACGTAATCTTGAATACATTTATTCGGGATTTGAGGTCTGATATCTGCCTTGTTTCCTGATTGGAGAATGTATACAGAAATGCAACTGAGGTACCCGTATGAATTGCGAAAAAAGGCTGCAGATCGCTATACCTATGGTCCTTTGTCTCCTGCTGGTGGCGATGCCCGCAAGCGCCGCTCTTGGCGTGACCGGCATCGATCCGTCGTCGGGACTGAACAACGGGACTATTTATATCGGTAATCTATCAGGCACTGACTTTCCTGACCAGGCATTCGCCCAGGTCGCATTGAACAGGACCGGCCATACAGACATCCCCGGCCAGTACGTGACAGTGGTCTCCCCGTCCAGGATCACGTGCGTCTTTGACCTTTTCGGCCAGGATGCAGGATTCTGGAACGTGATCGTGACCAACAGCAACGACAGCACCATCGCACAGTTCGTTGACGGATTCGAAATTAGAAATCCACTCCCGACAGTTGTGTCCATCTCCCCTGACAACGGGGTGAACACCGCTCCTGTCGGGATCGCCAATCTCGCAGGATCCAATTTCCTTCCCGGGGCGAACGTTACGCTGACCAAATCCGGCCAGCCAAATATCACCGCCTGGCCGGTGAACGTACCGACTCCGGGCCAGATCACCTGTACCCTGGACATCACCGGGGCTGCGACCGGAGACTGGGACGTAGTGGTCACGAATACTGATGGTCAATCGGCGGTTCTTCCGGGAGGATTCAGGGTCCGTTATCCGGAACCGACTGTAAGCGGGATCACCCCTGGAACCGGGAAAAATGACAATATCATTGGCATCACCGACCTGGCCGGTACCGGATTCATGCCCGGCGCCAACGTGACACTGACCAGGACAGGCCAGCCGAACATCACCACCATCAATGGCCCCATCGTGGAATCCCCGACCCAGATCCTCTGCTTCTTTGACCTGAATGGCAAGGCGGTAGGGGCCTGGAACGTAGTGGTGACCAACACGGACGGGCAGTCCGGTATCCTGCCCAACGGCTTCATCGTCTATTATCCGGAGGCCCCCACCGTGACCGGGATCAGTCCCCCTACAGGGGTGAACACGGGACTGGTACCCGCGAGCATCACGGGGACAGGATTCCATGATGGAGCTACAGTGGTCCTCAACAGGGGGGCCGAGGACATCACCGGATCAGGTGTTTTTGTCTCGTCCCCCACGAGTCTGAGCTGCGTCTTCAATCTCTCTGGAAGGCCGGCAGGAACCTGGAATGTAATCGTGATGAATGACGACGGGCAGTCCGGGATCCTGTCTGATGCATTCACCGTCACCAATCCCGCGCCGACGGTGACATCGGTGGATCCATCGACCGGGCTGAATACCGGACCCTTCACCATCAGCAATATCACCGGAACCGGATTTTTGAGCGGTGCACAGGTGAAGCTCGTGAAGGCAGGGGAGACCGATCTCATTGCAGGCTCCGTAACCGTCGAAAGCGGGACTAGGATCAACTGTACCGTGGATCTGGCGGGCAAGGCTGCCGGCGAGTGGGACGTCGTGGTGACCAATACCGACAGCCAGTCCGGGACGCTTCCGGCCGGGTTCACGATTGAAAATCCGGCCCCGGTGGTCTCCTCCATCGATCCGGCACAAGGACAGAATACCGGACCGGTCGTGATCGATGCGCTGCGGGGATCCAACTTCCTTGAAGGAGCCGGGATCAACCTAACCAGGACCGGCGAGACCCCGATCCCCGGTACTGGAGTAGTCCGGGTCAATGCCACCGCCCTGACCTGCACCTTTGACCTGGCCGGGAAGGCCGCAGGCGGATGGAACGTCGTGGTAACCAACCCCGACGGCAAGAGCGACCAGTTGGACGGGGCTTTTTCCATTACCAATGCCCCGCCCACAGTCACCGGGATCGTTCCTTCCAGCGGACCGAACGATAACGATATCGGGATCATGAACCTCTCCGGGACCGGGTTCCTGGATGGCGCGTCAGTGAAGCTGTCAAGGGCGGGCGAACTGGATATCGTTGCGACCGGTGTCGTAGTCGATTCGCCGACCAAGATCATGTGCTTCTTCGACCTTAACGCCAAGAAGGTCGGCTCCTGGGATGTGGTCGTAACCAATACGGACACCCAGTCGGGAACACTGCCGGGCGGCTTTACCATATTCTACCCGGCGGCGCCTGCCATCACAGGGATCACGCCATCCTACGGCACGAACACCGGATCGGTCACCATCACGAACCTATCCGGAAGCGGGTTCCAGCCCGGAGCCGCTGTGGTGCTCACCCTTGACGGGGAGCCGAATATCACTGCAACGGACGTCGTTGTGGCGAATACTAACATGATCACCTGCACCTTCGACCTTACGGGCAGGACACCCGCATGGTGGAACATCGTTGTCACGAACAACGACGGACAGTCCGGCATGCTCGCATCCGGATTCGAGGTCCGGTATCCCGCGCCTACCGTGACGGGCATCACGCCCCCCAAGGGCAATAACAATGGTGCGGTTCCCATTATCGACCTCGCCGGGACAGGGTTCCGGAGCGGGGCGACGGTGAGCCTCACGAAGAGCGGTGAACCGGATATCGTTGCAACCGGAGTCGCCGTGGTCAATTCCGGCAAGATCACCTGCACCGTGGACCTTACAGGAAGAACCACCGGGGCATGGGACGTCGTGGTGACCAACACGGACGGGCTGTTCGGGACTCTCCCGGCAGGATTCACCGTCGAGTACCCGGCGCCGACCGTATCGGGGATCACTCCCAACAAGGGAGCCAATGACGGCAGCGTCTTTATCAGTTCGATCTCCGGGACTTACTTCCGGGAAGGGGCATCGGTCAGGTTCACCAAGTCAGGCCAGGCCGACATCCACGCAACGGGAGTACAGGTGACCAATGCGACCAACCTTAACTGCACGGTCGACCTTACCGGGAAAGCAACAGGGAACTGGAACGTGGTCGTCCTCAACAACGACGGTAAATACGGTGTCCTCGCAGGCGGCTTCAAGGTGCTGCCCCCGGTACCCGTACCCAACTTCACGGCCACCCCAACCCTGGGAACCGTCCCAGTGACCGTCCAGTTCACGGATCTTACCACGAATGATCCCCAGGCCTGGATCTGGGACTTCGGGGACGGATCCCTCTCCGGTATCTACGATCGGAATCCTGTCCACACCTACAATGCACCCGGCACGTACAACGTCACGCTGTCAGTTCCCTACAACGGTGAGTATGTCTCCGTCACCAGGGAATACTACATCGTGGTAGTCACCCACCCTGTTGCATCGTTCACCGCATCTCCGACGTCGGGCAATGCCCCCCTGTTCGTCCAGTTCACCGATACCTCGGACGGTAACCCCACGGGGTGGGTGTGGAGGTTCGGGGACGGGAGCATGTCGACCCAGAAGAATCCCTACCACGTCTATAACAAGGTTGGAAACTACACGGTGAGCCTGTCGGTGAGCAACCGCGGAGGGAGCGATTCGATTGTCAAGGAAGACTTGATCACAGTCCGTGCAGTGCCTACGGCGGACTTCTCCGCGAACCGGACCCATGGCGGAGCGCCTCTGTCCGTGAAGTTCTCTGACCTCTCCACAGGGGCTCCGACTAGCTGGTCATGGTCCTTCGGAGATGGGGAAACCTCCAGCGAACAGGAACCGGAGCACGTCTACGCAGTGCCCGGGATCTATAATGTTCGGCTGACGGTGGCAAACAGTGCAGGAACCGACTCCAGGACCAAGTTTGGGTATATCAACGTGGCGGAAGGGTTCTTTGCCGCATACACCTACACGACAAGCAACCCGGAGAACTTCGCACCCCTGACAGTTGCCTTCACGGACCAGACCGAGGGAATGCCGATCCGGTGGATCTGGGACTTTAACGACGGATTCATCTCGACCCAACGGAACCCGATCCATACCTTCGAGCATCCGGGCACCTACAATGTGACGCTTTCCGTCTCCAATGCGCATTCGACCGCATACGTAACCCAGTCGATCGTGGTCAGGCAGCGCCTGGTCGCCGACTTCTCTGCGGTTCCCACGACCGGCACGGTGCCCCTTACGGTCCACTTCTCGGACACCTCGATCGGCGAACCTCTGACCTGGACATGGGTCATCATCAGGGACGGCTACAACCTGACCTACTTCGACCCCGGGAGCGAGAATGAGATCTATACCTTCAACGAGCCCGGCTTCTACGATGTCGCGCTCACGGTAACCGATGCGTTCGGAAACATCAACACGACCTACAAGTCGGATCATATCCAGGTATTCCCCTTCCCGTAAAGGGCGGGGAACCCTCAGTTGCCCTTTTTTAAAAATAATACACTAGTTATTGTTATTATTGTAAAAACGAAAATTCAATTCAAATCTCCATCGCAGCACTTCTCACTATTCAGTCAAATTCTCTTTAAAATTAGATACGTATTTGGAAGGTGTATCGTCTCTTCTCATTTTTTATATTTTTTTATAGAACATAAATAACAAACAGGCTTTGCATAACTCTGGTTTGATTCTTTGCCGCAAATATGGCAATAGTTCTCAGGATATTTGCGATCAGAATATTCTGCCCACATTGGATAACATTTTGAACATAGGGGTTGGGAAGTATTCACTTCCATCTCTGCACCACAACGAATACAATGACCTGTCCCTCTACTTTTTTCTTTTATCGATATCGGTTGAGTTTTTTTTGGTAGTTCCATGGTACTTGAAAATTGGATTTTATTTTCTGTAATGACTTTGTATTGAAAAGGCTCCCCGTATTTTATGATCTTTTTCACCTCATGGAAAATTTCATCATAAAGCGATTTATCAGATTCAATCGTGAAAAGTAAACCCACCTCTCTATTTTTTTGTTGTGAATGCTGGAAGAGATTCATGGAAGTGATAAGAACAGAATGTTCATTTAAATAAATATGCGCATGAAGTCCTTCTAAAGAACGAATTTCAACATTGTGAAGTTGTTCCTGGAAAAAATTAATGTCCTCGGGGGACCATTTTGCATCTTTTTTACAAACAAAAATAATATCAACGGTTGATTGTGAGTCGGTATTTTTTAATATTCCTCGTAATTTTTTTGATATTTGCAAGTGTGGACTAACGAGATACAATCTTTCCTGGGACGTTTTTATCAGATCATCAAGCGCCGATGAAACATTATTCATTGTTAAGAATTTTACCATACAACCAAACCCCCTCAATCAAGTGTTTGTCTTGATCTGATTTTTTTCAAATGTGATAACAGCCTGCAATGGTCGCAATATTTCCGCCGTCTATCATTGGTATAAATTTTTTTCTGGCAACAGTTGCAGTAAATGAAATTCAGAAGATTCCCATCACCGGAATTTTGTTTCTTTTCCTGCTCAAGAGAGGGTCTCTCGTCATCTTTGTGATCAGGGTTTTTTATTATGTCGTTAGGTACCGATGTTCTAATCCGATTAACAAGATATTGCAGTATTTTTTGGCCGAAAAGTGCACGGGCCTCCTTTCGGAACTTTTTCTCTATCAGATCAGCAATCTCCTGGTTTCCCAATGGTGTCGTATAGATCCCAATCCGTTCTTCTTTTTTAATCAGGTGCTGGTTTTCCATTTTATACAGAACCCCCAACAGGTTACCTTCGGAAACAGCACAATGGAAAGCGAGAGATCGTTGTGGTGGGAGGTGGATCCTGATATTTTCCGGTGAAAAATCAATATCCAGTGATTTTTTGTCGCAGATTTGGATCCGGAGCGCGATCTCTAATACTATCTGCGGAGTCAGATGATCCATCGGTATTTTAATGATCTCTCTAAAGGTATTATAAACCAACTGATATATCAGGGGCATTGGTATTGATTGCTATTTTTATGATCGGGGAGGAGAGGAAAAAATAAAAATCGAGATGGTATCGCAATAGCAGGTTGATTCGCCGCTGGGGGGCCCTAGATAGCCGTTAAAAGCCTGACACACGTTTTGATAAATTCCCATGCATTAGGTTGATCCCGCCGCGGAGGCGGCGGGGTGAATCGTCAGTGGGGGAGTGGGGGCGACAGCCCCCACATTTGCAACCAATAAAAGAAGATATTATATCTCAAATAAATGTGCAAATATACAGGACTTCTCCAGTTACTGCGTCAATATAGACATCCCCTCCATACGCTCGATAGAGGACATCAATTATCTCTGATCCATCTGTTATCAACATGTCAATATTAGCCGGGTCATATCCTTCAATGTAAACAATCCAGCAAGGATTTACACAGAGGGGGAGTCCGGGGGCATCAATACGTTTTAATTCTGTTTCAATGGGTTTTGTTACTACAATACCTGAAAACTGCGCGAGAGCCATCTCAATTGCCTGGTCTCTTGTAACGGTTATGTTCGGATCAGTGATGATTTCCCCGGAGGGGATAATGTGGGTCCATCCGAGATCAGGAATGGCTCGATCTACAGATATACGTGATAGGCCCGGCTTTTGAAAAGTGGTAAACGTGCCGGTTGCCTGCTTCTCATAGAAATCCGGGACCGCCTTTGAAGTATCCAGTGCGGTGTGAGTCGTTTTTGCCGCACTCATCTGGGTAACTGGAGAACGGGTTAAGGATTTTTTCGCTGCAGGTACATGCATTGCGGCTGATACCATCGGTACGCAGATCGCGATCACCAGGCAGATGCTGATGATGATTCTCCCATTTTTTATTCATAGGATTCACCGGATAGTCTGAATTCTGGTATTGCAATATACAAATGGATGAGAAATATCCTTCATATAATATATAATTTTTCAACCATGCGGTTATGAATTGAGCTCAAGTGAGTAAAAAATACCGCACAGAGAATCGGATGACACTTTTCGGGGTAAAAGCCTTCGCTGCTGCGCCTTCCCGACATTGCGATAAGTCATTGCGCTGGAGACATCCTAATTTTTAATCTTTTAAAAATCGGTCACCGCAGTTGAGGGGGGAAAAGGGGTAAAGCCCCTCAACTTCAATCAGGAACAGTTCACTAATCAACCACAACTTGAACAGCATGAAGAGGTTTTCCTGTCAATTAAACCGGAAAAATATAATCCACTTTTTTGTGTGTCAATGGCGGGATAAAAATACC
>DAEV01000022.1 GCA_002509495.1 Methanolinea sp. UBA473 | reverse complement strand
GGATTTCGATAATCTTGAATCTCCGAATCTCGCGTTCTGGAGACGGTTACCTCAAGAGGCCATCTTCGGTATCGGTATCCGTGTTTTTGGGTGGTGAGTTTAATGATGAAACGTTCATGTGCTCGTAAGCAAAGATCTATGAGAAATTATTTCAGGACTGTACACCGAGCAATCAGTCTCCGATAAGGATATATACCCGGTATGGGGGGATCCCCCCAAAATCCCCATCAAGGGGGTGTAGTTCATGAAGATCCGAAACCTCCTCATCGATCTCGACGGGGTCCTCTACGTGGGTGACCGTCCGATTCCCGGCGCGGCAGAAACGCTCGCGTGGCTCACCCGGCGAAACTACACGTTCCGGTTCATCTCCAATTCAACCCGGAGATCACGCACGGCTATAGCCCTGCGCCTGGCCAGAATGGGGCTTGACATCCGGCCTTCCGCCATTTTCACCCCTGCGGCGGCGGCAGCGGCCCACATCCGGAACCTCGGTGGATCCGTAGTGCATCTCCTCGCGACCGGGGATGTCTCTTTCGAATTCGAAGAGGCGGGATTGGTTTGTCGCCAGGAAGGAGCGGATTTCGTTGTGGTCGGGGATGCGGGGGATGCATTCACCTACCGGGACCTCACCCTTGCATTCCGGAACGTCCTCCGCGGTGTCCCTCTCCTGGCCCTGGAAAAGGACCGCTACTGGATGGGGGAAGACGGACTCCTGCTGTCGGCAGGCCCGTTCGTCGCCGCGATTGAATACGCCTCCGGCGCCCGTGCCGAACTGATGGGCAAACCCTCCCCGGACTTCTTCCGGATGGCCCTCGACTCCATGAACGCGATCCCTGAGGAGACTGCAATGGCAGGGGACGATATCCTGACTGATATCGGGGGAGCCATGGAATGCGGCATGCAGGGGATACTTGTCAGGACGGGGAAGTTCCGGGATGATTCGCTCCGGAATGCACCCCGTGCACCTGATGCCGTGATTGATTCGATCGCAGATCTGCCATCGTTCCTCGTGGGGGGGAGCAAACCTTGAAGCGACGGAGGGTCCTCCAGCCAGTGCTCCTCCTGTTGCTGTTATCTGCATCTGCCGGCTGCCTTTCAGGGATCCCCGGCTTTTCCCCCCCGGTGGTATATCCGGGAATCGTGCCGGTGACGGGGGCAACCATGCCGGACCCTCCTGTTTACTCCTTTTCTTTCCAGGAGGGTGTCGTACATCTTGACATTCCCGTGGAAGCAGCAGTATATGCAGGTGCGAGAGCGGCGGACAAGAGTGCGAGGATCTTCGACCAAACCATCAGGGAAGAGGAATGGCGGGCGGGGATCTACCGGAGCATGATCCAGGACCCCGCCCAGGACGACTTCTACGAAGACCTTCTCGCAAAATTCCGGGAAGAGAAAGACCTGCAGGGTCTCGACCAGGACCAGTATGCAGAGCTCATTTCAGTCTTTGTCCAGTCCATCCCCTACGAAACCCAGAACCTCTCGAGCCCCCGCTTCCCTGTGGAGATCTACGTCGATGGGAAGGGAGACTGCGACGATAAAAGCCTCCTTCTGGCGGGCCTCCTCTCCAGGGAGAACTACAAGACCGCCCTTCTCTATTTCGAACCCGAACGGCACATGGCTGTGGGCGTGGGGTGTGAAGGTGAAGGGTATGCCAAAAGCCGATACGCCTATATCGAGACGACCAATGTGACCCTGATCGGGGTGGTTCCCGACGAGCTTCAGGGAGGCGTGCGGATTACTTCGTCGCCTGCGGTCATCCCGATCGGGAACGGCACCCTGGAGTATCGAAGATGCCGGGAAACGGCCGAACTCCGGAATGCTTTGAACGAGACCGGGCAGATCCTCGAGATGAGAAGCCCGGAATTGCAGGAGGAGGAAACTGCCCTCGCTATCATGAAGGAAACCCTGGATGCAAGGAAAGCGGAGATGGATGCGGCATATGCCCGCGGGGACTACCGCGCCTACAATACCGGTGTGACATCCTATAATATCCTGGTGACGGAGTACAATCGCAAACTTACCGGATACAGAGATATGGTGAGAGAATTCAACCGGCTCGCCGGTATTCACAACCATATCCTCTCTCATCAGTATGATCGCCCCGGCACGTACGCGTGGTGGAGGAATCAGTCTCCTATCGCATGATCCAGGAGGTCGAAGGCGCCGGGATAACCCTGCAATAGTTCAACGGGCGTGCCCGGGAGAAGGGGTGCCCGGTGACGCCGGTAGCAGGATGGCCGGAGTCAAAACCGTTTAATCCCGGCGCCACGATATACTCTCCACAAGAAAGGTGGAGAAGAGATGCTGGAAATTTCAGACCTGCACGTGGAGGTGGGGGGAAAGGAGATCCTTCACGATATCAACCTCAATATTAGGGACGGCGAGACCCACGTCCTGATGGGGCCGAACGGCTCTGGGAAAAGCACGCTCCTCATGGCGATTATGGGCTTCTCGACTTTTAATATCAGGGAAGGCACGATCAGGTTCAAGGGAGAGGACGTCACCCAGATGCCCGTTCACGAAAGAGCATTGCGGGGAATGGGGATCATGTTCCAGCGGCCTCCCACCATATCGGGCTTGAAACTTGGGAAGCTTCTTGCCGCAACCTCAAAAAAGAAGGAAGACGAGATCCTGGCCCTGGCAAGGACCGTGAACATGGACCAGTTCCTTTCGCGGGACATCAACAGGGGATTTTCCGGTGGGGAGATTAAACGGAGCGAGATCCTCCAGCTGATGATGCAGAACCCGGATTTCGTCATGCTCGATGAGCCCGAGAGCGGTGTCGACCTCGAGAATATCCACCTGCTGGGGGCCAGGATTGGGAATCTGTTGGAAAAGGAAGTCCAAATCGTGAACAGGAAAAAGAGCGGGCTGATCATCACGCATACCGGATACATCCTTGACTACGTGGATGCCAATATCGGTCACGTGATGTGCGACGGGGAGATCAAATGCCATGGGAGTCCTCGCGAGATTCTGAAGGAGATCAAGGAGAGGGGTTACAAGGAGTGCCTGGAATGCCGCCAGAAATAAATAATGAACAGGGTATTCCCAACGAGGACAGGGAGAGACTGGCCCTCTCCGGGATCAACCTCTCCCTCGCCGGCCGGTGCGGCAGCTATTTCCAGATGAACCAGGACGTGGTGCATTCCACCTGCAGCGAAGAAGGGATCGACGTCCTGCCTTATTCCGAGGCGCTGAAGAGATACGAATGGCTCAAGGATTACGCCTGGAATCTCGTGCCGAAGGACAAGGACGAATATACCCGGTACGTCGCGGAGCAGAAGGAGCCGCAGGGATACGTCATCATCGCAAAAAAAGGTTCGAACAACATATTTCCCGTCCAGGCATGCCTCTACCTTGGGCGGGAGCAGGTCCAGCACGTACATAATATCATCATTGCAGAAGAGAATGCCGAGCTTCATATCGTATCCGGCTGCGCCAGCGGGACCCATGTGGGACGGGGCGGGGCGCATTACGGGATCTCGGAGTTCTACGTGGGAAAGAACGCCAAGATCAGCTTCACCATGATCCATACCTGGGGCCAGGAGATCGAGGTATACCCGAGGAGTGCGGCAATCGTCGAGGAAGGCGGCACCTTCCTGTCCAATTACGTCTGCATGCAGCCGGTGAAAAAGATCCAGATGTATCCCACGGCTCATTGCAGGGGAAGAGACTCGGTGGCCCGTTTCTCCAGCGTGGTGATCGGCACTCCCGGCTCAACAATGGACCTGGGATCAAGGGCAGTCCTCTCGGCAAAAGGCGCGAGCGCCGAGCTGATTACCCGGGCGATCACGAAGGGGGGCACAATCATATCCCGCGGCCACATCAGCGGCCAGGTGGAGGGTACGAAAGGGCACCTCGAATGCAAGGGGTTGATCCTGAAGGACGGGATCATCTATGCCATCCCCGAAATCGAAGGCAAGGTGGTCGGTACCGAGCTGACGCACGAAGCCGCGGTGGGAAAGATTGCGCGGGAGGAGATCGAGTACCTCATGTCCCGGGGTCTTGACGAGGAGATGGCGACCGCGACCATCATCAGGGGATTCCTGGACGTGAAGATCACCGGCCTCCCCGATGCCCTTCAGCGCTCCATCGACAGCGCGATCGACACCGCCGAGAAATCGGGATTTTGATACGCCTGCCGCAAGGTGGGGGAGAGAACGGATGGGATCTATGTATGAGGGAAACGATAGGGAACGCGAGCGGATCCGGATGGTGGAGACCCAGATCGCGGCACGGGGTGTTGCAAATCCGAGAGTGCTCGATGCGATGCGCGCCGTGCCCCGGCACCTTTTCGTTCCTCCCGCTTACCGGGAGGCAGCCTATGCGGACAGTCCGCTGCCCATAGGCCAGGGGCAGACCATCTCCCAGCCCTACATCGTGGCTCTCATGACGGAACTCCTGGAGGTGGCGCCTTCCGACAGGGTGCTGGAAGTTGGCACGGGAAGCGGGTACCAGGCTGCCATCCTGGCAAAGCTGGCGCGGGAAGTAATCTCGGTGGAGAGGATCCCCGAGGTGTCCCGGATGGCGGAGGAGAACCTTCTCAGGGTCGGAATCCGGAACGTGCAACTGGTGAATGGGGATGGTACGGAGGGATACCCGGAGAAAGCTCCTTACGACGGCATCCTCGTCACGGCCGCCACACCCTCCGTTCCCGAACCTCTCGTCGAACAGCTTGCGGAGGCAGGGCGGCTGGTAGCACCGGTTGGGGCAAGGGACCTGCAGGAACTGGTCAGGCTGGTAAAATCCGGGGGAAGGATCAGCCGTTCCTCGCATGGCGGAGTTGTCTTTGTTCCGCTCCTCGGGCGTTACGGGTGGGAGAGGTGAGAAAATGGCCTGGTTCGACGTCACCCGGTCTGTGAAAGAGGGGATGGTGGTCTACCCGGGGGATATCATACCAAGGATCGTGCAGGAGGACCATGGGAGATACGTCCTTTCCCGCCTCCGGCTGAGCACCCATACGGGAACCCATATCGATGCCCCCTGCCACTATCTCAAAGGCGCTCCCTCTATCGATCAGATTCCGATGGAGAAACTGACGGGCCGCTGCAGGGTGGTCGAGGCGGCCATGGATTCCCCGGAGATTGGAGAAGAGGACCTTTACGGATGCCCTGCGGGGACGGACAAGATCCTTTTCAAGACCCCCTTTTCGGGAAAAACGGGATTCGAAGAGGAATATCCAGGACTCTCGCCAGGCGCGGCAAAGAGGATCGTCGAGGACGGAGTGCATTGCGTCGGGATCGATTCCCCCTCGATCGAACCGTTTTCCGGGGATGGCCAGGTGCACCGTACCCTCCTTTCCCAAGGAGTCGTGATTATCGAGCTCCTTGACCTCTCCGGAATAGGGCAGGGGGATTACTGGATGGTCGCCCTGCCGCTTCGTCTTGAGGGTCTTGACGGTTCACCCTGCCGGGTGATGCTGAAGGAAAAACCCTGGTGATACCTTGAACTTGATCAGAAATGCGGTGGAAAAACTCCGGCAGAAGGTGGAACATACCGGGTGCGAGGACGGGAACATCATGCTCGGGGTGAACCCGGATACCGTCATCTGCCAGTTCGAACGGGGAGCGTGCATGGAGGCGGCTTTTGGGGGGAGGATCGCGCAATTCGTGACAAGCGAGCCCATCCGCGCGACTACGAGGCTCGGCTTCATGTTCGGGGCGTTGCTGGAGAAGCCCGCACAACGGGCTGCGGCATGCGCCATCCTCAACGTAATTGCCGGATTTCTCTGCCTTTCGAGGATTCAGAAGGCATGCCCGAAGGAATGCCATGCATCCTGCCGGGAAGCCTTGAAAAAGGAGGTAGGCGGAAAATCAGTCTTTTGCCTGGAAGTCGCACCAGGTCCCGGGCATGATCTTGGAATCCAGGTGGACAACCCCGGAGATGCAGAGGTGATCCTTGTCACGGGGGAAGGCCTTGTGGTCCCCGGAGGACAGGAGGTTGCCGGGACAGCAGGGGGTCGTCGTGTGATCTTCCTCTCGCCGTCCACTGCGGGAATCTGCTCGCTGGAGGGCCTGGAGCACTGGTGCCCTTACGGCAGGGCATAACTCTATTGTTTGGGCGACCGAGAAGTACCCATGCGTTTTGGCTCTTCGGGGATACGGTCCCGTTACGGGCCGGACCTTGTCAGGACTGCCCTCATGGTCGGGAGGATCCTCGGCGCCCCGCGAAGAGAACTGATTGTGGGTGTGGACACGCGGACCACCTCCCCGGTCCTGGCCAGGGCGTTCTCTGCAGGAGCTCTTTCCGCGGGGGCTCTCGTGAAGACAGCAGGGCTTGCCCCCACGCCGGCCGTCGCTCTCGCAACCCCTCATGGGGGATACGGGTGCATGATCACCGCGTCTCATAACCCGGAAGAGTATAACGGTCTCAAGATCTTCAACCCGGGCGGATCGTCCCTCCTGCGGTCCCAGCAGGTCGAGGTGGAGGAATCGTTGCAGATAGCGGAAACCGGGACATTCCAGCCCGAATGGGATAAATTCGGGAGAACCGTGCCGGCTGCGATTCTGGATTCCTACCGGGAAAGGATCCTTCACAGGATTCCGGAAATTTCCGATCTCTCCATGATCCTGGATTGTGGCAATGGGGCAGGGAGCGTAGCCTCCCCCGGGATCCTTGCAGGGCTTGGAATCCGGGTGCACGCCGTAAATTGCAATCCGTCCGGGAAGTTTTCCCGACCCTCCGAACCTCTCCTGGAGAACCTTCCGTACATCCCCCCCCTTATCAGGAAACTCGGGGCCAGGGGGGCGGTGGTCCACGACGGGGATGCCGACAGGATGGTTGCATTCGATGCGGAGGGAACAATCATCCCGGGGGACGCGATGCTTATCCTCTTCGCCCGTTACCTGGGGGCAAAAAGGATCGTGACCACGAGCGATGCCAGCATGGCAGTCGAGGAGTGGGCGGAGGTCAGGAGAACCCCCGTTGGGGATGCATTCGTGTCCGAGGAACTTACCCGCTGGGGAGAGTTCGGAGGAGAACCGTCAGGGGCATGGATCTTTCCGGATCACTCGCTCTGTCCGGATGGACCCTATGCTGCAGCCCTGTTCAGCCGGATCGTTGCGGACTGGGATCTCCGTGAGGAGCTCGAAAAGATTCCGGAATACCCGATGGTCCGGATCTCCTTACCCTGCCCGGATCCATCCTCGGTGATGACTTCTCTCGGGGCCGATTCCCCGACTGACGGTATTCGTTTTGCCGATGAGGACGGCTGGTGCCTGATCCGTGCTTCAGGGACTGAACCCAAGATACGGATCACCGCGGAAGGGCGAACCCGGAGGAAGGCGGATGAGATGCAGGAGAAAGGCCTTGCTGCGGTAAAGGCCGGGAAGAAAACATAAATCCCGTTCCGGAGAAGGTAATTGAGTATGCAGTGTGTCATCCTGGCCGCGGGGGAGGGGAAGAGGATGCGCCCGCTCACCTCAAAGCGGCCGAAAGTGATGCTTCCCCTTGCCAACCGCCCTATGATCGAGCACCTCCTCCGTGCTGCCAGGGATGCAGGCCTGCGTTCATTTCTCTTCGTGGTGGGATACGGCGAGAGGGAGATTCGCGGGTATTTCGGAGACGGGAGCTCGTACTCTGTCGAGATTGAATATGTCACCCAGCGCCACCAGCGTGGCACGGCGGATGCGCTCTCGGTTGTAAGGGGCCAGGTGGATGAGGAGTTCCTCCTGATGAACGGGGACATGGTGTTGGAAAGCGCTGATATCAAGGCGCTCTCCGAAAAAAAAGGTCCCTGCATGGGAATTTTTCCCTCGACCCATCCGGAGGATTACGGAGTAGTGCAGATCAAGGAAGACAGGATCGTCCGCCTTCGGGAAAAGTCTCCGAATCCCGAGGGGAACCTCATCAATGCCGGGATCTACCATTTCACCAGTGAGATATTCTCCTACGTGGACCGGGTTGAATGCTCGCCCCGGGGCGAGCTCGAGCTCACCGATGCCCTCTCATTTTTGATCGACGAGGGAATATTGAGGGGATCCATGCTCTCGTCCTGGATCGATGTGGGATACCCCTGGGAACTCCTCTCCGCGAATGAACGCCTTATGGCCGGACTGGTCCGGGATGTGCGGGGAACTCTGGAGGACGGTGTCGTGATTCACGGACCCGTTCAGATAGGCGACGGGACTCTGGTCCGGTCAGGCACCTACATCGAAGGTCCCTGCAGCATCGGGAAAGACTGCCGGATCGGGCCGCATGCCCACATCCGGGGCTCCACCACGATCGGGGACGGATGTCACATCGGTCATTGCACCGGAGTCAAAAATTCCATCGTCCTCCCCGGCACCAACCTGCCTCACTTCAATTACCTCGGCGATTCCGTGGTGGGCAGCGGGTGCAATTTTGGTGCGGGGACCAAGATAGCCAACCTGAGACACGACAGGGCTACAGTCAGGGTGATGGGAAAGGATACCGGCAGGAAGAAGCTCGGAGCAATCATCGGGGACGACGTGCAGTTCGGGATCAATTGTTCGGTGAACGTGGGTGCGGTGATCGGCAGCAGCGTACGTATCGCCCCTGGCGCAGTCGTAGATGGATATATCGGGAAAGATGCAGAGGTACGGTAGATTCTCATGCAGGCGGTAATTCTGGCAGCTGGGGAGGGGAGGAGGGTCCGACCGCTCACGATGAGCAGGCCGAAAGCCCTCATTCCCGTGGCCAACAGGCCCATCCTCGACTATGTGATCGAAGCGCTGGAACAATGCGGGATCCGGGAGATCATCGTGGTTGTGGGGTACCGGAAGGAGCAGGTGATCCGCCACCTCAATACCCTGGAGTCCTGCCCCGAAGTGGTGGTCCAGAAAAAGCCGCTCGGGACCGCCCATGCCCTTCTCCAGGCCGAGAGTCTCCTGAAGGAGCGCTTCCTGGTTCTCCCGGGGGACAACTATATCGATGCGGCATCCATCGCCCGAATCCGGGACGTGAAGAACGCGGTGCTGGTACGCGATCATCCCTATCCCTCGAATTTCGGGGTGGTCACGGTCCGGAAAGGATACGTGACGAGTATCGTGGAGAAACCCTCCCAGGCACCCAGCTTCACCATTTCGACTGGAATTTTCTCCCTATCCAGGAAGTTCTTCGACTATACGCAGGAAAACGACCTGACGGATGCGGTGAGCGTGATGCTCCAATCGGGAGAGCTTTTGAGAGCCATCCCGGCAGACGACTGGCAGGACGCGATCTTCCCATGGGACCTCCTTGCCATGAACCGGAAACTCCT
>DAEV01000035.1 GCA_002509495.1 Methanolinea sp. UBA473 | reverse complement strand
GGCGCAGAGAACCAGGTGATGGGTGGCGGGGCATACCGCCTTGCCCATCTCTTCGGGGGCGAGGACACCCCTTCCTGCGGATTTGCCATCGGGTTCGACAGGGTGATGGTGGCAAGGGGAGAAAAGACGGTCCCCTCCCGCGCGGTCGTCAGCGTGGTGCATGCCCCGCAGGGGAGGTGGATGGCTCTGCGGGCGGCCCGGGAATTCCGCAACGCCGGGATAAGGACAGAGATCGACCTCTCAGGAAAGAACATCAGCGCTCAGCTCTCCCATTCGGCAAAGAACGCCGATTACGCCCTTATCGTTGGGGAACGCGAGGCACGCGAGAAGTTGGTCACTCTGAAGAACCTCCGGTCCGGTATACAGAAACAGGTCCCGGTCGGAGAGGCCATCGCAGAGGTGAGGGGCGGTGACGCTTGCCGATGAGCTGGCCCGCCAGCAGCGAAGCATCAGCGTAGCCGAGTTCTTTGAAAAGAACAAGCACCTCCTGGGATTCGATTCCCCAACGAGGGGAATCATCACGACGATCAAGGAAGCAGTGGACAATGCCCTGGATGCCTGCGAGGAGGCCATGGTCCTTCCCGATGTCTATATCGGGATCAAAAAGGTGAGTGGCGATGTCCTGCGCATCATTGTCGAGGACAATGGCCCTGGCATCGTGCCCGCGCAGATCCCGTTCGTCTTCGGAAAACTCCTTTACGGCTCCAGGTTTCACCAGATCCGGCAGAGCCGGGGGCAACAGGGGATAGGGATCAGTGCTGCAGTACTCTATGCCCAGCTCACCACAGGCCTTCCCACCACCGTCATCTCCCGGACAGGGGCCGAGGAACCTGCCTACCGTTTCTCGCTGCAGATCAACATCCAGACGAATGAGCCCGAGATTCTCAGCCGGGATCCCTGGGACTGGGACCGGACCCACGGGACAAGGGTGCAAATCGAGTTCAAGAGTACGATGGCGGCGAAGAAACGGCTGCTCGAATACCTGAAATATACCTCGGTGGTGAATCCCCATGCCCGCATCCGCGTGGAGATGGACGAAGAGTCCTACCTCTTCGAACGTGTGAGCGACGAGGTGATCGCCTGCCCGAAAGCCATCCAGCCTCATCCCCACGGGATTGAGATCGGCCAGCTGATGCGAATGGTCTCGGGGAACGAAAAACGGCTCACAGATTTCCTTGTCGAGGGTTTCTCCCGGGTAGGAAGAAAAACCGCTGAGGAGATGTGCCGCCTGGCCACGCTCAAACCCGACAGGATCGCCGGATCCCTCACTGCCGTTGAGCAGAAGAAACTTCTGGACGCCATGCAGGGCGTCAAGGTTCCTGCACCACCCACTCAGGCGTGCCTGTCCCCCATCGGAGAAGAACTCATCACCCGCGGGCTGGAGAAAGAATTCCAGATGGACTTTGTCAGGGCGAGGAGTCGTGCCAGTTCTGTCTATTCCGGGCATCCTTTCCTGGTGGAGGCAGCGATCGGGTATGGGGGGAAGCTTCCTCCCGAGGGAAACGCCCAGATTCTTCGGTTCGCGAACAGGGTCCCTCTGCTCTATCAGCAGGGCGCATGCGCGATTACCGGATCCATTGCAGGCATCAACTGGAAGAGCTATTCGATCTCCCAGACAGGTCTGCCCACGGGACCTCTCCTGATCCTTGTCCACGTTGCTTCTACCAATGTGCCGTTCACGAGCGAGAGCAAGGATGCAATTGCAGGGATCCCCGAGATCGAGCGGGAGATTACCCTTGCCATCCAGGAACTGGGTCGGGAGCTGAAAACCTACCTGTCCAGGAGGGATAAAAACCGGCTGCAGGAGGATCGGGCAAGGGCGGTTTGTGCGATCATCCCGGAGCTTGCCGCAAAGGTCGCAGAGATCGTGGAGCTCCCTCCCCCCGACATCTCCCCGATTGAAGGTCGGATTATGAAGAAGATCGTAGTGAAAAAGATGACGAGAGAGGGCCGGGTGAATCTCGAGGTATGCAACTATACAGGACAGCCCGGAACGCTGACGCTGTACGACATTTCGGGCGATCAGGCCACTGATGCGGACCCCGCCCCGGCCTTTGTCACCGATCTGGAAGGGGAGTATACCAAGGTCTGGCAGATCACCGTAGACCCGGGATCTGTCTGGAACGTGAGCTATTCGGGTTCAGGCGGAGGGGCCCTTGAAGTCCGGGGTGTGCCCGGCGAGAGCGTGGCGGTGGTGGATCTCGATGTCTAAAGGATCTCTCGACCGGGAGGCAAAGGAAAAACTAGTCGATATTGCCCGCCGGTGGTACCAGCAGATGACCGAGGGGGCCATTCCCTCGATATCCCTCCCGAGCAGGACGAAGCTGAACATCGCCTACGACGATGCTTCCGAAGTCTGGAAATACGGAGACCGCGAGAGCGTCCGTTCGGCACATACGGCCAAGAGCGCCCTCCATCTCCTTAAGATGGCGTACGTGATATGGTTCTTGAAAAAGCAGATCCTGGAGAGCAGGTCTTCCACCTTAAGAGAACTGTATTACATCTCGGAAGGCTGGAAGAGGGCCAAGTTCTCTGCCCAGGATGAGAGTAACTTCCTGATCGAAGACCTGGAAATCCTCACCGATATGCAGCGTGAGGCATTCCACCTCCGGCCCGAGGAGGATGGTGCCACAGTGTTCGGTCCGCTCAGGCTCCGCGAGATGACCCGGCGCGGCGCAAGGGATATCCACTGCCGTGATGACGTCGGTGAGGCGGGCTACCAGATTCCCAACAACGTGGAAAACGTCGATCTCCTGGATCACGACGCGAAATTTGTGATTGCCATAGAGACGGGGGGTATGTATGCCCGTCTTATCGAGAACGGATTCGACGAGGAGCACCAGGCCATCCTGGTTCATCTCAAGGGGCAGCCGGCCCGTTCGACGCGTCGGATGCTCAACAGGATCAACGCGCAGTTCGACCTCCCCGTGCTCGTCTTCACCGATGGAGATCCCTGGTCCTACCGGATCTTTGCGAGCGTTGCCTATGGCGCGATCAAGAGCGCCCATATCTCAGAGCTCCTTGCCACACCGAGGGCCCAGTTCATCGGGGTGCAGCCGAGCGATATCCGTGACTACAACCTGCCCTCGGATACCCTGACCGAGAAGGACGTAGCCGCCCTCCAGAGCGAGCTCACGGATCCCAGGTTCTCGACCGATTACTGGAAAGACCAGATCCAGTTGCAGCTGAAGATGAATCTCAAGTCGGAACAGCAGGCGTTTGCTGCGCGCGGCCTGGATTTCGTCACCAGGGAGTATCTCCCCCGCAGGCTTTCGGAGATGGGAATACTCTGAATATGGGGAAACACGAAGATCCGGAAGTCTCTTTCTTTTTTCACTCCTGGATTTGCCTACAATTCCCCGGCAAGATCTGGGGAATTACTCCTGGATCGGTGACTCAAAAATGTGTCAGGAGATGAAGAACCGGAAGAGCACCCATGCGATGATCAGCATGATGGCGGAATATTTCAGGCCGGCCACCACCCTCCCTTCGCCCATCTGTCCAGCCACCAGTCCCGAAAAGATCCCCTGGATCATTGCAGCGTGCGAGAAGAGCCGCGTATAGAAGAAGAGGTCGACATTGCCGATAAATGAGGCAGCCCCGGCCCCCGCGGAGGACGCAGCGCTGCCGGCCGTTGCCATCGTGGAGAGGAATGTGCTTACCAGGATGGCAATCACGAAGACGAAAACCATGAACGAGATGAGCACGATGATGACGTAGATGAGCATGTTATTGCGGCGTTCGGTCCGGAGTGCGAGGACTTCGTAGGTGTCCCTTGCGGCAGCCCGGAGGACTTCGCTCACGTCGCCTCCCGCTTTGCTGGCCTTGGCAATGAGGTCGATGCTCCGGTCGGAAAGCGGGGTGCCGAGCCTGTTTCTGAACCGCTGGATGGCCTCGATGAACGTTGTGTTCCAGGACATCTCGTTGTCAAGCCGGCGTATAAAGGGCGTGAGGGTGCTGTACTCCCCCTGCGCCACGAGGTGGATTGCATTGGGGAGGGTCATGCCGCTGTCGTTCATCCCTGCAAGGTCGCGGAAAAAGTTGGGGAGGGCTTCCTCCAGTTTCCTTATCCGGGTGCTCTCCCGTAAGTCCAGGAATGCCACCGGAATAATCGCAATGAGAATTGCGAACACGACGAGATCGTCCACGAGGGTGGTGGTAAAAAGTACGCTCGTCCCGTAATCGCGGATGAACAGGGCCGTTCCGATAAAGAACAGGAGAAGCGCAGCAGGCACTGTTACGATGAGAATATTCAGGGGAGACTCGGTGAGGACCTTAACCGGGTGCTTGATGATTCGACCGACCCCGATACTCTGTTTGCGGTGTTTCTCCAGTTTTCTGGTGATCTCCCCCTGTTCCCTCTCGAACTGGCGTATCTCCCCGGGCCCAAGGGTGATCGATGCGGACTTCCCCCTTGAAAAGATTGCGGAAAATAGGGATTTTTTCTCCTCCATCCCTGGAACCTTCGCTTTGGGCACGGGTATCTTTTCCGGAACCGGGGCGGTCTGTTCCACCCCGCCAGGTTTCCCGTCCTTCCCTTTTGCCGGGACCAGACCTTTGATGGAATCTTTCAAGCCCATTTCAACTCTCCGGGGTCATGGAACTGATCAGGATCACGAACATCAGGCTCCCGAACGGGATCATCAGGTAAATGATCAGATAGAGGAAGATCGGCTGGCTCGAGCTGGACAGGATTGCCATGATGGACTGCAGGATGATCAGGAATAGCGGCCCTGCCACCATTGCAGTCACGTAGGACTCGGCGATGAGTCCGAGCGTGTCAAGAAACACTTTCTGGGTCTGTCGGTTCTCAAGTGAGTACTGTTCGGCCTTGGTCCTGAAATAGTCGGTCAGGCTGCTTCCGGCGGAGATGCATCCCATGGCCCCCTGGAGGAACTCCTTCATGCGCAGGCTGGGGGTGGTAGCGGAGATAAGCCGGAGTGCATCGATTAAGTCTTTTCCAAACAGATCGATCTCCAGTGTGATGAACCGCGCTTCGGTGGCGCTCTCACCGTAAATCGGGCTGCTGCCCAGCTGGCGGAAGATCTCCGCGGGGGGGATCCCTGCGGTCGACATTGCCGTAATGTAATTGATGGCATACGGCAGCGTGGCATCGATGTTGCGCCTGCGACCGCCTGCAACAATGGAGGGATAAATCAGGAAGACCAGGTAGGTGATCCCGCCTATCACGGCGAATGAAATGACCACTGCGATTACGGTCCCTATGAAGAGGGAGTAAGGAGCCAGGGCGGCCACAGCGTCGGGCACTGCCCCCTTGTAGGCGATCATCCCGGGGATATTCAGGAGGTAGGTGAGGATGCCCAGGACTACCGCACCGATGATCGCTGCGATTGCCGAATAAAGGAATGCCGTGGAGAGGTATACCTCGAAGGGTACTTTCATCCGGGCCGTGACAAGATCGTTCCGGAGACTGCTGTAGGAATCCCTCTTCTTTCCGACATAGGTTCCCAGGATCCGGAACGCGAAACGCTCGAAACTGTTCATGCTGACTCGTATAATTCAGCCCGGACTTTCTGCATAATGGCCGTGGGGTCCCTGTAGTACTGGATGAGGATATTCCCCACCTCGTGGTAATTCCGGATCTTCTTGATCCTCATCCATTCGAGGACCTCCTGCCGCATCTTCAGTTCCTCCCGCATCCTGGCTTCGTCCCATCCACGTTCCTCCATAATCTCCTCGAGGATGTAGGATTTTCCCGAATATGTGATTTCGTCGGTTGCCGGGTGCCATTTGAAGACCTCGTTCGTGATCAGTTCGTTTGTCCGTGGATCGATATCGAGAATCTCTATGATCTGCTTGTTACGCCGGATCCTCTGACCTCCCACCCGTGCCTGGACCTGTACGGATACCAGGTCAAGGGCGGAGAGCATGTTTCTTGGCACATCGAGGGGGGGGTTCTCAAGCCGGTGCACGATACTGGCAACCGAATCCGCATGGATGGTAGAGTAGGTAACGTGCCCGGTGCTCATCGCCTGGAACAGGGTGAGGGCCTCCTTACCCCTCACTTCACCGACAAGGATATACTCGGGCCGTTGACGGAGGGCCGCCTTCAGGAGCTCGTACATATCGATCTCTCCCTTGCCGGTCGTATCGAAGGAGGTCCTTGTTACGCTAGGGATCCAGTTCGGGTGGGGAAGCTTGAGTTCCCTGGTATCCTCCAGGGTGACGATCTTGGCAAGAGGTGGGATGAACAGCGAGATAGCATTCAGCGAGGTCGTCTTCCCGGAAGCCGTTCCGCCGGCAAAAATACAGGACTTTCCGCTCTCCACCGCAATCCAGAAAAAGGCGATCGAAAGGGGGGAGAACGTGGACCATTCGATCAGGTCTGTCGGGGTGATTGGTTCATCCTTGAATTTCCTGATGGTGTAGGTGGATCCATGAGCGGTCACCTCCGTTCCGAGGGTCATCTGGATACGGGATCCGTCGCTCATCGTGGCGTCAAGCATGGGCTCGGCAATCGAGATGTACTTTCCTGAACGCTGTGCGAGTTTCGTAACGAACGAATCCAGTTCATCCGCACTTTTATAAAGCAGGTTCGTACGCATGGATTCGTAACGGGTATGGAACACAAAGAGATTGGTATTGACCCCGTCACACGAGATATCCTCGATATAGCGGTCGTGCATGAGAGGGTCTATCATACCGTTGCCGAGGAACTCCTTGTACATTGCATAAAGGATCTTCTCCCTCTGCAGCGGGTTGAGGGTAAGTCCATAGTCGTCAATGATGTCATCTGTGACATCCCTTAAGGTTTTTTTCGCGATCTCTTCAAGAACGTTCTGGGTATTGAGGTCCAGTCGTTCGAAGATACGCTCCTTGATATCCTTGAAGAGATCCTGTTCCGCAAGGGTAAGTTTGGGCTCCAATACCTCGTACGTGTACTCATGAGTGGCATGGTCAAAGGTGATCCGGATAAACGCAAACGGTTCGTTCACAGGGTAGCGTTCGATCTCTTCCACGCCCGGTCTTGGGTGGAAACTCAAATCCACGAGCATCCCGTGGGTTCTTGCATTATATTCCACGTGACTCTTCCGAATCACGGACATCGGGTTGAGTTTTCCCAGGAGACCGCCTTTCAGGCCCTGATGGACCTCAACAGCCGCATCAGAGACCACCTTCAGGCCGGAAGTTGAGAGATCCTTTCTTTCCAGGTCCTTCTCCTCCGATCCTTTTAATGTGAAGACATCCTTCCTGTCCTTGATCTTGATCTCCTCAACCTGGAATGTAGCCCCTTTCGGTAGGATCAACCCTGAAAGGTCATCGATCTGATTGACCGATATGACGTTTTCCTCCGGGGCGGGTTTTATCTCAGACCAGACGGTCTTCTTGGCGGGTTCGAAATGAGGAGATTCGTGGGGAGGGATTGGTTCCCCGGAAACAACGGGGGATGTGGGGATCTGAGGGGCGTCCTTGTTCGGAACCCCTTTAGAGGGGACCGGTTCCTTTGGTATCTCGTCCTTCCCGATCTGTGGCGCTACAGGTTCTGCTGAGGTCTCCTGGACCACGCGGGGGGCCGATTTCGGCACCTCCGGTTCCTGGGAGATACCGATCCTCTTCATCAGGCTTTCCAGATCTTTCTTCTCTTTCTCCAGGGATTCCACATCAAGGGGAGGAATTCCCCGTGCATCCTTTGGAGGTTCCTCTTCCTTACCCCTCCTGAAGAGTTTCTTAAAGGACAGCCCTTTCTTCTCCCGTTCTGTCATATTCACCCCTCATCCGCAAACGACGTCCCCGGTTGTAACGGATTTGACCCCATTCATATCCCTCCTTTCAGTTCCTGCTGGATATTCTTTATGGCCAATCGGATGAGTCCAAGGGGAGTGTCCGCTTCCGTGAGCAGACAGAGGTACAGGTCACCGTAGGGCGCAATTATGCACTTCCGGTCCTCGCCTTCAAGGATAATCTGGTCAAGGATTCCCATACCCATGTCAAGGGAGACCTTTTTACCTGCCCTCAGGAAATCCTCGGCCATAGCCGCCACCTGCTCGAAATCGGCATTCCCCTGGGACTGTACGGGGAACCCTTCAAAGAAGACCGATACTGCGATTACTCCGGAATGAGAGAGGATACGCTCCAGTTTGCGATCGTCCAGCTTTTCAGGGAGAGGGTGAGCAGGTGTTTCCTCTTTCCCCTGGATCATGATCTTTTCTTCCAGGCTCTGCCGGGTTGCGTCCATATATTCCTCCTCAGTATAGCGATACATCACGTATCCGATCCGGGGATCGGCCCCTCCTCCAAAAGTATTTCTTAAATATTCCACCGCATCTTTTCCCTTCCATTCCAGGGTAGATTCGCGGTACAAGGCTGCCACAACTTCTCCGCATTCCAGGATTAGAATGCCGGAACCCTGGTCGGTGAGAACCTCCACCCTTCCGGTAAGGTGGGGAGCCGCCATGGCATACCCCTCCGGAAGAGGAGACTCGATAGTCCCGGCATAGGCACCCTGGGGCAGATTCATACCTTAAAGTGCCGCAACCAGGCGATCTTTATTCTTCTTCAGATCGTAGCGGATTCTTCCGACGTTGGCCTCGTTTTCCGCAACAATAGCAATCAATTCATCCGAAGAAAGGGGGGACATGATGATGGGGCCCTTTTCCGTTTCAACCAGCATCTGTTTGAGCTCCCCTTTCCCCAGTTCCTTGCCCATGGCTTCAGATGTACCCAATCCCGTGGACGCCATTGCTCCCAGGGCATCGATATCCATCTTGCCGGAGGCCGCACTCTCGATGACGAACCCGTCCCGGCCCACCACTACGGCTGCGGTTACTCCTTCGATCTTCAAAAATTCTCCCAGAATTTGTTTCAGCATTGCATGCCACCTTTCCTATATAAACATTGTTGTGGATATATATAAATAAAAATCTTTGCTCTTGGTACCACTCATAAAAGATCTTCTGATCGCCGGTTTCGTGTAGATCGGCTGGATTCCACCACCAATAACGTTAAATGGGGAGGAATCCTCAACACTACTGATGCAAATCCCTCGTGGCACCTTCCGTTCGCTGAAAAAAGCGGTGAAGCTGGGCGCCCTGATCGGGGAGATGGAAAAGGAGAAGTTTTCAGGCTCCTGCAGCATACTCACCCCGGTCCATTCCATCGACCTGATCCTGCGCGAGGGGAGGGTCTTGCTGGCGAGGTGCGATACTCTCACTGGAGAAGCGGCATGGGACTCGGTTCTCTCCTTACAGGATGATGAGGTGGAAGCCTCGCTTTCCGATCTCAGTATTGCCCAGATTGACCTGACTCTGGAATTCAACTCCGATTCAAGGGTGCTGCCGAGAAGAGCGAGACCCGGTGCAAAACCACCCTCTTCCTTGAAAGAAGAAAAGCAGGTCAACCCGAAAAAAGTCCATCCGGGTGCAGCACATGCGTCGATTGCTGTCCGGGAAAACTCCCCCTCCACGCCGGTTTCACAAATTGGACCGACGGATTCCCCTTCCGGAAGGCCATCTCCGGGAACGGCGATGAGGGCCAGAAGTGAGACGAAACCCCAATCTGAAAACAAAGGACCCGAGTTGGCATCCAACGATGATTATGCTGTATTTAGCCGCGATCTGGAAGCACTCGATTCCATGGATCTGGAGAGCATGAGTGAAAAAATGAGGGCAAATTACCGATCAATGATGGAAAAACTGCATCTTGAACACCTTATCAAAAAAAATGGCGGGTGAGGCGAAGTGGGTTCGGTGAGCATAGAGGTGTTCCTCCTCCTGGTTATCCTGGTCCTCCTTTCGGTAATCCTTTTCGTGTTGCTGCTGACCGCTCTGTATGTAACCCGGCTCTACCGCAGGCTCAAGCCATTGTCGCCACAGCCCCGGACGGGGGCTGTCGAGCAGAAGGAAAATTCATCTGCGGTTGCTGCAGTCCCCGGGAAATCTGTTTCATCAGAAACTGCGCAGGTCGAGACGCTACCGCCTCCGTCGGTAGAGATGGGAAAGGCCAGGGACCTCGAATCAGGCATGGAGCTGATCTGCAGCGAGTACGGCCTGGATTCACTGACTATCGCCACCTGGGACGGGCTTTTGGTCGCTTCCTCCGGATCTCCCTCCCGGATGGAGGATGCGGCCCTATTTTCCAGGATCTACCGGATAAAGGGCGAGATCGAGGATAAAAGCGTCCAGCTTTTTGAGTTGGAGTACAAGGGATCGCGCCTTATCGGGATCGCGCGTCGGAAGGAACCTCTGGTCGAGGCATGGACCGCTTCCCTGCGACACGATGTGACCACGTTGCTCCGGGCATGGATATAACCGATTTTGGGCTTCTCTCATTAGCCTTATATAAATAAAGGACAATGCTTACCTTTAAGGAGGGTTGAATGGTCCGAGTCATCACGATTGCTTCAGGGAAAGGCGGTACGGGAAAGACTACGGTAACAGTGAATCTTGGTACCAGTCTGGCACAATTTGGTAAAAATACCTACATAATGGATGCCGACATCGGGATGGCAAACATGGGGCTTGCCATCGGACTCGAGGATGTTCCTGTAACATTGCATGAAGTACTGGCCGGCAAAGCCAATATCCACGATGCTATTTACGAAGGCCCGGGCGGAGTGAAAGTGGTTCCGAGCGGGATCTCCCTCCAGGGCTTCCAACAGGCGAATCCCGAACGCCTGAAGGATGTCTTGAAAGACCTCGTTGAGTTGTGTGACTTTCTTATAGTCGATGCACCCGCAGGCATCAGCAGGGACGGGGTAATCCCGCTGGCCGTGGCGGATGATGTCATCCTGGTTGTCAACCCTGAACTTTCTTCCATCGTGGACGGCCTAAAAACGAAGATCCTGGCCGAGGTGGTGGGAGGTCACGTCCTGGGGGTAATCATCAACCGTGCCGGAGTCGAGAAACCGGAATTCGTGAAACAGAAGATGGAGAAGGTACTGGGAGTAAAGGTGATCGGGACCATCCCTGAAGACCCCAATATCCGGAGGGCCACATCCTTCAAAGTACCCGTGGTGATCAAGTTCCCGACATCCCCTGCTTCTGTAGCAATCAAGCATATTGCTGCCGAGCTGGCCGGGATTCCGGAAGAAGAGCGCAGGATCGAAACCCAGGAGAAGTTTATTGAACGATTCGCGAAGGCGATCTTCAGGGGGAAAAAATGACCCTGGAACAATTTTTACTGGTTGTATTCGCTGTCATCATCGTTTTTCTCATGATCCTGATCTATCTCATGGACGTTCGCCTCCGTCAGCTTCTCCGGGACTTCGAACAGATGGAATCACGGATCTCCATGACTGATTCGGAAGTAGAGAACCTGATGAGGAATGTGGAAGAGATAAAACAATTAAAATTTTAGATATTTTTATTCAACCCGGTTTTTAATCTGGAACACGCAATGCTCGTCGCCTTTCGATTTGCAGGCGACTTCCCGGGCCTGCACCTTGATGCCGAATGCTCCTTCAACGATTCCTGCCAACAGACCCGCCGTGCAGAAACAGACCGGTTTTCCCGTATTGCCGAACGATTCGGATTCGACGGTGTGGGAGAGGGTGATTGTCTTCGTCTTGGTCTTCTCGTCCCATTCCTCCTTGACGAAGTTGAACCAGCCCATCTGGGAATAAAAGGCAAATGCCATGTCGGAGAGTGTCTTTGGATTGATCTTTTTCTGGCCTTCTTCCTTTATCGTGTCTTCCGGAATTCCGACAAACAGGATACCGATGATCTCTCCTGCGGGATTCCTGATTGGCTCATACGCCACGACATACTTTTTCCCAACCACATCTGCAGTGCCGTAATAGGTCTGCCCTTTGTTGATCACGGCATCGTAGACAACACTTGAAATCTCGGTTCCAACAGCCCGCTTGCCGTCAGCGCCAATAACGTTAGTAGATACACGAATTGCCTTATCGCCGATTTTCTGGAAGACTGTGGCCTTGCTGCCCCTTTCCTTTTCAATGGAATCAACAACCTCGAAGTTATCGTTGACGACATGGCCGCCATACGCAATCTTGCCTCCGGTTATTGAAGGAGTCCCGAATGCTGCGAAACGGTCATGCAACAGCTTGAGATCCCCGTCAAGTTTGGTCCTGGAGAGGTCAAAATAGATGCTCATCTTCTTGTAATGCTCGACGTTCTCCTTTCCCATGTCCATGTAGGCACGGTAGTTGACACCGCTTGCCGGCGCCTCTCCCATGGTCTTCTTCAACGAATTGGTCATGGACGTGAAGATGAACCGGGGCATCATGACAACAGGTTCATCCATAAGGGAGATCTTGCCTTCCAGAGGCTTGTGTTCAATGAACTCTGTGATAGCCGAATCGCCCTTGACCACCGCTTCGGCCTTGAATTTCCAGCTCGCGGGAACCTGGTCTGCCTGGAACGTACAGTATTCGTCACCATTCGCATGGCAGGATTTCTCCAGACAGAACCAGTTTTTTCCGGTTATGGCCATGAGGATACCTTCGATCCATCCCTGGTGAATACCACAGACCGGTATCTTCCAGTCCTTCATCACCTGGGACTCGAATGTCTGCCTGGTCCGAAGGAGGATGCGCTTATCGCTGGCTTCGATCAGCTCGAACGGAGCGCCCCATCCCTGCTGATGCTGCAGGGTGAAGACCAACATAAGGAACTCTGCGGGTTTTAATTCCATGCCAAGTTTCTTCAACAGGTTATTGAGCCCGATCGATCCCTTACCGACCGAACGGAAGAGTTTGCGCACCGCCTTGACGGCGAGTTTCTTGTTGAGGTGCGACTCGTACATCTCGTAAATGGCTCTTATGAGATAGTTCGGGTTGCTGGCGGTCCGAACGCCGAAAAAGGTGGTCTCCCCCTCCTTGGGGTTGATCTCCATGTACTGGGTTATGTCTTTGGTTCCACTGAGAATAGCTTCAAAATCACTCTTCTCAATTTTCTTCTTCTCCATGGAAGAGAGGTATGTCTATGGTTACAAAAAACTATCATCCGAAGTCCGGTGTTGTCTGTGCGGAGGAAGATGTTCGCACGGGATGCACTGCAGGTTCGGGCAGGAGTCTAGGAAGAGATCTCGAGGCCGACCACCTGGTCAAGGAGATCGGGGGAGAACTCGAATTCGTAGACACGGGTGCTGAGATCGGGATTCATAATGATGCACTCGTACCTTCCGAAAAGCAGTTTGAACGAGACTTTTCCATCTCCGTTTGTGGTATCACTGCCCGTGATCTGCCCGAGTTTCCGGATTGTCACTCTCTGGCCCGGCTGGGGTATGCCTTTCTTTGTGACCTGCATGGAAAAGAGTCCTACGCCGCTTTCGGTCTTGATCACCATTTCAGGGATGTCCCCTGGAAGTTTCCGATCGAGGATCTTCTTATCGAATATCCGGCAGGAAAGAACCAGTCTCTCGACAACACCGGGATCTGCAGGGTAAAAATGGAAACGTTCCGTCCCCTTGAGAAGGTACACTGCCTTGTTCCCATAGAGATTCCCCCTGCTATCGGCAAGTATGGCTCCATCGGGCTCCCCTTTCAGGAAGAGGATATACCATCTTTCTTTCTTTTCACCGGTTACCCCTATCCCGCTGGATGCCTGTTGACGGGTGTGGACAAGCATCTCCTTTAAGGAGAACGGGCCCTGGCTTAAAACCCCCGAGAGGAGTGTCTCCAGTATCTCCTCACCGGTCATGCATCAGGTCCCCCTTTATACTCTCCAGTCCACTCATCATGCAATTGTTCCTTATTCGCCCAAATACCTTGCTTTCCAGTCCGGGGGAGACGGAAGGGCGGTCGTGGAAGGGGTATCACATAAGAACCTTCAGGTCTCAGTTATACCTGTATCCATGATAATCCCTCTGGCTATCACGGCAGCGGCAGTTTTGATCACACTCGTTTATGCTTCTGTCCGGGATATTCAGGAGCGCAGGGTGCCGTATAAAACCTGGTATCCGATGCTGGCAGCAGGGATACCCCTCTCAATAATTTTTTTTGGTTTTTCGGTTCTGGATCTCGGGGAGGATTTTTTCCCTGATTTTTGTTTCTTAATCGTGGGATTGGTCATTACTCTTCTCTCTGCAGATACACTCTATTCCCTGGTCAGATATGCACAAATTCCCAGGGCAATCGACATTCTCGATGCAGGACTGTTCTTCGGGATTCTGTCTATTCCGCTGGGAACGGTGGTCTATAGTGCGGTTTTCCAAAATTCGCTTTCCTATGCGGCAATATTAATCTGTATTTTCTGCGCGGTGTTTTTCGCCTTCAACATGGTCAATCTTATGGGAGGGGCGGATGCCTGTGCCCTGATCTTCATCGCGGTGCTCATTCCGCAATATCCCGTTAATCCCGTGTGGGATTATTCCCCACTGTTTCCATTCCCTTTCACTGTACTGATAAACGCCCTTATCCTCAACCTTCTCACACCCATTGCGATTTTTCTTGAGAACCTGCGGAAAGGGCATCATGCGCCCTTCCCCAGCATGTTCTTCGGATTCCCGGTACGGGCAAGGGACCTGCCCCACTCATTCGGTTTTATCATGGAAGAGGTGGAGGAGACCGAAAGCGGCCGGATTGGAAGGCGGTTCCTTGGGCTGTCCGAGACAATCAGGAGAATGGTTTCAGGCGCGGGAAGGATATATACGAAGGACCTGCGTCTTCACCCGGAAAAGTATGCGCGGGAGATTTCCCTTTACCAGAGAGCAGGGAGTGTCTGGATCTCTTACGGAATTCCCTTTATGGTCCCGATTACCGCCGGGCTGGTCACCGCGATCTTTTTCGGAGATATTCTATTCACACTGATGAAATTACTGGCTGGTGTCTGACATGATGAAACTTCATTATGACAAGGGTCTGATCCCGGTAGTGGTGCAGGACACCGCAACCGGTGAGGTGCTTATGGTGGCATATGCGAATGAACAGGCAATCCATCTTACGCAAAATTCGGGTTTCGCTCATTATTATAGCAGATCCAGAAAGAAGCTCTGGAAGAAGGGAGAGGAAAGCGGTCATTTTCAGCGGGTTGTCAGAGTCCTGGTGGACTGTGATGAGGACTGTATTTTATACGAGGTCGAGCAGGCCGGTGCTGCCTGCCATACCGGGTACCGGTCCTGTTTCTACCGCACTTTGGACGGGGAGATCATCGCCCCGCGTATCTTCGATCCTGCCAAGGTTTACGCAAAGAAAGATCCTCGACAAAAAGAGTCTATCCAATAATTTTCATTGCACCGGTTTTAGAGAGAAGCGTTTCCCGGTATAAAATACGGCCTTTAGGGTCCCGTGTGCAATTCGAAAGCGCACTCACCGGATAATAAATACCGTCGCTATCCGGCAGAGAGATCGCAGTTTGTTTTTCATGACAGAACTTTCATGTGTTTCTGAGATTAATTATAATCGTGGACCAAAATACCAAAGGCTTGGGGGCAATATACACTGCGGCTGAAAGGAATTTCCAGTGAACAAAATACGCCCAATCCCTGCCCAGAATCCACAATATACAACTGAAATCGAGGGGAAGATTTTGAAATTAGTACCGGATACAAGCGTTGTAATAGACGGTCGTATCACCTCCATGATAAAAACAGGCGAATATAATGGTGCATCAATAGTTATACCGGAAGCAGTCATCGCTGAACTGGAAGCCCAGGCAAACCAGGGACGGGAGATCGGTTTTTCCGGGCTCACAGAACTCCAGGCGCTGTGCAAACTTGCGGAAGAGGGCACCATAGAGATCAAATTCGTGGGGGTCCGACCTACCCTTGAACAGGTGAAACTGGCGAGCGGGGGGGAGATTGATGCCCTGATCCGCAATGTCGCCATCGAACACGAGGCACGGTTCATCACGAGCGATGTCGTCCAGGCCGAGGTTGCAAAGGCAAAAGGGCTCGATGTGATCTACCTCCGGCCTCAGGTGGAAGATTTCGCTCCCCTGGGGATCGATCAATTCTTCGATGAACATACGATTGCCGTGTATCTCAAGGATCGGGTCTCACCCATGGCCAAAAAGGGAACCGTAAAGGAGATGCATCTCGTCAGGATCCGGGACCAGCCTGCCACGGATCACGAGTTGCGTAACCTTGCCCAGGAAATCCTTGAGCGTGCAAAGAGAGACCCGGACGGTTTTATCGAACTGGAAAAACGTGGGGTAACCATAATCCAGATTGGTTCGATGAGGATCGCCATTACCCGCAGGCCTTTTTCGGATGGGATGGAGATCACTGCCGTCCGCCCTATCGCGGACGTCACCCTGGAACAGTTCAACAAGTCCAACATCATCAAGACCCGGATCGTGGGGGATAAAAGGGGTCTCCTGATCGCCGGACCTCCGGGGGGGGGAAAGACCACGCTCGCCCAGAGTATCGCCACCTACCTTGCGGATCACGGGTATGTGGTCAAGACAATGGAAGCTCCGAGGGAACTGCAGGTCCCCGACCACATCACCCAGTATACCAGTCTCGATGGGAGTATGGCAAATACCGCGGATGTGTTGCTGTTGGTGCGTCCGGACTACGTTGTCTTCGATGAGCTGCGCAAGAACGAGGATTTTTGCGTTTTTGCGGACCTGCGCCTTGCCGGGATTGGCATGGTCGGCGTCCTGCATGCCATCGGCGCCCACGATGCCCTCCAGCGCTTCTCGGACAGGGTGGATTTCGGAGTGCTGCCGCAGATCGTGAACACGATCATCTTCGTAGACAAGGGGGAGATCACCAACATCTACGACGTAGGATTCACAATCAAGGTTCCGGAGGGGATGTCCAGCGATATCAACCTCCGGCCGGTGACTACTGTTTCCGATAACGAGACAGGTGAACTGATCTTTGAGATCTTCAAGTATGACGGGGAAACGATCGTGATGCCGGTAATG
This sequence comes from Methanolinea sp. UBA473, assembly GCA_002509495.1. Lineage (GTDB taxonomy): Archaea > Halobacteriota > Methanomicrobia > Methanomicrobiales > Methanospirillaceae > Methanolinea_A. Next base: position 26,110 of record DAEV01000035.1, on the reverse strand, counting down.
AGCCCGACCATCGCACCTGCCCCGCTGAAAGTCCCTACCGTGCAGAAAGAAGAGGAGACTACTCAGTGGAAGATCCTTGAAAAAGACATCCAGCGCGAGATAGGGCGATATACTGATGGATATGTGGACGTCCACATGCTCTCCGACAGTAAAGCCCTGGTCTACATCGAGGACAAGGATGTCCCTGCTGCAATTGGAAAAGGCGGGAAGAACATCGCCGCCATTGTGAACAAGGTGGGCATCGGGATCGATATCCGTCCGCGCAGCGAGATGGAGAAGCAGCCCTCACACCCCCCCCAGGAGGAAGAGTTGCAGCTCGGAGGCGGGGTAAAGATCCGGATGGACAAGAAACAGCTTGCAATCCTCTGCCCGGAACAGAGCGGAAAGATCGTGGATGTCTTTGCAGGGAAGGAATACCTCTTTACCGCAACGGTGAACGATGCCGGGGAGATCCATCTCGCCAAGAATTCGACAATCGCACAGGAACTCATCAAACGCTACAACGAAGGCGATATCATTAAATTAAGACCTGTATAAACATTTTTCTTTATTTTAGGAGAGGGTGAGCAGAGTTGAGTCTACCTGATATGCGGCAGCTGGAGGAGACTGCCCTCAGCGCATGGGAGCATGCGTTTGAATCAAATCCTTCTCAAAAAGAGAAATTCTACCTCACGGTGGCATATCCCTACCCAAGCGGGGCCATGCACGTGGGGCATGGACGCACCTACATCGTCCCCGACGTCATCGCGAGGTTCTGGCGGATGAGAGGGAGGGAAGTCCTCTATCCCATGGCATTCCATGTCACGGGTGCCCCGGTAATCGGGATCTCCAAGCGCATTGCACGCGGGGACGAGAAGGCAATCCACCTTTACCGCGACCTGTATAAGGTCCCGCCCGATGTTCTTGCGCAATTCGTGAACCCCCTGACCATCGTGCGGCACTTCTCAGAGGAATACCGCAGGGTGATGACTGAATGCGGACTATCGATCGACTGGAGGCGCAGGTTCACCACGGTAGACCCCCAATACAGCAAGTTCATCGAGTGGCAGTGGAAGCACCTGGGGGAAGCCGGGCGCGTGCTCAAGGGGGCCCATCCCGTCCGGTACTGCCCCCAGTGCGAGAACCCCGTGGGTGACCATGACCTTCTGGAAGGGGACAAGGCCGAGATCCTCCGCTTTGTCCTGATTATGTTCCGCTGGAAGGATGCCTTCATCCCGACCGCAACTCTTCGCGCCGAGACCACACACGGAGTCACCAATCTCTGGGTCAATCCCTCCACCACGTATGTAAGGGCCCTCGTTGATGGGAAACCCTGGATTATCAGCCGCCAGGCTGCAGAGAAGCTATCCTACCAGGACCACGAGGTGCGTGTGACAGAGGAGATCCCGGGCTACACTCTCATCGACCAGGAAGTCTCTCATCCCCTCTGCGGGAAGGTTCCCATCCTGCCTGCAGGGTTCGTAGATCCCGACATGGGTACCGGCATGGTCATGAGTGTCCCGGCCCATGCCCCGTTTGACTATATCGCCCTTCGTGACCTCCAGAGTCAGGGGAAATATCAGAGAATCCATCCGATCCCTCTCATCAAGGTCCCGGGCTACGGAGAACTTCCGGCAAAGGACGCCGTTGAACGTGCAGGTATCCGGGATCAGACGGATCCCCGCATGGATGCCCTCACGCAGGAGGTATACGGCGCCGAGTTTTCCCAGGGGAAGCTCCTTGAGAAGTATGGCGGGGAGACCGTACGGATGGCAAGGGATACGGTGGCAGCCCTGGCAATGGAGAAATACGATTCGTTGGTAATGTATGAATTCGATGTCCAATCCGTCGTATGCCGATGCGGGGGCCAGGTCGTCGTAAAGATCCTGCATGACCAGTGGTTCCTGCAATACAGCGATCCAGCGTGGAAAGCGCAGGTAGCGGGTCACCTGGCAGGGATGAATCTGGTACCTCCCGAAGTCCGGGCTGAATTCGAGCGGACCATCGACTGGCTAAAGGACTGGGCATGTACCCGTAAAGTAGGTCTCGGGACCAGGCTTCCGTGGGATCCCGCATGGCTCATCGAGCCGTTATCCGATTCTACGGTGTATATGGCCTACTATACCATTGCGCACCACCTGTCGCAGATCCCGCCCGAGGAACTCTCCCCCGATGTATTCGATTACCTCTTCCTCGGGAAAGAAACGGAAAACGTCGTTATCTCCGATAAATTACGCCAGATGCGAGAGGAATTTCTGTTCTGGTATCCCTACGATTTCCGGTTCTCCGCAAAGGATCTCATCTCGAACCATCTTACCTTCCAGCTTTTTCACCATGTCGCAATCTTTCCCCCCGGGTGTCTCCCACGGGGAATGGTGGTCTTTGGAATGGGCCTCCTGAACGGGGCCAAGATGTCCTCTTCGAAGGGGAATGTATTCCTCCTCGAGGATGCAGTCAGGGAGTTTGGAGCGGATACAGTCCGCATGTTCCTCGTAGGAAGTGCCGAACCATGGCAGGACTTCGATTGGCGGAATGAACTTGTCAACTCTACCCGGAAGCAGATTGAACGCTTCTGGAATACCGTCCAGGAGACCAGGGCAGCAGGGATGAGCGAGAACGAGATCGACTTATGGCTCCTCTCCCGCCTCCAGACCCATATCGTAAAGACGACCGAAGCACTGGAACGCTTCCAGACGCGTCAGGCACTCCAGGAAGCGTTTTTTGCAGTGGAGGCCGATCTGAAATGGTACAAGAGGAGGCTTCCAACGGGATCCGCGGGTGATAAAGCGTTGAAAGACCTTTGCTCGGTCTGGATCCGGCTGCTGGCCCCTATCATCCCCTTCACCTCCGAACACCTCTGGAAAGAAACCGGAAATGCCGGTCTGGTCTCGTTTGCGTCATGGCCGGAGGAAGATCGGTCACGGATCAATCCCGGCCTTGAACTCTCCGAGGAATTGCTGTCGCGGACTGTGGAAGACGTCGAATCGATCCAGAAGATCATCCAGATCACTCCCTCTGTGATCACGATCTGTGTTGCACCTTCGTGGAAACGAGAGATTTTTGCCGCAGTGGCCGGGGCTATCGATAAAAATGCGGTAATCCGTGAGATCATGAAGGATGATGCGATGCGCCGCCGTGGAAAAGAAGCCAGCGATGTGACCAGACAGTGCATCACCCTAATCCACAAGTTCCCGCCACAGCTGATCTCCCAGTACCTCCAGGGATCGATCGATGAATTGATGGTCTTTTCAAAGGCCAGAGACTTCCTGGAGAAAGAGTTCGCGGTCCGGGTCAATGTGACGGATGCGGGGGAGAGCACTCACGCCAGGGCACGGTCCGCACTACCCTTCAAACCCGCGATCATCATCGAGTAAGGATAAATCTACTCGGACTCCACACTTTTTGCCCGCTTGACCCTTTCCTTCGTCGAGAACCCGGTGACTTCATCCAGATAGCGCCGAAAGCGCCTGTTGGTATCCAGAATGACTTCGTCGGATGCATCGATATTGGACTCGGTCCGGATCACCAGGCTCTTGCCATCCTTGCCTATGGTCACATCCAGGAGTTTAAGGGCTCCGAAGGTGATCTGGAAATGATCGCCTTCCTGTGTTGAAACCACGCCGAAGCACTCGTCGAGCTTCTTTGCGATCGACTCTGCGAGATTCTTTGAACAGCCTCTCTTTACCGGATACACTTGCATAATACTTTTTTAGGTGGATGAGATATGTTAATCTAATGTCGCCCGAACCAAGCACCGAAATCAGAATCTTCTCCCGCCCTCTCAAACATGAGGGGTCATCGGTACTGATGGGATTTCCCGGGAGCGGTCTTGTGGGAAGTATTGCACTCCAATATATCGTCGATCAACTGGAATTCGAGCAGATCGGGAGTATGAACAGCAAATATTTCCCTCCCCTGGCAATGATGAACAAAGGAGTCATCAATGTCCCGGTCCGGCTCTATGAAAAAAATAATCTCACCGTCATCGTGGCAGATATTCCAATTCACCCCATGATCTGTTACGAGGTGGCAAACGGGATCATGGACTGGCTGGAACCCTTCAAGATCAACGAGGTAGTGACCATTGCCGGAATCATCACGAATGAGCCTGATAAGAGGGTCTTTGGAGTGGCAAGCACGGATAAAGCTCTTCCACGTATCCAGGACTCCACCATCATACTCCCCATTGGAAGCATATCCGGGATTGCAAGCAGTATCCTAACCGAATGCAAGATCCGAAACATTGCAGCATACGGCCTGCTGGGAGAGACCATTAATGCTCCCGATCCGAGGGCTTCTGCTGCCACTATCGAGGTATTAAAAAAGATGTACGGGCTTGATCTCGATGTGCAACCCCTGATAGAACAGGCCGAGGAGATAGAGTCCACAATGCAGAAGCTGGCTGAACAGGTCAAAACGGCCGAGAGCATGCCCAAGAAAGAACAGCTTCCCATGTACGGGTGAATGCCCCATGAACTGCTTCGCCTTAACCGGAATCACCCCCGAACTGATCAGAGAGATCAAACAGGGGAAACCTCGAACCCTTGAACTGCAGAGTACCCACAATGTGATCACACTCGCAGCGGCGACCCCAGGGTCCCACCTCTTCGTGACCTCGATCGATTTCGATGACCTCACACCAGGCGACTCGGGGATCATGGTCGAGCTGCTCTCGGTAAGCATCTCGATGAAAAGGATGATGGAATTCTCCATGGGGCTCCATTATGAAGAGAGGGAAAGGATTTCCGCAAGGGTCCAGGTAAAATTTTGCGGCACTTCCTCGGTAAAAGCCGTGACCCACGAAGGGCTCACCCAGCCGATCATGGTGGAAGTGGTAAAATCATCCTGTTTCCACGCAGGATGAAAAGGAAGACGGAATTCCCCGACTTCATTTTTTGTCTCAACCCGCTGGCATCCCGATAACCTGAAGGGACCTGGACGGAGGAGGAGGATTGCCAGGGTGCTCCCCCCCTATGCGTTAAGGTTGAGATTCTCCAGGTCCTTCTCGTCGGATTCGAAAAAGAAGATTGTTCCTACGGGCCTGGAGGGATTCGAACCCTNNGGTTAGAAGCCCGGCGCTCTATCCAGGCTAAGCCACAGGCCCCGTTCTCTACCATTAGGACGTATCCGGTCATTAAAGATTCTCCGATCCGGCATGTTACCAGGGGAAACACTGATGAAGTAATGCACAGCATTCTCTGTGAGAGAAGAAATTTATGCCTAAATCACAGGAACCGCAATTCCATGCCGTTGCCGATATCATCTCCAGGATCGATGAATGCTTCTCAGACATGGAGGCAATCAGGAACGATCTCCGGGATATCCAGTACGAACTGTCAGATCTCGATAAAAAACTTCATACGATCGGAGATCAGGTAAAAGACCTGCAGGGAGTCCTCCTGCAGTGCTATCCCCATTCCTTACCTCAAAAGGAGGAGCCGAGGAAAGAGTTCCTCCTGTGAGCAGTACCCAGCACCTCTTCCAGAAACCGGAATTGGCCGGTATAAAAACTGGCCCGATTATACTGAATTGAAATGGGACCTCAGGTCTGACAGCCATGCAGGATAAAAACCGCCGGGGCTGTTCGCCTTGTCACCAAACTAAAATTCCTTTTGCCGGGTAAGGGCACATCCATGGGATCGTGTGTGCAAAATTTTCCTGGAAAAATTGGTTATTCCGCCTGGTTGTTCATGAGAAGCACGTCTGCAATATTGTGCTGTCTCTGTGCCAGTTTCTTGGCTTTGAAAATGTTTTTCCCTTCTTTGCCGATTGCAAGGCCCCTGTCCTCATCCCGGACCTCAATCTGGGCCACCTGGGACTCCCCTTCTCCCTCCATGGCCACGGCCGTCACCTTGGCAGGCAGGAAACAATTCCGCAGGAATTGTTCAGGATTGGGGGAGTATTCCACCACTTCGATCTTTTTTCCCATGACCTCCATGGCCTTTTTAATGCTGGATCCGCTCTTCCCTATCGCCAATCCCATCTCCCCGGGGTTGATCACAAAGATAACACGGTTGTTCCGGTCGTCGATCACACAGTCCCTGCTGCCGGCCCCCGTCAACTTCTCGAACTGTGAGATAAGGCGCATGCAGTCCTCGGTAAGCACAACTTCTGCCATAGTCTTTACGCCCTCTTGAGAGTGAGAAGATCGGATTCCCCTGGATCGATCACCGCAAGGGCACTGACCATGAAGGGTTTACCGCATGCTTTTCCCAGCTGGACGCTGGAGCCCTCGAACGTATACACGTAGGTATTTTCCCTGGTTTTGAGCATTTCCCTGAAGTTTTCCGGGCAGTTGCCGGCTACTACCACCATCTGTGCCTTGCCCTCATCGATGCACTGCGCGGTCATGTTCTGCCCGAGCAGGACAACGCCAGTCTTTATGGCTCTTCGTAAAGAAGCATTAAAATCCATTTACAATTCTCCTAATTCAAAGGTTTTGCAATTAGTTTGACATCGCCGGTACCCAGCTGGATAGGCTGACCCACGATCACGTTCTCAGTGACTCCGGACAACTCGTCCACTTCATTCGCCACCGCCGCATCGAGCAGGTGATTGACGGTCACTTCGAATGCCGCGCGGGAGAGAACGCTTTCTTTCTCCCCGGCAATGCCATGCCTGCCAATCTGCTTGACTTCTCCTTCCATGCACATCATGTCCGCAACGAGCATGATATGCCTGACATCCACGAGGATACCCTGCTCGCTCAGAGTAGAGAGGGCTTCATGGATGATTGCATTACGGGCCGCTTCGATACCGAGCACCTGGGCGATCTCGCTGATGTTGTTGGTGCGGGTCCTGGTGGTGTCCACACCCTCAACCTCAAACACGTCTTTAAGGTTGGAGCCCTCGGTATATAGGATATACTCTCCACCCTCCTTTCTGACAACGACCCGCTCGATATCATCGATACCCTGCACGATCACATTTCGGACGTGTTCTGCCAGCTGGAACAGGTTCTGGTAGCTTTCCCTGTCCTTGGGTGAAAAGAACATGGTCGCGATTTTTTCATCCACTTCATGTTCGAAATCGCGGTAGTGGCGCCTGTCACGAATTTTGCGGGGTGCGATCTCTGTGATCTCCAGCACACTGATCTTGCGTTTCTCACAGACCGCGACATTGAGCTGAACCACGATCTGCATATTCTCCATGTCGATGACGATGTCCCCGAACTCGTGGAGGGGCGCCGCCTCGATCTGCCAGCTCACCTCTCGGGCCTTGTCCCGGTCGGCCGAGAAGCTGGGCTCCAGGTAGATCGTCATGGTGGGGGTGCTCGGCTCTTTGCGCGCATCCATGATCTCGATTAACCGGGGGAGTCCGAGCGTTACGTTGATCTCGGCTACTCCCGCATAGTGGAACGTACGCATTGTCATCTGCGTGCCTGGCTCGCCGATGGACTGGGCGGCGANNTGGAAGGTCCGCATGGTCAGCTGGGTGCCCGGCTCGCCGATGGACTGGGCGGCGATGATGCCGACCGCCTCGCACGCCTGGACCCGGGTATTCTGGTACTCCGTGATCACGCGGGCAAGGATCGTCCCGAACTGCTTCTTGGTAATCTCCTTTCCTTCAAGGAATGTCTTTAATTGCTCTCTCGTCTTGACCGGAAGATCCGAGGCTTCGATCGCCTCGATATATTCGTCCAGCATTTCAGACCTCCTCCTTGAGGATGCTCTCCACAATGCCTTTGACATCCACGGGGTCGCCGAAACTGCTTTTCATGGGGTCGGTACCATCCTCCCCGTACCGGAACTGGATGATCCTCCCTCCGGTCGTGCGAACCGTCCCGTCATAGGCGACTTTCAGGTCCTGAAGCGCGTTGATCATCCGGCGCTGAAGATACCCGCTCTGCGAAGTCCTCACCGCAGTATCCACAAGACCCTCGCGGCCACCGATCGCATGGAAGAAGAACTCGGTGGGGTTGAGCCCGGATTTGTAACTGTGCTGGATGAAGCCATGGGCATCAGACCCGCGATCGCCCTTCTTGTAGTGGGGCAGTGTCCGGTCGTCATACCCACGCATGATCCTCTCTCCACGCACGGATTGCTGGCCTACACAGCCGGCCATCTGCGTCAGGTTGAGCATGGATCCGCGGGCCCCGGAAACCGCCATCACCACTGCGCTGTTCCCAAGCCCGAGGTGGCGGCCGGCGATCTCACCGGTCCGGTCACGAGCCTTGCCGAGCACCTGCATGATTTGCATCTCCAGCGTCTCTTCAGGGGTCCGGCCTGGCATAGGCTCCAGCTGCCCATCCTCATAGATCTTGATCCGACGCTGCACGTCCTGGATCGCACTTGTGAGAACTTCATCGATCTGGCCATATTCGGTCTTGGAGAGGTCTTCGTCATCGATTCCGAAGGAGAAACCGCTCAACATGATCGATCGGATCGAGAGGTGGGTGATATCATCGATGAACTCGGCCGCACGTTTCATCCCGTACTGCCGGATGATGCGGTGGACAATCTGTCCGTCGAATGCCCCGATGGCCTTCTTATCGATCGTGCCGCATTCGAGGATCCCATCGATAACCCGTACGTATGCGTCGCGTTCGCAGGTCTCCCTTTTACAGGTTTCGCAGTTCTGGCAGGAACTTGCACGGAAGACCATGTTCAGCTCCTTGGGAAGAACTGTGGAGAATACCTGCTTATTGCTCCACATGGGCGTGCCATCCTCGATCTTGCCGGGAAGCGGCAGGTGCTCGATCTCCATATGGCGCAGCAGGTAAAGTGCCTCCTCCTTCGTATGCCACTTGAGCTGGTTGGTGAGCATGAAGATCCCGGAGATGTGGTCGTGAATGCCCCCGATGATGGGTCCTCCGAACCTGGGAGAGAGGATGTTCTCTTCCACCGCCACGAGGATAGCTGCCTCCGCCCGGGCCTCTTCGGTCTGGGGAATGTGGAGGTTCATCTCATCTCCATCAAAATCGGCGTTGTAAGGCGGGCAGACTGCCGGGTTCAACCGGAATGTACGTCCGTCCATTACCTTGACCCGGTGTGCCATGATGCTCATCCTGTGAAGGGAGGGTTGCCGGTTAAAGAGGACAATATCTCCATCCCTTATCTGCCTCTCTACTGTCCAGCCGGGTTCCAGCATCTCTGCAACTGTCTCAAGGTTTCCCTCCGCCAGCCTGATTCTCCGCTTATCCGGCCGGATTATGTAGTTGGCTCCGCAAGGCTCTGTTAAGGTTTTACGCTCCGGTCCGTTTCTCACCATCTGCCGGAGGTTTTCAATATTGTACGGGGTCACATGCACAGGGATTGTCATCTCGTTGGCGATCGCCAGGGGGATCCCTACTTCCACAACGCTAAGGTTGGGATCCGGGGAGATGACGGTACGGGCCGAAAAATTGACCCTTTTCCCGGAAAGAGAGCCCCTGAACCGTCCATCCTTACCCTTCAGCCTCTGGGAGAGCGTCTTTAACGGCCTGCCGCTCCGGTGCCGGGCTGGCGGGCAACCGGCAACTTCGTTGTCGAGATAGGTGGTCACGTGGTACTGGAGAAGCTCCCATAAATCCTCAATGATCAGCTGGGGAGCACCCGCATCCTGGTTCTCCTTGAACCTCTGGTTGATTCGGATGATATCAACAAGTTTGTGGGTGAGATCATCCTCAGAACGCTGGCCGTTCTCAAGGATAATTGAGGGTCTCATGGTGACGGGAGGAACAGGGAGTACGGTAAGTACCGTCCATTCAGGCCGGGCTACCGTCGGATTGATCCCGAGGTGCCGGAGGTCCTCATCGGGGATCTTTTCCATACGCGCCCTGATATCAGCAGGAGTGAGTTTATGCTCTACTTTCTTCCCTTCCTCGACAATAATCTCGGAGAATGTGGTTGGCTTCTCGAAATTGATCTTGAGCTGCTGTTCGCCGCAATGCGGACAGACCCTCTCTTTCTTGATGTCTTTTTCAGAGAGGACATCCCCGGTGAGATCGTCCTCGGTCCCGACCACTTTCACGATCTCTTCGGGGGAAAGGAGCAGCCGGCTGCAGCTTCTGCAGGTAACCCGGAGCAGTTTCCGGATCAGCCGGGTATATCCAACATGGATCACGGGTTTTGCCAGTTCAATATGCCCGAAATGTCCCGGACATTCGCTGGCCTTCTGATCGCAGGTTTTACAACGGAGCCCCGGATCGATAACCCCCAGGTGGAGATCCATCAATCCCTGCGGATACGGGAATCCATCGTCATCATACGTGTCCGCCCAGATGATCTTACGCACGCTCATAGTGCGGATTTCCTTGGGCGAGAGCAACCCGAATTCTATCTTTCCAATTCTCTTTGGACTTGCCATCGCTCTCCCTCCTACACCACGTCCTCGAGTTTGAGGCGTGGGGCGATCCCCATGCTCTTCATCTCGTCAAGGAGCAGCTTGAATGCGTAAGACATCTCGACGGGGTAGATATCGGTCTCGCCGCCGCATGCCAGACACCTTGTTGTATTGGCCTTCCGATCCAGCATGGCGACCATTCCGCAGTGGGCGCAGACGTACTCATGGACTTTATCGGACTCATCGAGCAGGCGCTCTTTTAAGGCCATTGCGGCCCCGTGCCCGATCATCACGTCCCTCTCCATCTCCCCAAACCGGAGTCCTCCTTCCCTGGCCCTCCCCTCCGTGGGCTGCCGGGTGAGAACCTGCACGGGCCCTCTCGACCGTGCATGCATCTTCGAGGAGACCATGTGGTAGAGTTTCTGGTAGTAGATTACCCCGATGTAGATATCTGCAGAGAACCGCTTTCCTGTGATTCCGTCATACATCACCTCGCGGCCGGTATGGGAGAATCCTTCCTTCTTGAGAGAGCCCCGGAGGTCTTCTTCGATCTCTCCGGAAAATGCAGTGCCATTGATCCTCCGCCCTTCCATCGACCCGACTTTCCCCCCAATCATCTCAAGCATATGGCCGATTGTCATGCGGCTGGGAATGGCATGGGGGTTGATCACCAGGTCGGGGGTAAGACCCGATTCGGTGAACGGCATGTCGGTCTGCGGGGTGATGAGCCCTATCACTCCTTTCTGTCCATGCCGGGAGGCGAACTTGTCACCCACTTCGGGGATACGCTGGTCCCTTGTCCGGACCTTCACAAGTCTGGAACTGTTCTCCCCCTCAGTGATGATCACCGTATCGACAATCCCCCGTTCGTTGCTTCTCATTGTAACGGAGGTATCCCTGCGTTTCTCCACAGTGATGAGGTCGCTTGTCGGTTCTTCAAGGAAACGCGGGGGGGAGGTCTTGCCGATGAGGACATCCTTTTCGTTGACTACCGTTTCGGGATTGATGACCCCGTCGTCATCGAGATTCTTGTAGCTCTCCGCCCCGTGAGCCCCTGTAACTTCCTCGTCCGGGATCTCGATCCGGTCAACCTGTCCACCGGGGTATCTCCGTTCCTCACCCTCGTAGGTGCGGAAGAAGTGGGACCTTCCCAGGCCGCGATCGATCGAAGCCTTGTTGAAGATAAGGGCATCTTCAATGTTATAGCCTTCATAACTCAGGATCGCGACCACAAAGTTCTGGCCGGCAGGCCTGTCGTCCGAGCCGATCAGGTCCGAGGTCTGGGTATGGACCAGCGGTTTCTGGACATAGTGCAGGAGGTGCCCGCGTGTGTCAGGGCGGAGTTTCATGTTCGCCGCTCCGAACCCAAGGGCCTGCTTGACCATCCCTGCCCCCATCGTTACCCTCGGACTGGCATTGTGCTCCGGAAATGGAACGTGTGCGGCACCAATCCCAAGGATAAGAGAAGAGTCTATCTCCAGATGTGTGTGCGCCGGGGTGATCTGATCCGGGTGGATGGCGATGAAGAGATCCTCCTCCTCTTCCGCGTCGATGAATTCGATCGATCCTTTTTTTACGAAATAATCGAAGTCAATCTCTTTTTTCCGAAGTTTTTCGAGTTCTTCCTGAAGGATAAGGGGCTTTCCGCTCTGGAGAACCACAAGAGGCCTTCGGGCCCGTCCCCTGTCTGTATGGATGATGACATCGTTGTTGAACTCCTTATGCGAAACGTTCACCTCGGCAGAGATGACCCCCTGACGCCGCATTGCCCTGATCTGCGAGACCATGGCCTTCGGATCGTCAACCAGTCCGATAAGGGCTCCGTCTACGAATACCCGTGCTCTCTTCATCGTACGTCTCCCTTGATATGTTCAACTCCAAGTCCGTAGAGTATCCGCACTACTTCCTCCTCATCCGGTACGCCGCGGCTGATCTCTACCATCTGTGCAAAATTTTTCACCAGACCGCAGTTCGGCCCTTCAGGTGTCTCACTGGGACAGATCCTCCCCCATTGGGTCGGGTGCAGGTCCCGGGCTTCAAAATGTGGTTGTGAACGGGAAAGGGGTGAGATAACCCTCCGCAGGTGCGAGAGGACACTCATGTGATCCACTCTGTCCAGAAGTTGTGAGACTCCTGTTCTCCCGCCCACCCAGTTCCCGGTAGCGAGCGGGTGGAGGAGCCGCTCTGTCAGCACATCGGCACGCACGGCAGTTCCTATCGAAAGATCGCGGTGACGCATGCTGGCACGCTCGAGCTGGTACTTGATATCTCTTGTAAGGCGATTCAGGGAGATGCGGAAGAGGTCCTCCATCAGGTCGCCGGCAAGTTTCAGGCGCTTGTTGGAATAATGGTCCTTGTCGTCGATCCGCCGTTTGGAGAGCACCAGGTCAAAGCAGGCTTCGGCCATCCGGCCAAGGAAGTGGGCTTTTGCCAGGCGCACTTCGGCTACCGCCTCGTGATATCCCTCATCCCCTTCCTTCAGGTTAGTAGGCATCAGGTAGTTGAGATGGGGCAGGAGATAGTTGTCCAGCACGAACTCAGCCCTCTTCCTCTGGTAGTCCTTGGTCTGGTTGGGTGCAAGTTTCTTCCCGACATACATGATTCCGGCATCCATGCCGTCGCATTCGCTCTCTTCAAGGTTCTGCATCATGAATGTCAGGATATCTTCCTCGGTGGAGACCGCACTCACAACATCGTGATCGCTGACCATCCCGAGGGCACGCATCAGGTCCACGAACTTGAGATGCCCGGCAACCGACGGGAACGAGACTTCAAGAAGGTTTTTCCTGTTTCGTTCCACCACTACAAGCGCACGGTAGCCCCGGAATTGTGAGAAGACTTTTGCTACGTAGATCCTTTCGTTATACCGCTCGGTATACTCGGTCATGATCTTGTTCGACGCAAGGTCCTCGAGGGTCATGAGCACCCGCTCGGTTCCATTCACAATGAAATACCCTCCGGGATCGAGGGGGTCCTCACCATGAATCACCCTTTCAGCTTCACTCATTCCATGGAGGTTGCAGGCTACGGATCCTACCATAATGGGCAACTGCCCGATCGTAGTAGTGACAGGGTCCTGCCTGTCATCCCCCTGCACAAGTGTCAGTTCCAGGTGAATGGGCGCAGCATACGTGAGATTACGGAGCCGGGCCTCGCTCGGGAAGAGATCCCCCTGCGATCCGTCCGCTTCCCGGACCAACGGTTTTTTTACCTCGATCTTGCCCAATTCGACCCACACGGGTTCGTTGCTTCTTCCCCGGATTTCGATATCGGTCTCAATGACGCGTTGTTCATTTACTACTTTCTGCAGGTTCTGCGTGAGAAAATTGTTAAAAGAGTCCAGTTGGTGACGCGCCACGTGATCTCTCGAGAAATATGCTTTGGATAATATACTCCTGTCTATCAGAAGGATCAGCCCCGCCGATTATTTTTTTGGTCGTTTGATGACGAGCCGGTACGATTCCGCCCTTCCAGCAGTATGACTGGTGCGGATGATACGGATCACATCCCCTACTTTCGCCCCGATGGTCTTAACTGAAGGATCGTCGTGGTAGATTTTCGGTAGTTGTTCGCTTGAGATTGAATAGAGAGAATAGAGTTGCTTCACTTCGTCTTCACTCATAATCTGGTGATCGGGAACCATTACATGTTCCAGTACATTCAACTTGGTGCTCACCCCAAAACCCCCGTCCTTATGATTATTCGCATGCTCGCAGGACATCACAGGTAAGCCGCAGGCTTTGTGACCGCGGCAGCGGGCCCGGAGGGATTTGAACCCNNGGCGCTCTACCTAACTGAGCTACGGACCCACCTTATCGTACCACACAGCATTATCACAACGCGAGAAAACTATATAAATATATCCACTTAACCTAAGACCCCGCAATTCGAACCGACGGCTTCCTTCACTTCATGGTTCGGTGAGATGCTTGTCGAATCCGATGTTAATATGGAATTCCGCCTCTCCCTCCTCGGCTTTCTTAAAACCCGTCTTCCTTCCCTTCAAAGCCCGGTCGATCGCCTCGAGAAGCATCCCCGTATTGATGGGTTTCGGGATCACCTCCGACACTTCAAGTCGTGAACGGCTTGCCTCATCCTCAAGGCTCTTCCTGGCTGAAAATACGATCACGGGGATGCGGGCAGACTCTGTCCGTCGTCTCACCTGCTCAAGCGTTTCCCACCCGTCGATGGGTCCCATCGTGATATCCAGAAGGATCAGGTCGGGTATGATCCTCTGGAGCAGAGCCAATGCTTCTTCGCCGCTGTTGGCCGCCAGGGCATCATAGCCCCTCCGAGTGAGGATGGCTACCAGGCCATCCACGATGTACCGGTTGTCGTCAACGACCAGGATGGTGCTGCTCATCTTTGAATCCCGCGGAACCCCGTCGATATAGGAACATACCTTCACCATAAGATATCTTTTTCCGATGGGGAACCTGTCGATTCGGGTAGTTTTTTTAACCACAAAGGATATATAATTGTAGAAAGATGACCCATCTCACCTCGTGGCTGGCGGAAAATTCCTCGCGTTTTTCGCCGGATTCCTCCCTGGCCCTCAATGCTACGAGGCACCTCTCCTACCTCGAGCGGAACAAGCTCTTCTCGGACGATATCGAGCAGATGCGGACCGCCGAAGGACGCTGGTACGAGGCTATCATCTATGAACTGTTCTCGTCCCTGTCCCAGCAGACCGACACGATCTCCTCCCTCGCCCTCAAAGGCGCTGACGCTCCAAGGGGACGACGCAACGCAAGCCTCGGCCAGAATGGCATTTTCTATTCCCGGTGTGGGGATATCACGATCCGCGGAAACGGCCAGGATCTTGCAGAATTCGATCTCCTCCTGATCGATGACGAGTACCACGTCAATTTCGCAGAAGTGATCACATCCCCGTCCGATCTTAAGGAGTTCGAACAGGAGATAGAATACAAGAGGAAATTACTTGGATACCTGTTCGACCAGCAGAGGGTCCCCTTCCTGCTCGTTTCCTCGTTTGATATCACCTGTTTCGCTGCAGGGAGGAGAATTCTTCGGACACCCCATACAGCATACGTACAGACCGTTTCCTGCGAGAAGATCAAATCACGCATGGGTGGCAGGCGGAAACCACGCCAGGCGGTAAAAATCCTCCCTCCCCCAAAACTAATTCCGGCTTCTGCTCTATCCTTCAAGCGGCCGTTCGATTACCAGAAATTCCATAACTGGGAGAGGAACTGGGTCTTTTCCAACGTGAACAACGAAGTGGATGTAAAAACCACCCAGAATCCGCATGAAACCGCAATGCTTGTGAAAAAGATACTCTACGGGGGACTATATCCCTCTGCGATACGGGCCGTATGCAATGAATACGAATTCTCCATACGTGGAAAAAGGTTATCCCTGGAAGAGATGAGGAAACAATTCTCAAAGGTAATCCTTGCGACTGACCTCCCCGGATACGAGCCGCTCATCTACCTCCGTTCACGGCAAAAAAAAGAGTACCTGAAGATGGTCCAGGACAGGGAGGGGAACTTCAAGTTCGAACGACATACCCCCGCCAAGGTGGGATTCTTCCTTTGGCTCGAGTCCATCGACCCCACCCTGGGATCCCGGATCACTGCAAAGATCCTTAATGCGTTCTCTCCAAGGTAATTTCTTTCAAATTTTTTTAAAAAAAGAAAAATCCCCGGGGAATCCCCGGTATCCGGAGCTTCTCAGTCGAGAAGCACCGTCAGAGCTTCGTCTGCATAGGCGTCCATGACATACGGGATTCCAGAAACCCGCGAGGCATCCTCGGTGAGCGCCATCAGGTCATTCCTCGACATCGTCCCGACGCTGAAATTCCTGCTACCGGCCATGATCTGCTGGAGACCGGTCCTGAACTTCTGAGCATAGGTGTAGATTCCGATTGCACCCATGGGGATCTCAGAGAAACGGTTGCCGAATTTCTCCTTGAGTTCTTCCCAGGCAACAAAGATCTCTTCCGGCTTGGTGCCGTATTTGGAGACTGTCTTCGGAAGCTCGCCGTTCTTAATCCACTTTTCAATGTTCTTACCCACCATTCCCGGGATCATCAGGCCGCGTCCCATACATACAGCCTTAAAATACGGGCTGCCCATTGCAATGGCCTTGAATACGTTGGGTTCATCCGAAAATCCACCTGCCATCGCAAGGTCAGGAACCCTCATTCCTCTCTTCTTGAGAAGCTCGGCGTACTCAAACGCAAGGGACTGCAGGTAGAAGGTCGGGATTCCCCATTCATTCATCATGGGCCAGGGACTCATTCCGGTCCCGCCAGGTGCACCGTCGATGGTCAACAGGTCGATCTTGGCCTCGGACCCGTACCGGATGGCCATCGCGAGCTCGACTGCGGAATATGCACCCGTCTTCAGAGTAACCCGCTTGAACCCTACATCCCGGAGCCTGTCGACCTCCTCGAGTAAGCCTTCCTTGCTGATGAATCCCATTCGGGAGTGACGTTCGAACTCCTTGATGGCTCCTGCCTTGAAGGCCTGCTGTACGTCGGGACGGGTGGGATCCGGAAGGACAATGTAGCCCCTCTTCTTGAGTTCGATTGCCCGCTCGAGCGATCCAACCTTGATCTCTCCGCCGATACACTTGGCACCCTGGCCCCATTTTAATTCGATTGTGTCGAGATTATGCTTGGATGCGACGTATTCGGCGGTTCCAAGACGCGTGTCCTCCACATTCATCTGGATGAGCATCTCCCCGTAGCCGTCGTAAAATTTCCTGTATATATTGATACGACGGTCCATCTCGGGGGATTCCTTGACTTTCCCCTTATTGTCCAGTTTCAGTTTGGGATCGACTCCGCAGACGTTCTCCCCGCATACGATCGTAATGCCTGATATTGCGGCTCCGATTGCAAAATGCTCCCAGTTGATCCGTGCAATATCCGTGGAGCCCAGTGCGCCCGTAAAGATGGGGAGACGCATTTTCACCTTCTTGTCCCAGCCGTACTCGGTCCCGGTGTCTACAGAATAGAAGACCGCACTGTCAGGGCCGATCTCGGTGCCTTCGGGGAGTCCCTTGGCCCCCATTGCATAGCCCTGAATATTGATGTGGGAGTAATCGATTGGATAATTCTTCTCTGCACCCGCAGTAATCTCGCCGAAGGGTCCCGGGTACAGCACCTCACGGCCCCGGAATGTGGACAACCAGATCTCACAACTACCCTTGCATCCGTCCAGACATCTTGTGCAGATCCCTGACATCGGGGCTACATCGCGGGAACGGTTTGCGGTTCCCGTGGCTTCATTGGCATTAGGCTGACGAAGGTTCATGTATCTTTCCTCTTCTATTCGAACACACTAAATGGATATCGAAGTCGGTTTGGGTATCCCGGACCCAAACGCACCATAATTTTATAATCTAAACCATTATAAGCGCTTGCCTTCCCCCGATATATATAACTTGCTTCTTTACCATATAAAAGAAGGTCATCCGGGCTTATTTTGTAAAAAAAATGAAAAAATGGGATTTTGCACCAGAGTCCAATCAGCCGATTTCTATCAGTTCGTAGGTGGAAGAACCAAGACCCATCTCCTCGGCATACCTTATCTGCTTATAGCCGTCGGTGTCCCCCCAGACTCCTTTGAATTTATCAGCACCTGGCTCATGATTGGTCGAAAGACACGAATCCCGGTAACCCGCCTGATTATTTACCAGTGAATAGCTGGCTGCATCGATCGCCACCGGATCGACTGAAGCAAGTATGCCTATATCCGGGACGATTGAGGCATCGCTCCACGGCACGCAGTCGCAGTCGGGGGTGATCCGGGTAAGAAAATTATAGAATCCACACTTTCCCTCTTTCCCCTTCATGACTCCGCAGGCATATTCGACCATTCTTTCTATGAACTCGGGAATTTCAGTCTCCCAGTCCACATCAATGGCATGTTCCGGGCAGATGGTCATGCATTCGAAGCATCCGATGCACAGGTCCCTGTCGATGACCGATACACCGCTCTGAATTTTTATGGCCGATCCCGGGCAGACCTCCTCACATCTTCCGCATCCTGTGCATTCCCCGTCGCGCTTTACCGGGCGGGCAGAATGTTGCTGCTGCTTTCCGGCCGGGGGTGCACATCCCATGGCAAGGTTCTTGATCGCCCCACCGAACCCGGCCACATCGTGGCATTTAAAATGTGAGAGTACCATCAATGCTCGCGCATCATGGATATCCCCTGAGATGTGAACTTCCCCGAAATGGTTCCCGTTCACCTCAACCGTCCTTTTGTTTCCTCCCGTGATCCCGTCTGCGATGACCAGTGGGGCCCCTACAACTGCATAGGCAAACCCGTGTTCAATTGCCGTGCACAGGTGGTCGACGGCATTTGACCTGCTCCCAAGGTAGAGAGTGTTGGAGTCGGTCAGAAACGGACTTCCACCGCACTCTTTAATCCTGTCCACCACATGGCGGACATAAACCGGGCTGATGTAGGTGTCATTCCCACGCTCCCCGAAGTGAAGCTTGACCGCGGTAAGATCCCTGGGGGCGATCCGTTCTGCGAACCCTGCCCTAGAAAAGAGCCTGTTGATCTTGGTGCTGGTGTTCTGCCCGGGGTTGCGTGCCCGCAGACCGGCAAAATAGACCTTTACAGCCATGTTGTTGCCTCCTCTCTGATATGTGATCGATGGATCACAAAAAGGAGCTGCATACTCGGGGGGAGCCTTGTTTCCCGGAGGTTCTTGGATTTTAACCTTTTAGAAAGAGAAGAAGGTGTTATTTCCTCTTCCCAAGCTCATGATCCAGCTCGGAAAGATTGTCAATGCTATCTCTCATAATCTTGATCCGGGCCTGAATTTCGCTTGCGTTGGCCTCTTCCTCCACCTGTTCTTTCACGAACCAGGAGAGGAATTTCTGGGTGGCATTATCCTCCTCCTTAATCGCCATATCCATGAGTCCATGAATCATGCCCGTCACCTTCTTTTCATGCTCATAGACCTGGTCAAAGACTTCGCCGGCGGACTTCCAGGAAGTTTTCGGTGCCTCGATCCTGGCAAGTTTCACGGTTCCTCCGGCCTCGATGATGTAATCAAAGAACTTCATCCCATGGGCACGCTCTTCCTCGGCCTGAAGACGGAGCCACTTTGCAAATCCTTTCATAGGGACAGTCTCGAAATACGCGGACATCGAAAGGTACAGGTACGAGGAGAACAGTTCTGCATTCAGTTGTTTATTCAATGCATCTTCCATATTTTTTTTCAGCATCTAATATTCCTCCTTATCAGGGAGGTATCCAGCGGACGAACATTAATGTTTTTGTTCTTTCCCATAACAACCGGAATATTCATCCTCGCAGGGAAACCGTTCCGACCGGAAAAGATCCAGGATACCCTATCCTGCGAGTTGCCCCTTGGAGATGAGCCGGATTATTCAACGATCACCCTCGCTTCCCTGTCAAAAGGATTTGTCCGCATAGCCAGTGAGAACAGATAGGGGTAGTGAGAATGGAGGTGTTTCATATATGAGAGCCATTCCAGCGTCAGGAGACGGTATATCCTTTCCACGTCCCCTTTCAGATGCCCATGATCGGTCTCCGGGAGGTCGGTTAAGCACTCCCGCTGCTCCAACTCTTCCGTAAGGTGGAAGACTGCCAAAAGGACCTCCGTGAACGCCTGGTGCTCGAGGAGGACAGGATTTTCAAGGAGACGGAGGAGAAAATCCCGTCTCGCTCTTAAAAACGGTCTCATCTCTTCAAAGCCCTGGCAGGTCATATCGGCATGGAAAGAATATGCTTCCATTATCTTCCTCACCCCGGTGAAATCCTGATCGTTCCAGTTCCCTTGTATCAGGAGAGAATGCTCCAGGGTCGAGATGTGAGGATCCGCCCTGGCAAAAGTCTTCAACAGGTCAGTTCCCACCTCGGAATAGAACGTGCCGATAACCATATTCATCTTTTCCATTCGCTCCCTGCGGGCTCGCACGCTTAAGAGTTCGTTTAACACGAGCGTGACGAGGAGCACGTTGATGGGCAGGAACCCCAGGGCGTTGAACACGTAGTAATACGTATTCTCAGGGTCCCCAAGAATCACGAATTTAAGGAAATATACGAAGAACGAGAAGAGCAGGAGTAAAATCCCGAGCTTCATCTGCCAGGAGTATTTCAGAATCGAACCACCCTTCCGGTATGCTGTGCATTCGAAAGGGAAAAAACTGCCGAACCGGGTTATTCCCTTCTGTTGCCCGGCGACATCCTGAGGATTCCTCGTTCGGACCTATGCGAGGTATTTCTCAGGATCCGAATCGAATTTTTTCTTGCATCCCGGAGCGCAGAAATAGTAGGTCTTTCCCCTATACTCGCTCTTCCACCGTGCGGTCTTCTCATCCACCGTCATCTTGCAGATTGGATCGATTGCCATCGGGATACCTTCCTTCCCTGTTCTCTCTTTGCAGGAGGTATATATCTTTTCAGTATGAGAGAGAGGGAGATCACGGTCACCGAGCTTAACGCCATCGCAAGTGCGGCCAGTTCAGGCCTTAAAGTGTAACCTGTCAGTGGATAGAACACTCCGGCGGCGAGAGGTATAAGGGCGCTATTGTAGGCGAAGGCCCAGAATATATTCTGGCGGATGCGGGACATCACCTTGCGGGAGAGCTGGATCGCCGCGACGGCATCCAGGAGATCGTCCCTGATCAGTACGATCTCCCCGCTCTCGATCGCCACGTCTGTTCCGCTTCCCACCGCGATTCCCACATCCGCCCGGGCGAGTGCAGGTGCGTCATTGATCCCATCTCCCACGAACGCGACTACCTCCCCAGATTGCTGAAGCCTGCCGACCTCTTCTGCCTTGTCCCCCGGCAGCACCTCCGCGATGACGCGATCGATCCCTACGCTGCGGCCGATCGAGTCTGCGGTCCTGCGATTATCCCCGGTGATTATGGCAACTTTCATCCCCATATCCCGAAGCATTCCCACTGCGGCAGGGGTGGTCTCCTTCACGGTATCGGCCACCGCGATGATTCCTGACAGGCTCCCCCCTACCGCGACGAGAACCACGGTCTTGCCGTCGCGTTCAAGGTGTTCGACGGTTCCGGTCGTAGGTTCATCAGGAGTGATCCCCATTTCCTGCAGCAGGGTTCGGTTCCCTACGAGCACGTTCTCACCAAGGACCCGGGCGGATACCCCCTTCCCCCCGAATGTGGTAAACCCTTCCGCCTCCTGTAAGGGAACCCCCTCCTGTTCTGCCGCCTGGACGATGGCCCGGGCAAGCGGGTGCTGGGAGTTCCTCTCCACTCCCGCAGCGATCCCGAGCAGGGTTGGCCTCTCGATCCCCATGGGGATGAGATCCGTCACTCCCGGCCGCCCCCGGGTAAGGGTCCCTGTCTTGTCAAATATGACAGTGGTGAGGTGGTCTGCCGTTTCCAGGGCTTCCCCATTCTTGACCAGGATCCCGAGCTCTGCACCCCGGCCTATTCCCACGGTAACCGCGGTGGGGGTAGCCAGGCCTAATGCACAGGGGCAGGCTACTACGAGAATGGAGACGAGAGCAGTCAGGGCAAAAAGGAGGGTGGATCCAAGGAGGAAGTACCAAACGAGGAAGGAGAAGAGGGCGATCGCCAGGACAACCGGAATAAAATAACTCACTGCCACATCGGCAATCCTCTGGACCGGCGGGCGGGATGCCTGGGCATCTTCGACGAGCCGGATGATCTGTGAAAGTACCATATCTTTTCCGACCTTTTCCGCCCGGAAGGTCAGAACGCCGTTGGTGTTCAGGGTTCCCCCCACCACCATGGTCCCTGGCGACTTAAAAACAGGGGTGGGTTCCCCTGTGATCATCGATTCATCCACATAGCTCTCTCCTGCAGTAACCTTTCCGTCCACCGGGACCTTTCCTCCGGGTTTCACGAACACATGATCCCCTACGATCACGTCTTCGATCGGAATCTCTTCTTCCCTGCCGTCCCCGATCACAAGGGCTGTCCTCGGCCGGAGGCCGACAAGGGCTTTGATCGCATCCGATGTCCTCCCCTTGGCCCTGATCTCCAGGTAACGTCCCAGGATAAGGAAAGAGGCAAGCATGACCGCGGTATCGTAAAACATGAAGTCGTGGGTGAGAACGATCCCAAAGGTCCCGAGTACGCTCGACCCGAAGGCTACCCCGGTACCCATGGCATACATGACATCCATGTTCAGGGTCCGGTTATGAAGCGCCATCTTCGCTGCACGGAAGATGGGATATGCCACGTAGGCAAAGACAGGTGCAGAGATCAGAAGCGAGAGGTAGGACAGGGTCTGCATGGATATGGGAAGGGGCAGATACATTGCGAGAAACAGGGGAATGCTCACGGCGAATCCAACCGCGAAACGCTGAAACTTTTCACGCAGGTCCCTTTCCCGCGCCCTTGTTTCAGCCTCTGCGGAGAGCTGGTCGGCGAGTCCCAGGTACTGGTATCCTGCTGCCTCGATGGCATTCCTCATGTCGTCAAGCGTGGTGAGGGACGCGTTGTAGGTCACGTAAGCCTTCTCCGTTGCCAGGTTCACACGGACATTCTTCACCCCCGGGAGTTCCTTCAACGCGGTCTCGATGGTCTCCACACAGGTTGCGCAGACCATTCCACCGACCTTCAGCGTGGCCTGTTCGAAGATCACCTCATATCCCGCCTCCTTGATCACCCGCTCGAGATCGGAAATATTGATGCGGGAGGGATCGTAGTCAACCCGTGCGGTATCGGTCCCGAAGTTCACGGAAGCGTTCTCTACCTCCCCAAGGCCGGACAGGGATTTCTCGATGTTCAGTGCGCAGGTGGCACAATGCATTCCGGATATTTTCAGTTCGGCTCGTTTCTTGACCTTTTCCGGCATGAGATCCCTCTGTGCAGTATTCGATGCATGCTCACCTACCCCTAACGCCCACCAGCGCAATAAGGATTATGACTGTTTCTAATCCGTGATTCCTGCTAAAAGAGTGTCAGGAAGAGGATATAGACAATCCCGTTCACCAGGGTCAGAGGAAGGCCAATCCGGAAGAACTCCCAGAACGTGAGAGTCTGGCCCTGTTGCTCCGCTCCCTGGATGACGATCACATTGCTCGCAGCGCCCAGGATGGTGAGGTTTCCTGCAATAGTGCTCCCCGCAGCAAGCGCCATCACCCCGGAGATTGGAAGCTCCGAGCCGAGGATAAGCGGCTGGAAGAGTGCAACAAACGGGACGTTTGAGATGAACTGGCTCACCGTGATGCTCGCAGCCATGATCACCGGCACAGAGGTCACGAGGGAGATGTCCAGGGCATACTGGAAGAATCCGGACTGGTACACGCTCTGCATGAGAACGAACATCGAGGCAAAAAACACCAGGGTCGGCCAGTCGACCCGCTTCAGGACATCGAATCGTTCCCTCGAGAGGAGCAGGACCGGTGCGGCGCCCGCCAGGGCGATGACAGTAAGCGGAAAGACAGGGCCGAGGATCACTCTCACCCCTACAAGGCAGAGGACCACCGCAAGGGAAACACGGCAGAGCAGGGTAAGGGGCTCATTTTTTTCCGGGACGGATACATCTGCCGAATCCTCCTTCGGAGTTCCCACAGGGCAGAATGCCCGAAGGAAGAGGAAGGCAATCATGAGGTTAATGAGGGTGGGTATTCCGAGGTATATGAGAAAGACCAGGAACGGTTGCTGCATCTGACTGTATTCTGCGATGAGAAGATTCTGCGGATTTCCGATAGGACTCATCACGCTTCCGATCGTCACCGCAAAACAGAGGGCAAGGAGTGCGGTCTTTTGGGGCACCCGAAACCTCCTGCAGCTGGAGAGAACGAGAGGCGTACCGATAATTGCAAGAGTATCGTTCATGAGAAGAGCCGACAGGAGGCCCATGGAGAGGATGACGATGAAAAGGTAATGCTGCCCGTTCCTTGCCCTGGCAAAGAGACGGGACGAGATCTCCCCCAGGTATCCGCTTCTTTCCAGGGCAACGCCTATCGCGAACATCCCGAAGAGGAACAGCATCACATCGGGGTTGATGGAATGTGCTGCTTCCTGGAGCGAGATCTGGCCAAGGAGAAGGACTGCTATCGCACCCCCGAGCATGATCTGCCAGATCCGGATCCGGAACCTTCCGACCTGGCGGACGGCGATCAGGAGAAATACGATGGCAAGTACGAAGACCGGGATACCCGGCAAGATCGGCAGCAACTCCACATCAGGTCCCCGGGTCCCCCGGATGCTCCACCATCCACCGGAGGAGCACCCCTCCGTCCATCCTTTCGATCGAGAAGAGCGAGAGCCGGGTGAATTCCTGCTCGGAGACAAAACCCGGACCGTCCGCAGGAGTAGGGGCCTCGCTGCCTCCGATGATCATATCCCCCACGTAGCACGAGAACTCATCCACAAGATCCGCAGAAAAAAGCGCACCGATCAGCGTTCCTCCCCCTTCCACCATCAACCTCCGGATTCCTATCACGTGCAACTCAGTGAGAAGTGCATCCAGATCAACCCGTTCCCTCCCCGCCACGATCAACTTCGCAACTTCGGATAGGGCTTTTACCCGATCCGGATCCGCACCTTCCGTGCAGGCAATCACCCTCTCACCTTTCCCTTTCCGAAGGATGGATGCCTGGAGCGGGGTTCTTGCACCGCTGTCCACGATGATACGGACAGGATGCTCCGCCTGCCCCCTTGCAATCCTCTCGGCGATCAGGTCAGGGGACTTCACGGTGAGGGAGGGGTCATCGGCCAGCACGGTCCCTATCCCAACCATGACGGCATCGCTCCCGGCTTTGAGCCGGTCGACTCGGGCAAAATCCTCCTTTCCCGAAATCTTCACCTGGCGGCGTTCACGGGTGGAGATCTTCCCGTCGGAGCTCATGGCTACATTCACCACGACGTAAGGCCGGGGCATGAGATAGGTGTTGGAAACCTTCGGTATTGAAGATGGCGGATTGGGGAAGTCGATCCGGGCATCCCATGATTCACGGGAAATTTACCGCAAATAAAAAAAAGGAGGACTTTTATCGGCAATCAATAGCCGAAACGGCCTCCGATGAATCGGATAGACACCGGTCTAGTCCGTTTCATTGAGTTTGATCCAGCGGATGGATTTGTAGAAGAAGAATCCTACTACGCCAAAGGTAATGAGCGGGGATACCCAGTTCGGGATATGGAACCCGAAACTGTCAAGGACCATTATGATCCCCAGGCAGAAGATGGAATACATCGCACCGTTCTTCAGGTATCGGTATTTCTTGATATTCTCCACGTTCCGTACGGTCAGCTCCCTGACTACGAATGCCCCGATCCCATTCCCGATGATGATTAAGGGTACTGAAAGCGTGAATGCGAATGCCCCGAGGACTCCATCCACAGAAAAGGTGGCATCGATGACTTCCAGGTAGAAGATCTTGCTGATATCGGACATGTCTCCACCCATCATCTTCTTCTCCTGTTCCTCGGCATTCTGGCGGAAACCGTGGACAATAAAGAATGCTGTAGATCCCACCACCGCTCCGAACGCCATCATGGGGTTTACCTGGAGAGCTTCCCATACAAGAACCGAGAGGAGAATGGAGACAAGGGCAAAAAACCAGACGCTCTTGCTGGCAATGTACCGTTCCCCACGCAGGCCAAAATGCTTCGGCTCGAGGAAGAGCCAGTGTAAGAACAGGAACAGGAGAAACGTTCCTCCTCCCATCAGGAGCATCGGGGCCGACTCTTCAATCGCTGCAATCACCGCGGGATCGCTGCTGAAGGTCGCAGTCAGGGCTCCTACCGGACCAAGGGACGGGGTGGACATCCAGACGATACGCCAGGGAAGGACACCGCGGACCACGAACACCGCGATGATGAGCCCCCAGAGGAGGAACCACCTCCGGGCCCACTCCTTCATGGTGGAGAGCACCTCGGCATTGATGATGGCGTTATCAA
>DAEV01000045.1 GCA_002509495.1 Methanolinea sp. UBA473 | reverse complement strand
CCACTCCCATTGGACAGCCTCAACTTCGCCTGCGGAAATATAGGATTCCTTGAATTCTCTGCATTCCCCACCCTCGTTCGTGACAGTCTGGGTCACGCTGTAGGAACCCTCGGTCTGGTATTGATGAACTGGGTTCCTCTCTGTCGAATTGGATCCGTCGCCGAATTCCCAGAAGTAAGACAGGGGCGGAGTCCCGGTCGAGAGGTCAATGAAACTGACAATCAGTGGTGCGGTTCCGCTCCTTGGTACAGCAGTAAACTCGGCGTCAGGCGGTTTGGGTCCCGGCGTGGAGAGGATCCAGACCTCGCATCCTTCGAACGGGTTTGCCGTCCCGACGATCAGCCCGTCGGAAGTCGCCATCAACGTCCGGAATCCGTAGTTATTCGGATCTCCGAATCCGTTCAGGTCAACGGGGGTCCAGTGGACCCCATCCGGAGTCGTCCAGAGGTCGGCTCCCCCGTAGTTCTC
This sequence comes from Methanolinea sp. UBA473, assembly GCA_002509495.1. GTDB lineage: Archaea > Halobacteriota > Methanomicrobia > Methanomicrobiales > Methanospirillaceae > Methanolinea_A. The sequence continues at coordinate 3,860 of DAEV01000045.1, read as the reverse complement.
TGCCAGAAGCTCGATGATAGGGATGAGGTCCGAGCTGTTCCCATAATCCGACAGCTCTCCGGGTTCCCCTGGAAATCCTTCGCCCTGCTCCCCGTTTTCGACCGATTCGAGAGCCTCCAGCAGGATCTCGTACCCGCCCGGGACGTCTCCGATGAACCTGGCGAGGGAGAAGATGTCAAAGGTCCCGAGGAACAGGTGACCGTCATACTCCTCGATCGACCAGGCGTACCAGTTGAAGGGATTTCCGAACCCGGAGGGCCAGCCGCTCAGGGGAGGACCGCGGGGGACCGTGGGTATCTTCGGTTCCTTATCGCCGACGATCAGGTCCCACGAGTCTTCAGGATCCAGCCGGATGACATCAAAGCCTTTTATGCCTTCCATTCCCATCGCGAAGGGAAGGTTCATCGATCCGACATAGAGGTTCCCGTCATACTCCTGGATCGTGCCTGCGAGGACATTCCAGGCATCCCCGCCTCCGCCCGAGACCACCCGGATCCAGTCGGAGGGGCCGGAAGGATCTGCAACCGTACTCCTCCAGACATCGAATCCCTCCGTTTCGGACTCTCCCGCCGGGTTCCCGCTTCCCGCATACAGGTATCCGTTGAAACTCCTGAGGGATGCAACCTCGAACCCGGCTACCTTTTCCCAGGTATCCTCTGTCGATGAGGGGGATTCGGAGACATACAGCCCCTCAGCCGTTCCCACGTAGAGTTTCCCGTTATGGGCGGTGATTGCCCGGGTATCCTTCTCAGGGATGCTGCTCGTGTTCACCTTTACCCAGGTTGTCCCATCGGTCGATTTGAGGAGGAGAGTGTTCCCGAACCCGAGCCCTACCCCGGCATAGAGGGCTTCTTCCCCTCCGGTATCATTGAACACCGCCATGGCACGATAGCCGAGCCCTTCGGGGTACGTGTACCCGTTCAACGGATTTACGAACGTGGATGCCTGGTGTACCCGGGACCACGAGCCCTCGTGGTACCGCCAGATCTCCCCCCTCATGTCGTTCGACCAGGCGATCACGTCCGCCTGCGATGGCGGTGACTGGTTGGGGAAGATAAACGGCGGGGGTGGGGATCCGCCGGGAGTTGTCAGGAATGAGAGGGTCCAGTTCTGGGGAAATACCCCGATCCACCTCATTCCGAGCGCAGCATAATAGGGGATATTCCGGCCTGTGCCCACGTAAATGTCTCCTTTGAACTCGGACACGGACCATGCGTAATTGTTCTGCGGATCTCCAAACCCGGCATCGCTGATCCTCTCGTAATCCATGGTGGATGCCGCCGCCGTATCATCCGAGGTGACAATGCCGGCAAGAAGTGCCAGGCCGATGAGAAGGAGCCAGCACCAGATTCCCTTCCTAGAGTTTCTTTTCAGTTCCCCGCGCTTCATACGATCTCCCCCTTTTTCGGACAGGGGGGACACTACGGGCGGATCTCCTCTCGTGGACTCCCCGGTAATTCCTTTTCCCGGAAATCCTTCCGATTCATAAGAGGGAATCGAACCCGCAGGTGCCTGTATACTCTTCAGGCACAACACCGGTGGGACAATCCTCCCACGATTCCCCTGGACTGCCTTTCCAGGATTACCCTCTTCCTGGTACCGTCTCTGCTCCGCCCTGGTTCGTAAAGTGCCACCTTTTCCGAAAACAGGTAAAGGTTACTCTTCGAGCGGCAGGTAATAATGGTTTGGGAGTCCGTAGAAGGAGACGACGGGTATGGGGAGAGAGCCAGGCCATCAGGGAACGGGTTGAAAGGTACGAAAAGAGGGAAATCCCTCATTCCACCTCGATGCCGTAAATCCCGCTTCCGATCCACCAGGTATCGTCCACGGCCTTCATGTAGATGAGTTTATGCACGTTCGCGGTCTCGTTCACCGCGGTATTCGGGAAGAGAGCGTGGTAGAACCCTGTGCCGTGCTCCATCGCCTGGAGCCCGACCCTTGTCACCTTCATGCCGTAGGGGTCTGCATACTCCAGGTGGTTCCGGCCGATCCCGGACTTCCAGAACGGGTCTGCAAGGAGGGTCCCGTCGGTCGATTCCGCCCAGACGAAGAGGTCGCCGGAGACGAACTGCCCGTCCGGGTCGTTGATCTCAGCCAGGGTCTTCTCCCTCCCGTTCGTCTTTGCGAAGTCGACTGCCCGGTTCACGAGCTCGAAGAGTTCTTCCCTCGTGTGGTTCCGGACCTGGAAGGCGGAGATGTCTCCTGAAACGATGCGGGAGTACTCCGGCACGATGATCCCCGAGAAGATCCACCAGGTATCGTCGACCGGCTCGGCATAGTCGAGCTTCGGCACGAACACGTCTTTTCCGCCCACCGTCACCTTTGCGACGGTGTAGAAGAACCCACCTCCCTCCTTCGCGAGATCCCGCATCCCTCGGATCGTATCCACGCCGTCCGGGTCGTGGTAGTGGATCAGGTTGACATGGTACGTCGAAAGTTCAGGGGAATACGGCGGGGCTGCGAGGTTCGTGCCGTTGAAGTCGAACGCCATCATGACGAGCTCTCCCTGGACGAACTGTCCTTTCGGATCGTTGAAGGCGGAAACGGCTTTCTCTTTTCCATTCGCTTTTGCGTATGCTGCGGCGCTTTTTACGTACGTGACGAGATCGTCAACACCGGGCTGCCTTGCGAACGTGTTCAGCCTGGTCGACGGATAGATCTCTCCTTCGGAGGCAAAGAATCCCGAAGCCACGAAGTATGTCCCGTCCACGTCCTCGACGACTGCGATCTGGTCCTCCCATTCATCGTCCCGTTCCGGGTTCCGGTAGGTGTAGCTGACGTATCCCCGGCCGTTCCGTGCGGTCTCCACCATATTCCGGATCAGGGGGTGACCGTAGGAGTCGGTCATGTCCAGGATATTGGTCCCGAGGAGCCCTGGTTCATCCGGGTCGGCGATGATCGTCCCGTCATACTGAACTGCGAATACATGCTGCCTGCCGAGGACAAACGATCCGCCCGGATCGTTGAACTCGTCAATCGCCGCATCTCTGCCGTTATCGCGTGCGAATTCCGCTGCATTGGCAACGAACGCGATCAGCTGGGGAGTGGTCGTGATCCTTGCGGGAGGTGAATTCGATACCGCGGTACCGGAGGGGATCGGAGCCGGCGTTGCGGTGGGGGTCGCGGTCTCCGGGCCGGTCGTTCCGGTGCAACCGGCGGCAAGGATCGCCGCAACGAGGAGAACGGCGATGAGGAGCAGGTGCCTGCTGTTCATGAACTACGGGTCTCCCCGGAGAGGGAAAAGAGTTGTGGAACGGGTACGGGCTGTTCCGGATCCCGATCCACGGTGGAATTTTCCCGCATCTCATTCCCTGTTCATGGGAATGCTCAGTAGATTCGCGGGGCGGGGAAGAGGATAGTGGAAATGCTTTTCCGCCGGATAGATCCGTGAATGAGGATCCCGATACCGGCCGGCTCACTCGCTCCCTGTCGCACCGCCTGCTCCATCACACCATGTTCCGCGGAGTACTCGGTCGCTGCTGATTGTGATTTCATCGGAGGAAACCTGGAAATTCTACTTTTCGGGTTTTGGCGTAAGGATCACGACTTTTCTTCAATCCACTTCACCATCACACCAAGGGCAAGCCCGATGTTCCCGACCTGGCAGTGGTTCTCGGCATGGTCCTTTTCGGTAAAGATACGGGCGGTCACCGACTTTGCATTTCTCAATGCGCTCACCTGTTTGTAGTGCATTTTCAGCGGGATGAAATGGTCTTTTGCCCCCGTCAGGATCAGGACGTCCTGGGTCACGAGTTCAGAATGCAGGTTGTGTTCATTGAACTGGAGCAGCACATCCGTTGCATCCATCGGTGATGAGGTTTTCGTGATATACATGAGGTTGTTGATCCCCCACCGCTCCT
>DAEV01000113.1:10660-15084 GCA_002509495.1 Methanolinea sp. UBA473 | reverse complement strand
GCACAGGCCTGGCCTCCGCGTTCTACTCGAGGCTCGACCTGTCCTCCGGACACCGGATGAGGGAGGAGTGCGATGCGGTCTGCCCCTGGTATCCCGAGGTCATGATGAACAGGAAGTGGTTCGTCCGGCATCTCGCATCCGGCATCGTCTCTTCCTCGAACGACTCCTGCCAGGTCATCCTCATCGCGGCAGGCAAATCGCCGCTCGCCCTGGAACTCCTCGAGAAGCACCCGGAAAGGATCGGAGCCGTGATCGAGACGGATATTGCAGGGATGAATGAGAAGGAGCAGATCTACCGGGCCGTCGCTCCGGAAGCCGCAAAGAGGATCCGGTGCATCCACGCGGATATTTACGACCGTGCCGGGATGGAACGTGCCATCGTCGAAACCGGCAGATACGATCCGGATCGTCCATCGGTCATCGTGTTCGAGGGTATTTCGTACTATCTCCCTCCCTTCGTATCCTCCGGTGTCCTCTCCCTTTTTGCCACGGAGTCCCGGAAGAACGCGGTCATCCTTGATTCCCTGCTCCCGTGCCGCCTGGTCAGGGAAGACCGGAGGTACATCTCCCGGGGCATCTGGGGCATCATCCACAGGGACTGCAACTTCAGAAAGACGATCACCTACAGCCCGGAGGAGATGGAGGCGATGCTTTCTCTGGCCGGGTGTGATCATGTCCGGCACCATGCGATGGATGAGATGGAAAGGCACCGTACCGGGAAGAACCGGTATTTCCCTGCCCCAGGTGACGGGTGGATCCGGATCTCCACCGCTTGGATTTGAACGATTCACCGCTCTGTACTCGACGGTAATAAGAGATTTGGTTCCTGGGAGATTTACTCCGGGATACGCCAAAATTCCTGGGTCCGGATGAAAATTTTGGATTTTTTTAATACCCATTGTACATACCGAGTGCCAGATCGAAGCACTTCCCGGCTTCCGCGAGGTCTCCCATCTTTACCAGGGTCTCTCCCTTGTCGAAAAGCACGTCTGCATCACCAGGGACAATCCGCAGGGCGCTGTTGTACGCAGCGATTGCCTTCTCATACTCCCCCTGGAAGTCGAGGCGGTCTCCAATCTCCACACAATCATGTTCCCGCTTTAAGTCAGTCATATCCATTTTTTTAATCTTCCTGGTCACCGGACCGGTGACTGAATCTGACTGATTACTGTGGATTAATAGTTATTTGCCCGTTAGAATTGCCACGGATACCTGCATCGCGGTCTGCCATGCAAAGAAAAAATAAGTGCCAATTCCTGCTCAATTCGATCAATCTCAGGAGAATTGGCTTTCAATGAAATATCGCTCAAGGGTTCATTCCGGAGTCGATGGATGCACTTCGCCCCTCGCAGGCGGGTTGGGTAGATACGATATTTTCACTGGATTTTCGTTCTATTCTTTGTTTCATTTTTTGATTTTTATCGAAATTATCTTATTTACTCCGGCAAAGACAGGATCGGCGGTTCTTCCTTTTAACCTAGCCCCCCCTTTCCAAAGAACCGCCCTGTCCTCCCAACGGTCTTTCCTCTCGAAAGGATGCGTTGCAGATTCACTTCTGCCTGACGGGCCGGGGCGCTCACTATAAAAGGAAGGATGTCCCCCCTTCTCACACCGGACCGGTGAGCGTAGGCAGGAACAAACCGACAACGGTGGTCGCGATCCATACAACCACGGCGATTGCCAGGGACTTGAGCCAGCCGATCTTGTAAAGGAACTGCAGCGCCAGCAGCCACACGATCCCCGCGACGATCGCCGCGATCCATCCCTGGCCGATCAGGGAATAGATGATCGTGTAGATCACCGTGCCGATGATGGCCGCGAAGAATGCGGTGCCGATTCCTTCCTTTTCCCCAAACAATTTTGTAATGATGTAAATGATCAGGGTTGATACGATCAACGAGATCACAAAGATCAGCAGGGTAGAGCCAATCGATGCCATGGAACCACCATCAACTTCGCAGTATTAATGCATTTCGTGGAAACCTAAAATTTTAGAACGTCTCCGCCTGGAATGAGGGGAGGGTCTCATCCCGCGGTTTTTGGTGAAATATTTCATTTTTTGAGTTGTATCGAAACCATCTTTTACATCCTTGCCGATCTCGAATCGGCAGTTTTTCTCATGAACAGCTGCTTGATCCGAGAACTGATTGTCAGGATATTTGAACACGAGTGTGGGGATGAACGCGTCGATCGTAACCTGCCAACACGTATTGAAGCCGAACTTTGAGCGGTCATCCCTGCGGCGGATTCCCTACCGAACCATGGCAAACATTGCATATTTCCAGATCCCGGCAGACGATGTCGGCCGGGCGGGTAAATTCTACCAGTCGCTGCTTGGCTGGAAGATCGAACCGGATACGACACTTGAGGACAAATCCCTCCAGTGGCAGAATATCACAACCGGTGCGCCGGAAGAGGGCACGATGAACATGGGAGGCCTCTACAAACGCCAGATGCCCGGCCCGATCATGAACTTCGTGAAGGTCGGGGATATCGACCGGATCCTTGCGAATGTGGAGAGACTCGGGGGAAAGGTCCTGATGCCCAGGAATGAGATCAGATCAGTAGGCCTCGTCGCGGTCATCCAGGACACCGAAGGCAATATCATCGGTCTCTGGAAACCCGGGCCGGATTGACCCGGGGTGGGGCCCTCCATCTCCCGCAGAGCGTTCGAATGATCCCGGAAGGCCGACCGCAGATTTTTCACCTCATCCGGAGAGTCCGTGCGTTGATCGCAACAATCACCGTGCTTGCGCTCATAAGCACTGCACCGACTGCGGGAGAAAGGAGGATCCCGTAACTGATACCGACCCCCGCTGCGAGGGGGATTGCGAAGCTATTGTACCCGGTCGCCCAGAGCAGGTTCTGCAGCATCTTGGAATAGGTCTTTTTGGAGAGGAGGAGGATATCGGCAACGTCGCGGGGATCGCTCCTGACCAGCACGATATCGGCGCTCTCCACCGCAACGTCCGTCCCCGCCCCGATGGCGATCCCCACATCCGCCTGCACGAGCGCAGGTGCGTCGTTGATCCCGTCTCCGACCATTGCGGTCCGGAACCGGCGTTGGACCTCCTGGATCCTGGCGGATTTCTGGTGCGGAAGAACTTGTGCAAAATAGTCATCCAGCCCGAGTTCGTCCGCGACCTATTTTGCCACGAACCGGTTGTCGCCGGTGAGCATCATGCACCTGATCCCCATGGCTTTGAGGCGGGTGATTGCATCCCGCGACTCGTCCCGGATGATGTCGGCCAGTCCCAGGGCTCCGAGGACTGTCCGGTCCCGGAGGATAAAGACCACCGTCTTTCCCTGGGACGCGATCATTTCCACCCGGGGGTCCGTGACGGCAATTCCCTCTTCCTGCAGGTATCCCGGGCTTACCACGCGGATGAGGATCCCTTCGATTTTTCCTTCCACCCCTTTTCCCGGGATCGCCCTGAACTCCTCGGGAGAAACAAGCGGAATTCCCCCCTCCGCGGCGCTCCGGACAATCCCGCGGGCGATCGGGTGTTCCGAGTTGCGTTCGAGCGATGCGGCATGCCGGATCAGCTCCTTCTCCCGGATGTCTCCCAGCGCGAGGACGTCGGTCACGCCGAACACTCCCCTGGTGAGAGTTCCGGTCTTATCGAAGACCACCGCCTGGAGATCTTTCGCCCGCTCGAACGCCTGGCGATCACGGATAAGGAGCCCGGAGTTCGCGGCCAGCGATGTCGAGACGGCCACCACCAGCGGGACTGCAAGTCCGAGGGCGTGGGGGCAGGCAATGACCATGACGGTGGCTGCCCGCTCCACGGCAAAATCGAGGTCCGGGCCGAGAATGTACCAGGCCAGGAATGTGATCGCCCCCACGGAGAGGGCAATGATCGTCAGAACGAGGGCCGCCCGGTTTGCCAGGTCCTGGGCCCTGGACTTGCTCTCCTGGGCCTTCCGGACGAGTTCGATGACCTGGTTCAAGTAGGTGTCCTTCCCGGTCTTCTTCACCTCGACGCGGAGGGATCCCTCGCCGTTGATCGCACCTGCAGTGACGGGATCCCCCTGTTTCCGGGAGACAGGGATCGATTCCCCCGTTAGCATCGAGTCGTTCACGCTTGACTTGCCTTCGGTAACCACGCCGTCCACCGGGACCTTTTCCCCCGGTTTTACCAGCACCAGGTCACCGGGCCTGAGCACGTCGATGCTCACGTCCTCGATGTTGCCCGCATCTCTCACGAGATGTGCATCCGACGGCATGATCTTCACCAGTTCTTCGAGGGCCCGGGAGGCTCCGAGGACGGATCGCATCTCCACCAGGTGCCCGAGCAGCATGATATCGATCAGGGTTGCAAGTTCCCAGAAGAACGGTTCCCCCGTGACGATTCCCAGGACTTCTGCGGCGCTGAACACGTAGGCTACCGTGATCGCCACCGCGATCAGGGTCATCATGCCGG
>DAEV01000113.1:0-10653 GCA_002509495.1 Methanolinea sp. UBA473 | reverse complement strand
GCGTAGACGATTGTCGAGAGGATGAGGAGGGCAAGGTCGGATCCTGGGAACATAAGGGAGAACCCGAAGAAGGATTGGATGGTGGGGGAGAGGAGAAGGATCGGAACCGTGAGGATCATCGAGACGAGGAAGCGTCTTCTGAAATCCTCCAGCATGTGGAGGTGTCCGCCCTCGTGCCGGCCTTTTATCGGGGAGGTCCCGGGCGTTCCATGTGAATTCCCGCCATTCCCGGGCCCGGCGCTGTGCCTGTGTTCAACGTGTGTGGTTTCTTTCATCTCCATTTTCTAAAAACCTCCGTTTCGCAGAGTATCCAGGGCGGCACCGACAGCGGATGAAACGCCCGAACCGCTGCGATCATGCGTACCGGTAAAGGGCCAGCGTTCGCTCTCCCCACAGGAATACCACCAGAGCTGCCATTCCTGCCAAGATGACACTGGCAAATACGGGATCGTACAGGAACCCGAAGTCAGGGATCGTGACCATGTTGATCATTGCATGGAAGAGGACCATGCCAAAGACGCTTCTTGCGGTGTTGTTGTAGATCCAGGCCATGAGGACTCGCAACAGTACGGTCGTGGCGCATTGCCCCGCCACCCACAGGGGAGCATTCGCAAGGACGTAGGGCACGATGTGCCACAGGGCCCACACCGTTCCGATCACCAGGCTTGCCGATAATGCCCCCCAGCGGTCCTGGAGCGGATCGATTGCATATCCCGACCAGCCCGTCTCTTCCCCGATTGCTACGAAAAAGAACACGACGAAATAGGCAGGGAGCATCCAGAGGGGAAAATACAGGCCTGGAGTCGGATCTCCCTCGAGGCTCGTCCAGGCCAGGTTCAGGATCATCACGGCAGGCATCAGGAGAAGGATGGGAAGGTACCAGATCTTCCGGGGGATCCGGCTGGAATCGAACGACCTCGTCACCAGCTGTTTCACACCGTCCGATCCCTTCTCCCGGTAGGTCAGGATCGAGGCCGCGATGAAGGGGTTTGCGACCATCACAATACTATAGGGAGCGACCAGGCCGGCAGCATATTCAGGAATCGTGAGGAGGAATACCAGAAGGAAGTAAATCCAGGGAGACGGCATTCTCGCAGCCGGATTCATCCTGGTCGTGCCTCGCCTGCAATGTTCATGTTCCGGGATCCCGATGCCGGAATTCCTTCTCCCGTCGGTTGAAAATGAATCTTTCCCCACTTTTCATGAGATGAAAGGATCCGGAATATCGTGAAATCCACTCTCAGGATGCCGGGGTTCTTCGTTTTTACAGATAATCTGCGGATCTGACCATTTGCGGGGGACAGTACACCTATGTCCCTGCGTTCTGCAACGAGGTGGAGATGGGTAGTGACGTCGATCCCAACGAGAAGTTGCGCCCGATACCGACGCGGGAGGAACGCCCATCATGGCCGCAAACCGAACCATGGGATCCCCGGGCGGGTGAGGCCTTCCCTATGCCGGTCTCTGATCCGGGTGTGGAGACCCGTTATACTATTAGTCCTCACCGGAGTGACTCCGGATACGGGCGCCTGCGGAACCAACGCATCGGCTGTTTGTCCCCTCGTCGCCGAACCGGTGAGTATATCAGATTTTTGTCAGAATACTATCAGCGAAAGGCATAGAGCAATCCGTCAGGGGATGCCATATTCCCGATCCTGACAAAGGTCCGCAACCATCTCACCCGGGGAGGTGCAATTAGGTGAAATTCCAGGGAATTCCGTATATGAAAAACAATCTCACCCTGGGCAACCGTTTATCCGAATGTTTTTACGGCGTCATGATGGTGGTGATGATCACCGGGCTCATCAATAACGGCCTGCCTCCCACGGAGACCACGCTGCGCCTTATGCTGGTCATGGCCCTTACCGTGAATATCTCCTGGGGCATCATCGACGGGGTGACCTCGATGTATGGGGGCCTCGTGAACCGTGCGGACTACCTCCGGATCGCCAATGCATTCAGGGAGGATCCCCGTGACCCTGAAAAGAAAAAACTGGTCGCCATTTCCCTGCAGGGGACCATTGTAGAGAACCTGAGCGCGGAGGAGCAATCGAAGGTGATCGACATGATCGGAGCCGGGGAACCCGAGCATGGAAAGAGGTACCCGGCGACCCGCTCGGACTGGAACGTCGCGATCGCCATCATCCTCATCGATATCATCCTCGTGTTCCCTGTGGTAATTCCCTATTTCCTGATCGGGAATGTCAGGTGGGCGGTATTCGCATCCCATGCGATCGCAATCCTCCTCATCGCCGGGACCGCGATGGTCTGGGCTGGGTATCTTCGTCTCGATCGGCTGAAAGCGGGGATTGTCATTGGGATTATCTCGTTTATCGCGATCTATTCTGCCTATTCATTGGGATGGTAGTCATCTTCCAGGGAAAGAGAGATGCGAACCGGAGTACCACCTTTTCCGATCATCCCGGGGAATCAGAAATATGGGCTCCTCGCTCTCGCAACACTGCCGGCTTACCGGGATCACAATGTCGGGTATTTCCTGGATAGGGGGGTGAGACCCGGCCCTGCCTGGCGAATATCCGGGACTGAAAAAACAGGAATCATCCGGATGGCAGGGTGAAATAAAAAGTAGATCCCTTCTCAATCTCCGATTCCACCCAGATCCTGCCCCCGTGCCGTTCGATGATCCGTTTGCAGAGCGCGAGTCCAAGCCCGGTCCCCGGGTAGGCATCCCTGTGATTCAGGCGCTCGAACAGGATGAAGATCTTCTCGAAATACTCCGGCTGAATGCCGATCCCGTTGTCCCGGAAGGAAAACCGCCACATGCCATCGACGGGAGATGCCGAGATGTGGACTTCCGGTGCGACCCCGTCTCTTCTGAACTTGATGGCATTCTCGATGAGGTTCTGGAAGACCAGGATCGCCTGTGTCGCGTCGAACGGGACGGTCGGGAGAGGATCGCACGTGACCGTCGCCTGGGTTTCGTGGATCCGGAGGTGGAGGTTGTTCAGCGAACTGGCAAGAATATCCTCGGTGTCCGTGAGCTCCGGTGGTTTCCTCTGCGCCTGGATGTCCGAGTACCTGCGGAGGTCGCTTACCAGCTGGTTCATCAGGAGACCTGCATGTTCGATCTTCCGCAGGTATTTTTCCGTAAGAGGGGCAGGTTCCACCTTGTCCTGCGGTATGAGGAGGAGCTGGGAGAATGCCACGATTGTCCGGATCGGTTCCTGGAGATCGTGAGCGGCAATCTGGGCGAATAATTCCAGATCTTCATTGCTTCGCTTGAGATCCTTGGCATATTCCTGTAACTGTACCTCCGCTTTTTTTCTCTCCGTAATATCCCGCAATACGACAAGGATCGCAGGTTTTCCGCCGTATTGTATCCGTTTCCCTCTTCCCTCACAGGTAGACAGGATCCCGTCGTCCCGGACAATCCGTATTTCTGTCGTCGGAGTGGGAATACTTCCGAGATCGTCCTCAATATTCCGTCGAACGATCCCGTGATAATCAGGATGGATCATTTTCAGTATATCCCTTCCGATAAGGTCATTCGCATCCGGTGTGTGGGTCAGGTTTGCCGTTGCAGGATTCACATAGACGATCTTTCCATCCTGGTGGATCACGATCGCATCCGGGGACATCTCGACAAGCGAGCGGTATTTCTCCTCACTTTCCAGGATTGCCTCTTCTGCCCGTTTCCGATCGGTGATATTCCGGGCGGTAACGGCCACACGGACCACGTTTCCGTGCTGGAACAGGATGGGGTTGACGAGGATATCGTACCATTTATTCATCCAGTACTCCTCGAACCGGACGATCTGCTTTGTCTGGATAGCCTGATTAAAAAAATTCCTGCGGGAATCTTTTATTTCGGGAGGCGTCAGGTTCCAGATGCATGCGCCGAGAAGGTCCTCTGGAGTTTTTCCGAGAACCTCCGCGTAACCGTCATTGATATTCAGAATAATTCCATGGATGTCCAGCAGGACCATCCTGTCGGCAGGCGAATTGATGAGTGCCCGTTCCGTCTCGAGTCGTTCACGGAGGATTGCCTCTACGGGCTTTTGAAGCGTGACATTCCTCATAAATGTCAATATCGCCGGACCGCCTCCGAAAATCACCCTTTTTATCTGGATTTCGACCTCGATCCGGTCCCCATTGACCAGAAAAAGGGGGGCAACGATCGGGGGGACCTGCTCTCCCTCCAGCAGTTTCCGGATCGCTCCGCGGCCAAGCTCCGCGATCCCGGGGGGAAGGTGATCGAAGACCGACCTCTTCATCGCGTCGTTGAGGGACGTATCCCCTGCAAGGGCGAGGGCCGCAGGATTGGCATAGAGGATCCTTCCCTTCGGATCGTGGACGAGGATCGCGTCCGGAGCGTGTTCGATGAGAGCCCGAAAACCCGGATCTTCTTCCTGATGCGGCATGGGGGGAGCCTTTTGGTGATGAATACAGGTTGAATTTATCCAATTATAATAGATAACCCCTCATTGCAGGAAGTCCTGTATAGGGCAAATCGCGGGGCAAGCCCTGCGTCCTTCAGGGTTCTTTTAAAAAAGGAGAAAGAGATCCGGAGAACAATCCTGGGTTCCGTGGGTCTCGGGTTCACGGGTATCCTATGGATATCCCGTCTTTTCAGGTGCATTAAGGATCAACCTGATTAATACCCTCCTCCCCCTCCCCCGGCTCCAGCTCCCTCCCTGCCGACAATCACGGTGATAGAGTCGGTTGCGGGGGGCACCAGCGGGGTATGGTCGTTATTCACGAGCTCCACCGCCACGATATGGAATCCGCCCCCCACGTTGATCCATTGATAGGATGTATCTGTTGTCGGTACGTAGCGTCCTGTGCTGGTGATTGCAGGGACGCCGGGATCCGTGGGCGGCTCAACGTCGAGGAAGTAGTGGATGTGCCCTTCTCCTGCAACATTCGGCGTTCCAAGTGCGTCCACCAGCCGGAAGTTCTCGACGGCAACCGTGACCGTGAAGTTGTTGGGGCCGGCAATCGTCACGTCGCCGGGGGAGAGTATCCTGACCCTCGGCATGGCGGACATCACCGTGATTGTCGTCGTTACGGGTGGGGCAAGCGGTGTGTGATCGTTGTTCACCAGTTCCACGCCAATGACGTGGATGCCTGCCGGGACATTCTGCCAGGTGTAGCGGGTCGCCGTGGCAGGCACATAGGTCCCGGGTGCGGTTACCGCCGGTTTTCCGGGTTCCGTGGGGGGCAGGACATCGAGGAAGTAGTGGATATGCCCTTCACCCGCGACATTCGCCTCTCCAAATTTATTCACCAGCGAAAAGTGATCCACCGTGACAGCGACGGTTATGTTGCCCTCCGGGACGTAACTTCCGTTCCCCGGGGAGTGAATCGTGAGACCCGGCGGCTGAAAAGGAGGAGGTGTGGCTGTAGTGCCGACAGAGGTTGAGGTCCCTGATTCCGGCGGTCCGGTGGTGCATCCGGCCAGCATCACAGAAAGGACGAGAATCGCAAGCATCGCCGTCATCGCCCAATGCATCTTTTTACCCTTCATAATCACTATCCTCTTTCTTTTGAGGAGAGCAGGGAATCAGACAATTGATAGTTCTTTCCAATCGTTACAAAAACTGCAGATGCGCGTCGGGTCAAGGACTCGATCAGATCCTGCATTCCCGGGAACCCGACCCGGATGAATCTATGTGACTGTGTGACTCGCCGCAGACCAAAAAGCCTGCTCCGTATCCGGTCGCAGAAAAAAGGAGCAGAATCCCTCGTTGCCATCCGTGACGACAAGATCCTTTCTGAACTATCCCTGTCTTCCCTGCGATCCTGGTGAGTAGAAGATCCTGTAGATCTTCCCGGCATGGTCATCGGAGATCAGCAGTGCGCCGTCCGGCATCACGAGGAGATCCACAGGTCGGCCGGATACGGCCCTGCCATCCAGCCACCCCTCTGCAAATAGTTCGTAGGAGACAGGGGTCCGGTTTTCGAGCCTGACAAGACTGATCCTGTACCCTGTCGGCACGATCCGGTTCCATGAGCCGTGTTCGGCGATGAAGATCTGGTCCCTGTATTCTTCCGGGAACATCGAACTGGTGTAGAACCGCATCCCGAGCGAGGCGACGTGGGCGGGGAGGTTCTCTTCAGGAGGGGTGTATCCCGTGCAATCCCGGAGAGGGTTGAACTCCGGATCCGGTATGCCGGGACCGTGGCAGGAGGGGAACCCGAAAAGCATCCCAGGGACAGGAGCATGGTTCAGCTCGTCGGGAGGGATATCCTCCCCCATCAGATCCCTGCCGTTGTCCGTGAACCAGAGATCCCCGGTAACAGGGTCCCAGTCAAACCCCACCGTGTTCCTGACACCCCGGGCGTAGATCTCGAGATCGCTGCCATCCGGGGCCATTCGAAGGATCGTCGCATATCGTGGGTCGTCCCTCTCGCAGACATTGCAGGGTGCACCCACAGGGACGTACAGCAGGCCGTCGGGGCCGAACGCGATGAATTTCCAGCCGTGATGCGGATCCGTGGGGAGATCATCCCGCACAATGGTGGACGGGGAGGAGTTCGCGAGCTCGCCGGCGATGCGGTCGAACCGCAGGATCCGGCTCACCTCCGCCACGTACAGGGAACCGTTCCGGTATGCGACGCCGTTTGGGTTATCCAGCCCGGTGGCAATCGTAAGGACCCGGTCTGCCCTCTGGTCCTGGTTGGCATCAAGTACGGCGTATACCTTTCCTTCCCCCCGCGTGCCCACGAAGACCACGCCGGCAGGACCCTCCGTCATCTCCCGGGCTCCCGGGATATTGTCTGCATACACCTCAATGGAGAATCCAGGAGGCAAGCGGATCCAGGGAAGGGAATTATTCGGTAGTTTTTCAGGGATGGTTCCGATCCCCAGTCCTGCCAGTACGATCGCGATCGCAATCGCGGCCAGCAGTCCGGGTATCCATCGGGCCATGGGTTCCGGGTATGGATCTTCCCCCTATTGAGGATGATCCATCGTTCCAAATTCTGAAAGTGAGCAGCAAAAGCTCAATCGCCCCGGTTCGCAGTCCGGATTAAACAGGACCGGAGTATCATGTGTTAGCCGTGGCTATCCCTTGCGGTGCCTTTTCGCTTCCCGTACGGACAGACATACAGGCATAGTCCACAGACCGCCACGCCTTTTGCGTTCTCCGTCTCCCGAAAGAAGCGATCACACGCGGCGGCATCGAACCTTGCCTCCCTGGGCTCGTCCGGGTGGAACTCCCGGCCGGTGAAGGCCCTGCAGGGGCAGAGATCGACGCAGGCCGTGCATTCCCCGCACCCGGGCTCCATGGCCGTTCCGGTCGGTTCGAGGGGAGCGTCGGTGAGCACGCTCACCCAGCGGACGCGGGGCCCGTGATCCGGGGTTACGAGCAGGCAACTCTTCCCGATCCAGCCGAGACCTGCGAGGTGTGCGGCCAGTTTCTGGGATAAGATCCCGCGGATCTCTCCTTCATCCGTGCGCTTCGAGGCCGGGACGGCAAACGCGTGGTAACCTGCCTTCTGGAGTTCGTTTGCCACCCGGACTGCGACCTGGTCGAGCATCTGGTTCACCACCTCGTAGCTGTTGTGCCGGTATACGATCGCTCCCTCGACATCCCTCTCCGAAAGGAGATCGACAAGATCGTCGGATAGTCGTATCCCCATCGCATCCGCGACAGGATACCGGGCGACCCGTTCCCCTCCCTGCATGAGGATGAAGTCCCGTGCGGGACCGAGATCCGCGATCCCGTAGTAATCGGTGCCCAGAGAGCGGGCGAGAGTGCGGATCCGGGTATCAAGGGGCAGGGACATGGTACAGGAAGTTTGGATCCGGGAGGATTTGGAACTGCCGGAGTACCGGATCGAGAGGGACATGGCCCTGACCGGAAAAAACCTGTAAAAATCGGGGGAATTATTTCCCCACCTTTTTGAGACCACCGATCCGTTTCTCCACGAGGTCCAACTGCAGTCTGAGGTGCTGCCGGTGGACTTCGAGCGCCTGGATCTCCTCCTCGATCGAAAGCATCCCCTGGCATCCGCAACCGCAGTGCCCCATGCCTCCGGAGTGACATCCTTCATGGCCCATCATACCTTTATTTCACCTCCTTGTCCATCTTTACTAATTACAATATTTTGGAAAGTATTAATACTACAAAGTTTATAGCAACATAGTGGCTATGGCAGACGAAAGTGGGACCTGTATCTGTCCGCTCGAGGGCGTGATCGACACCATCTCCAAGAAGTGGGCTCTCCTGATCATCCATGTGCTCGGGAACCGCCCCCGCCTGCGGTTCAGCGAACTCTCAAAAGAGCTCCCGGGCATCAGCCCGAAGACACTGACGGATACGCTGGGCGTGCTCCGGAAAGAGGGATTTGTCGGGAGGGAGGCGTTCGCCGAGATCCCTCCACGGGTGGAGTACTACCTGACCGACGATGGCCGCGAGCTCTGGGACGCGATCCTCCCCCTCCTCCAATGGACGATGAAGCGGGAGAATTTCTCGGGGGAGTGTCAGGGCCGCTGCAGGAAGGTGCCCGGGCACCACCGCTGAGGCAGGTCCCGGGATTTTCGGCCAGGAACTACCAATTTCCCGCGTTCCCTTTTAAAAAAACCGCACGATCCCCATTGTGACACCCGCCTACAGAATGAAAATGCCGGAGGCATTTTCATAGGAAAGATACCGGTTATTTTGTGGAAAACTCAATCGATGCGTTTGCGAATTCCTCATTCCCGTCAGAGAGCACGGTGACCTCGTTGACAAAGTCGCTCTCGTCCGGCAGCATTCCCTTCAGGGCTGTCTTATACTTCAGGTAGATCATCAGGTTCTCACCCGCATCCAGCGGGGTGTCGAGTGCAATCTCGAGGCCGACCGTGTTGGCATCGTTGTCCACGGCTGCAGAGACGACCTGGGGTGTTTTCGTAAGAACGGTCGCATAGCCGTCCGCGTCCACACGGATGATCTCCACACCGCCGCCGATTTTGCCCAGTTTGGCAAGACGGGCAGGGTTGATGTTGAACTGGGACCCGAAGGAATCGGCGATTGCGAAATTCGTGGCCGTTGTGTTGTTGATCGTGATCACTCCGTAGAGCTGGCCGGGGTTCGTACTGGCGACTTTTCCGTTTTTCTTCACGACATACTGCACTTCGGAGACTCCGTCCGAATCGGTATCGGGAAGTGGGTCCCCGAGTACGGCCGGCAGGAGCACGTCATCGGCGGAATCTTCCGTCCCCATCGTATCCACCGGGGTAAAACTCACGTTGGTGGACCGGAACTCCTTCACGGTATCCGCGGCCGAAAATCCGGCCAGGACCGCGGCGAGGACCAGGAAGAGACACAAATATTTTCTCATACTTTTTCCTCCTTCATTTCTTTCAAGTCGTCCCCCCGGATGGGGGGGGCAAAGGGACCAGGGCCGGAAGATACTATAATTTTGTTGAACCTTTCCCTTCGTCCGTTTGCCGGAATTGACCGTGACAGAAGTGATCGGTTAGAGGAAGGAACCCGCAGTAACGGGATTGATCCCCCCGGTTAATTCCTGGAACTACATCGTGAATTCACATCCCGGCATGGAAAAGACAAATGGACGGTGACCATGGAAGGGATTTCAATTATTTCCCGTGAGCATCCTGGTGGAGATGCCCTGTAGGGATGAAGGTCCCCCTGAAATGGACAGGTCTTTTCAGTAGATATTTTGTCATTTCCCACACAAACTGTACGTATGGCTTCGCATATCCACAGGATTGAGGTCCATTATACATCCGATCCAAGGGAAAAGACCAGAACCGAGCGGATCCGCTCCCTGGGGTTTCCCGTCGATGCGTTGCACCTCGTGGATGTCTATACCATCGCCACCCGGTCCAGAGATTTTTCCCCTGCCCAGCTCTCGGAGATCGGTGCGCAGCTCATTAATTCTGTCGTGCAGGAATATACCGTGGACCGGGCGACGGAATCTTCATTCGACCATGCCATCGAGGTCGGCTTCCTTCCTGGAGTCACCGATAACGTCGGGACCACGGCAAAACAGACCATCGAGGACTATTTCGGGTTCCGGTTCGGAGAAGGAGAGGCGGTGTTCTCTTCGCAGCTCTACCTCGTGTCCGGGGCTCTCTCCCCCGATTCCCTGGCAAGACTCGCAACCACCCTCGCAAACCCCCTCGTCCACCGCGTCCACAGGAAGAGCAGGCAGGAATACGGTGTTTCGGGCATGGATCCGGTCGCTCCATTCGTATCCCTGCACGATCTTCCGACCGCGGAAGCCGTGAACCTCGACCTGGACGACGCGGAGCTGGCCCGCCTGGGGAAAGAGGGGATCCCCGACCCCGAAACAGGGGAGAGGCGGGGACCGCTCGCGCTCGACCTTCCCCAGCTGCACGCGATTCGGGACTATTTCCGCCGCCTCGGGCGGAATCCGACCGATGTAGAGCTCGAGTCTCTCGCCCAGACCTNNGCAAGCACACGATCTTTGCATCGGCGATGGACGACGATGTCCCCGAAGGCCTTTACCGGACCTGCATCCAGGCTGCAACCAACAGGATCCGGAGGGAGAAGGGGAACAGGGATATCTGTGTCTCGGTGTTCTCTGATAATTCAGGAGCCATCGTCTTTGATGAGAACTACCTCGTGACCCACAAGGTCGAGACCCACAACTCCCCGTCCGCTCTCGATCCGTTCGGAGGTGCCCTCACGGGGATCGTCGGGGTGAACCGCGACACGA
>DAEV01000122.1 GCA_002509495.1 Methanolinea sp. UBA473 | reverse complement strand
GATCTTGTGACACAACCAATTTTTTGAGGGCCCTTCAATGATTGCGGGAGATCACCCTCTCTCTACTTTCGATAGGCCGTATGCCGGATGCGAGCGGATGGGTGAGAGCAAACGGCCTTCCAGCCCCAGGAGCCGTCATAGCACAACTTTCCGGCAGAGCCCGCGGCCTGCCTCTGATAGAATCCGGCAGGTCCGGAACTCTCCCTTACAGGATTCACCGCACCATTCACAAACTGCCCGGTCCGCATCAGGGCCGTTCCCGGCAAAAGCGATCATTTCTTCACCAAGGTTCACCAGGGCATAGCGTGCGGCGGGGTGGCTCCAGGAATACTCGTTCAACCACCGGCGCACATCATTCCTGAGGGCATGGTTCCCGTGAGGGCATCGTTGTCCGGCCACAGAGTCCAGGTGAAGGTGCGAGTAAAGCGCCACCTCCCTTTCGGGAAGGTGCATGAACGGTTTTATCCTGGTAATCTCTGCTTCCCGGGTCCCGGATCCCGGAAGAAGCCTGGCGCAGTCTCCCCTGACCGCGCGAATGAACAGATTCCCCGCTTCGTCGTCAAGGTTATATCCGAGTGCAAGGCGTGTGGCCCCCAGATTGCGGGCTGTGGTTTCGAGCAGGCAATGCCTGAGCACACGGCAGGAGGAACAGGGATCGTTCCTGCGGGAGAGATCGATCTCATCGACCGTGGTCCCGAATTCATCGCGGAAGGGGACAGAGGTATGAGGAACTCCGAGTTGCCCTGCGATCCGCCGTGGTTCGGCCGGATCGCGGTACGACGAGATCCCTTCATCCACGGTTACGGCCAGGAGACGGATATCCCGTCTTCCGGACAGGAGGGATCGCAGGAAGTACAGGAGTGCGCCGGAACTCCTGCCGCCGGAAAGGGCAACCGCAATCGTATCCCCGGATGAGAGCCAGCGGTGGGTCCGGATGGCCCGTTTGGCTTTTGTCTCGAAATCGGCCACAAAATGGTTACGGCAAAGGTGAAGTCCGGAGTATCGCTGGTACAGGATGGCGGGGCGCCTGCATTTGCTACAGCGCATGAGGGGTATCAGATCAACCTTTATCATCCGCATAGATAAAATGTGTAGAATACATGGCGATTTCTGCCGAGGACATCCGGCAGCTGCACAAGTATGAGATTCGCATCCTGCATATCCTCGAACGCCTGATGCGTACCCATCGCTGGGTTCCCCTGGACCTGATCCGAAGAACCATCAATCTCTCCGAATCAGAGGTTCTCTACCGCCTGGGCCGGCTTATGGATGTCGGCATGGTCCGGTATGATACGGTACCCTACGAAGGGTATTCCCTTGTCTTCCTGGGATACGATGCTCTCGCCCTTCTTTCACTCACCCGGAAAGGGGTGGTGAAAGCACTCGGATGCCAGATCGGCGAAGGAAAAGAATCGGTGGTATACGAAGCCCTGGGCCTTGGCCAGGTGGCGCTGAAGTTTCATCACGTAGGCCAGCGCTCTTTCCAGACAGTCAGGGTCTCGCGGGAATACATGGGGGATGAGGGACACTGTCCATGGATCTTTGCATCCCAGTCCTCTGCAGAACGTGAATACACCGCCCTCGCCAGACTACACCCACGGGTCCAGGCTCCCCTGGGGATCGATCGGAACCGGAATGTCGTTGTCATGGAATTCATACCTGGTGTGAATCTAAACCGCTGCATACTCGAGGATCCGGAAGGGGTCTTTGAGGAGATCCTGAGGAACATCCGGGTGGCTTACGAGGTAGGTGTGATCCACGCGGATCTCTCTGAGTTCAACGTGATGCTGGATGGCGATCGCGTGGTGTTGATCGACTGGCCCCAGTGGGTCTCCCCGGATCACCCCAACGCTATGGAGATCCTGGCCCGGGATCTGGAGAATATAACGAAATACTTCCAGCGCAAGTATTCCCTTCGGGTAGATCCCCGCGAAGTGCTGGAAGGGATAAGGACATGAGGGTATTCGGGATCGATGTGATCAAGGGATCGGTCAGGTCCAGGACACGTCGCCCTATGTATGCACTGGTGAAACTGGAAGGCAATGAAATAACCTCTGAAACAGAGGTATCTGCCTTCAGGCTCTTCCGGGTTCTCTCCTCGGAGAGGCCCGATATCCTTGCGGTTGACAGTCTCCAGGAGATCGCGGTGGATCAACACGATCTGTTCTCTTTTCTCCAGGCCCTCCCTCCTTCGGTACGTCTCGTTCAGGTGACCGGCGGCGAGCGAAAGGAGTCTCTTGCGAAAGTAGCCAGCAGGTTCAACATCAGTTTCAACCGGTTCGATCCCTTCGATGAGGCCCGCACCATCGCGAGAGTGGCCGCTCTCGGTGCGGGGGCAGAGGTAATCGCCTTCGAGAACACGAGCGAAGTGGTGGTGAGCAGGCACCGGTCTCCTGGAAAGGGTGGGTGGAGCCAGAACAGGTACGTAAGGAAGATTCACGGGGCAGTGCAGCAGAAAGGGCGCGAGATCGAGATGCAGCTCGTGGCGGATAACCTGAAATACGATAAAAAGGAGACACGTGCCTTTGGAGGATGCAGCAGGGTCTCATTCCAGGTCTTTGCACCGAGAGACCAGGTCCCTGTTACCACCTATCGGGGAGCGGATGTGCAGGTCCGCATCACGGGCAAGAAACTGGATCGGATCCGGTTCCGGCCGCTCACCGGGAAGCCGCGTTACCTTGTGGTCGGCATCGATCCGGGAACCACCACCGCGATCGCAGCTCTGGATCTCGAAGGGAACCTGCTCCACCTGGAGAGTTCCCGGCAGATGTCGATGTCGGGTGTGATCGAGGCGCTGTACCGGGTGGGGAAACCGCTGGTGGTCGCCTCGGATGTTCACGAGATGCCCTACTCCGTCGAGAAGATTAAGAGGGCCTTTTCGGGGGTGGCTTATTCCCCCCGCCAGGATATGAGTGTCGAGACGAAGATGGGTCTCTCCGCGCCGTACCGGTATCAGAACGACCATGAACGGGACGCCCTTGCAGCAGCTCTCGATGCATATCGGACCTATCGGAACAAGTTCCAGAACCTTGTAAAAAGAGTCCCGCCGGGGGTGGATCTCGAGGAAGTCAAGGCAGGGATCATCCGCGGACTCTCTCTCGATCAGGTCCTTACGGAGATGAGGGAGAAACCCGCCCCTGCCGGATCGGAGGTCCCAGCGGTCGAAATCGACGTAAAAACGGATGAAAGGGTGCGAATCCTGGACGGGATGGTAAAACGACTCCGGGCCCTCGTCCAGGACCTGCAGGGGGATCTCCAGAAACGCGACCAGCAGATCCAGAGGCTTGAGTCCCGTATCCAGAAGATCCGCTCCCAACACGAGAGGAAGGTCAGACTGGATACCGAGATCACCAGGAGGGATGTGATCATCCAGAACCTCAAAAAGAGGTTCCGAAAGGAGGAACGAGTCATCCAGGCCCTGAAAAGACGGATTGCCCGCATGAAAGAGTTTGATGAAGCCCTCCTGGCAGGCGAGACCGTCCCCTTGAAAGTCCTCCCATCACTCACCAGGGAGGGAATAAAATCACTCGATGACGAGATGGGGATCCGTGAGGAGGACCTTCTTTATGTGCACCGGATCGAAGGATGGGGCAAGAATGCTGTGAAAGACCTTGCCGTGGCGGGAGTCCTCGGGGTGGTGGTAGGACGGCCCGAGGGGGAATTCCCGGACCCTTCTCTTGCGGCCGTCTTTTTAGAGATCGGACTGCCTCTCCTCACCTCCTGGGAAGTCGGTGCGGTGGTGAAAGGGAAACTCGGTGTTGCAGATCCGGCCCTGATCCGGAATGCACTTTCCCATTTCAGGGAGGCCGAGAGGGAGACCGAAAAGGAGAAGAAGAGAAGGATGCTCGAGCATATTTTCCAGGAGTACCGGAGCGAACGCGGAAAGGAGATGAAAAGAATTGGATGAACGGGCTCTGCGAAAAATAGTGATGCAGGTCATCGGAAGGGAATCTGTCCTGGACGATTGTGCTGTGATCCCCTGCGGGGATACGTTTCTGGTGGCATCGACGGATATGCTCCACGAATCCACGGATTTTCCGGAGGGCATCACAGACCGCCAGATCGGGTGGATGAGCGTGGCGGTCACGCTCTCAGATATTGCTGCGATGGGTGCGGATCCCTGGGACATCCTCCTGGCCGTGGGACTGGATAAAGCATCGCGTCTTCTTGACATTCTGCGGGGAGCCAAGGAATGCTGCGATACATTCGGAACCCGGTTTTCCGGGGGGGATCTCGATCACCACCGGGAACTGACCCTGGTCAGCTCGGGCCTGGGAGCCGCCCGAAATCCTGTCCGGAGATCCGGCTCACGACCAGGCGACCTGATCGGTATCGTGGGAATCCCGGGGAGGGCTCAGGCTGCACTGGACGGATATCACCAGTATGACAAGGTGCTCTTTGAACCCTGGCCCAGGGTCAGAGAAGGCCGGATTCTGGCCCGATCGGGGGTAACCTCCATGATGGACGTAAGCGACGGACTGATTGTGTCCCTCTATGACCTTCTGGAAGCAAATCCCTGCGGGTATGAGATCGAAACAGGAAGACTTCCTCTTATCGGGGGACTTCCGGTGGAATTATCCCGGCACTACGCGCTAACGGGAGGGGGGGACTATTTGCTACTATTCACTTTTCCCCCTGGCAGCCCCCCTCCGGATGAGGTGGACTTTACTATCATCGGGAAGGTAATCCTTGATCAGGCGGTGCGTGTCGATGGGGAGATCGTAGAAATTGAGGGATATCAGCATGATTGGAGCTGAAAAATCCGGGTGCTCAGGGCCGGTAGGAAGGCCAGTTGATCCGGATCGCTGAGATCCTCCCGGACCTTGCCTCATAATTGGATGGATCGAGTGCAAGAGCCTTATCAAAGGATTTGATGGCGTCCGTCACTCTCCCCAGTTTGGAAAGCACGTATCCCCTGTTGGTCCAGACCTGGGAATTATCGGGATTGAACGTTATAATCGCATCGTACGTCGCAAGAGATCGTTCAAACTCTCCCGATCGATAGTACAGGAGTCCTTTAATCAGTCGGGCCTCCGTATTATTGGGTTCGATTGCCAGTACCCTGTCATAGGTTTTGGAAGCACCAGGGTAATTTCCAAGGCTCAATTGGGAGTATCCCTTTAAAATAAGTACATCTGTCCGGTTTGGACTTATCGCGAGTACTTTATCATACAGGGGTATGGATTCATCGTACTGTCTCAACTGGGTGAATGCGTATGCCTTGTTCATGAGAGCGACGGGGTTATCTGGATTAGCCCGCAGTTCCTTGTTATACGCGATGATCGTTTCCTGCCCCCTGCCAAGGCTCCGCAGGGTATATACTTTGTACGTCCATGCTGCGGTATTGTTGGGATCCACCGAAAGGGCATTATTGAATGCATCCAGGGCCTCATTCGGCCGGTTCGAGTTTTGAAGTGCAATTCCCTTGTTCAGCCAGATACTTGATGAGTTACTGTTGATCTTTAATGCACGGTCGAAGGAGATGATCGCATCATCATACTTACCGAGGCCGGTCTCGGCCATCCCCCTTGTGGACCATGCAAAGTAGTTGTTCGGATCCAGTTCGATTGCCCGGTTCACATCTTCCAGGCTCTTCCGGTACATGTTGAGACGGTTCTCTGCAAGTGCCTTATAGGTCCAGGCAGATGAAAGGCCGGGGTCCAGGGTTGTAGCCCGGGCCAGGTCATTGATTGCCTCTTTGGGCCTTCCCAGGCTTATCAGTGCAAATCCGCGGTTCGTCAGCGCAGCAACATTGTCCGGGGTGATATTCAGCGCATTCGTATAGGCCCCGACTGCCCTGTCGTACTGGCCGAGGTTGTTCAAGGCAAAGCCCTTGTTGTTCCATGCAATGGAATTTGAGGGGTCCTGTTCGAGAGCCTGTTCGGAAGCCAGCAAAGAAGCCTCAAAATTGCCCATATTGTTGTATGCAAAGCCTTTGTAGGCCAGGAATGTGGCGTTGTCCGGGTTCTGCTCCAGGATCTGGTCATAAACCCGGATCGCTTCCCCGTACCTTCCCATGCTGTTCAAGGTGACGGCCTTGCTGGAAAGGAGGGCCGTGTTGTTGGGCAGGTATTGAAGGGCATACTCATACGCCTTCAATGCTTCGTCATATCTCCCAAAGAGGTTGTATATATTACCTTTTTCCTCTGAAGCCTCTGCATATGTCTGATCGATTTCCAGAGCTGCATTGTATGCGTGCAGGGCCTCTTCGTACTTGTTTAAGGCAGCAAGAACATCCCCCAGATTCTTTGCAGCAGGGGCATAACTTGCGTTGGTGCGTAATGCGCTATCGAAGGATTCCGAAGCTTTCTCGTACTGACCCAGGCGGACGAGTGCCTGGCCCCGGCCGTTCCATGCCATGGTGGAATTCGGTTCAATGGCAATGGCCTTCTCGTAGGCCATTACCGACTCCTTTGATCGATTTGCAGAAAATAGAAGATCTCCGAGATGTATCCATATCTCGGGAGTCTGGGGATTGAGGAGGAGCGACCGGTCATAGGACTTCAGGGCCTCGTCCGTTTCCCCCATCTTCTCCAGCACTTCCCCTCTTCCCGCCCATGCAGCACTGTTGTTTGCATCGAGGGACAATACCCTGTCGTAAAGTGCAAGTGATTCGCTGTAGTTCCCCCGGGTCTGGGACACCCTGGCTTTCTGGAGCAGATCCTCCGGTTGTTCGGTGAGACAACCCGAAAAGGAAGCAAAGAGGACCAGGACCAGTACCGCAAGGGCACCTGCCAGAGGGTAATTCATCCCATCTTGTTTCTTTTACATTCTATAAACATATGTGGATCCATTCGGATCTATCGTTCAACCGGCTGGTAGAATGCCAAAAAAATAGAAAAAGGGGTGCATTTCTGCGAAAAGATTTTAAGTTAAAAGAGGAAGATATTCGTAACTATACAGGTGGATACATGAAGATCGTATCATACGTTTTATTCATCGTACTCGGTGCATTATTGTTGAGTACACCCGTTCTTGCAGATTATTGTAATATGGTCGAATCGGGATCGTCCTTCACAGGGAGTAAGGGAGTATTGACTTCCAGCGTCGGTAGCAGGTTCGTGGGAGATTCTCCTGTCGAAACGGGCTACAACATGCAGGTCAATGAGGCGATCGGGACCGCTAATGCATTCTTCAGGGCGAACCTTAATGAAGGTAGGTCTGGGATCCAGACATCCTCTCTCAGTTATAACCAAAGGATAAGTGCATCAGGCATTATTTACGGTATGAATGTCCAGTTTAGATACAACAGTGCTATATCTTAATAGGGAATCTTTTTTTGTTATATAGGTGTCCTATTTCTGTTCAAGTCACTGATCCGCCGCCGGGGCGCCCTTCGGGGGNNTCGGGGGCGGCGGGGTTCATCGCGTTGAGGGGTGGGACAATAATCCCCGCATTTTCATTATTGAATTTCATTCTTCACTTTTTTACTAGCCTAAATTGATATTTCTCATTGATAACTCGAATAATAATCTCTTTTTTACTATTGAATAGGTAATGATAGCAGTGCCTCTCCCGACAAGGCCGTGATCCTTCCCCCACAAACCCTTTAAAAATACCTCTTTTTCCTATTTCAGGCTCGTAAAGACAGAAACTATAAATACTTCCAGTTCGTTAACATTTAGTTGATCGCGCAATTAATGCAATCAAGGTGGCAAAATGAAGACGAAAGCACATGTATTACTAGTGTTCATTCTCGTGATTGTGGTGGCCTGCGGGTTCGCATCCGCTGCCCGCACCATACCACCGAGCAATGAGACTTCTTCCCTGACGGTCTCCACGTCCGCTGCAGCCATTGGGGACTTGAGCGCCCATACCGACATCGTCTATGTCCAGGGGAACGGGGACCTTACGAACAATCCACCCCTCGATATGGATGG
Source organism: Methanolinea sp. UBA473 (assembly GCA_002509495.1). Lineage (GTDB taxonomy): Archaea > Halobacteriota > Methanomicrobia > Methanomicrobiales > Methanospirillaceae > Methanolinea_A. The sequence continues at coordinate 2,663 of DAEV01000122.1, read as the reverse complement.
AGAAGGCCAGTCCACCATCAGTTACCAGGAGGATACCATGGCCGTCTCCGGGGCGGTGACGTATGATAAATATACGAACCTCGACACCGGGCCGAAGACTGCCAACGGAGCCAACTTCGAGACCGACAAACTCATGACCTACGATTCGGATGCCGACGGCACCGAGAACGGCCAGATGATCTCTGAAGAGAGCATCCTCGTTGAGGTCGTTGCAACCGGCAATACCACCGCTGCTGGCTGTTGCCCATGGGGAACCGCGGATGGGACGGTGCTTCCGGCAACCAATGATGTCGTGATCGCAGGTTCTGATATGGTAGTGAGCGAGGCAGCCGTAGCGTCCTCGAGCAGTGCACTCATCACCGCCGACTCCATCAGCACTCCGGTTGAGATGGGATATTCTGTGGATATCCAGGGTGTCAACCAGACTCCGGGAGATCCGAGCACGGGTGCAGAAGGCAGCGCCACCGCATACGTGAGCGCCAACCTGCAGGAGGGTAACGGAGACGGCACCGCTATGGGCACAGAGGTGACCTATAGTGATGTAACCTCGGCAAGCGGACTCTTTGAGCTGGCCAAGGACGTCAGTTATTCCTCCAGTTAAATTTTTTTCTTATCTCTCCTTTGTGGACGTTCCCCAATCCTGTGAGACGCGGTTTTTCCCATCCCACGGAATCGCGGGTATTCCCACGGCATTCCGGTTCTCCCAATCGGTTCCGATTGTTTCAAGGAAGCCCGGTGGGAATTAGGGATATTGGATCAGACCAGGCCTATTTGCAGATCCCCTTGGGGAATTGTCCCATGTGGGAGTGAGTCTGCTTCAATATCTGTTGGTCATCCGATCCCGCAGGAGCTGTCCGGGTTTGCCCGATTCACCGTTCAGGTCATTTCAGTTCCAGAAGAGGTTTGACAGCAACTGTCCGATCTCATGCGTATCAGGAGGATCAGGATCAAAAGATCGGAAAAGAACAGGGAAACAGGGCTGAGAAACCGCGATAATACCGATCCCCTGGTAAATCCCCTCTCCCCGTTCATCGTCCTCGCAAAATCCTTATTTTCGGCCCGTGGCAGATACCCCTGGCAGATTCGGATTCAGGTAATCCCGGCTATCGTGATCAGAAGAAACTCTTCCCGACATCCAGGGTTCTATGAATCCTCGTCTCTGTCTGGCCGGTAACAGAATCGAAGTGCCCCCCGCAGGCTTTGCTAGTTGCGGATCAAAGCCTGGTCCGGAACAGGGAATTGAGGGAACCGAGATTCCTCTTTTCACGTATCGAAAAATGCCCGGGACTGTTTTATGAATTCGAAAAGAAAGGAAAATAAAAATTCCAGGGATTTTCATCCCTGGGTTCCAGACCCTGCCAGGTTGGCGTTAGAACCTGCGGACACCGGACTCGTAGGCCATTATCTTCTGGAAGTCGACAATGGTCCCGGAGGCGGTGGTCAGTTCGGAGTAGACAAGGTCGATTGCCTTGCCAGTCGTGCCATCGCGGCCTTCCATGATGTGGGCGTTGATCCAGGCTGCGGCGGTTCCGACACCCTCGAGTTCGACGCCGTAGTTCATCGCTACGCCGACATCGGCGGTTGCGGCAACATGGCGCTCTTCGGCGTCGGTCAGCATGCTGACTGCGTATCCGTCAAAGGAGCTGCCCATCTCGACAATGTTGCAGTACTGCGGGATGTATTCGTAGGTAGCGGCTGCGAACGGACAGATGAACCTGCCTGCGCTCGGGGTGGCGTTGGCTGCACCGTCGAGCAGGAGACTCTCCTCGGTAGTGATGTATCCGTAGCCTTCCTGAACCTGCACGAAGTCGACCTGCTTGGTCGCCTCGAAGTTGAACTGGTTCGCTACCTTGTTCTGGGTGTCAGTGGACATCTGCTTGGTGTATTCTCCATAGCCGTTGTCCATGATGGTGTCCTCGGTGTAGGACATGACATAGTAGCGCTCGGTCGGCTGCAGCGGCGGGCTGTTGCCGATGTACTCGCTGGACTGGGTCCAGACGATATTGTCGTTCTCGGTTGTGGTTCCGAGACAATAGACAACGGTCTGGGTGTCAATGCCCTGGGTCTCAGGGGTCTGGTTGACCGGGTCGTCTGCCATTGCCATTCCGGTGAATGCCACCAGCATGGCGAGTGCAACGACAGCAAATACGAGTTTCTTCATTGTGTTCCTCCTACAGTTTATGCTGATATCTCAGCATCAACTCAATACTTTTAATGCAGAGGATAAGAACCTTTCTCTCCAGTCCGGGGTATCCCATTCCCCTTTTCCAGAAGTGAAGGTAGATCGGGGACTTTTTTCCCGGGGTTTCCCTTGGGACCGGGAGCGGGTGGACTCCGGGGTAATGGGGCCAGGAGGTCCAATAGGGAAATAAGACTCTATGTTTTTACTAAAAAAAAAGAATTTTTTACCAGGGACGATTCCGTCCCCGGTTGTCGGCTAACCTGTCCGAAGAACCTTAGAACCGGCGGATGCCGGATTCGTAGTTCATTACCTTCTCGAAGTCGATGATGGTTCCGGAGGCAGTGGTCAGTTCGGAGTAGGTGAGGTCGATTGCCTTGCCGGTCGTGGCATCGCGGCCTTCCATGATGTGGGCGTTGATCCAGGCTGCGGCGGTTCCGACACCCTCAAGGGCGACGCCGTAGTTCATTGCGACTCCGGGGTC
>DAEV01000064.1 GCA_002509495.1 Methanolinea sp. UBA473 | reverse complement strand
TTTCCACTCCCATTGGACAGCCTCATGGTAGATTGTTGTGTTTGTCAAAAAGATTTATATAAGAAAATATTGTTAATCACATTAGTTAACATTATTTAACATTTGTATTAAGTTAAATATATTTCCATAACTTAAAGTCTATACCCCTACAACTTACTGTTGCGACAGGATGTAAAATCCTCGTCGTACGGCGTTCAACGCCGCAACGAACCTTCCAAATGTTTCTATCCCTTGACAAGGGTGCATGGCAGAGCAAGAGTTCAGTGGAGAGTATGACGATAATCATCAATCGTATATCCGGGGTGTACGTGGCGATCCGGTTGCATCTGTCAGGAAAAATCGCCGGTATCACTCTGATATACGGGATCCTCCCTGTCCTGTTCATCATATCTCTCTTCCTGGGACGCTATGAGGTACCACCGTCCCACGTCATCCAGCTCCTTGCTGCACCGGTTGTGAACCTGATGCCGGAACATATTGCCCACATCGATCCCGGTTGGACAGTCGCAGAACAGAATGTCATCTACCTGATCCGCCTGCCCAGGGTGATTGCTGCCATGCTCGTCGGAGCGGGACTTGCAATTGCAGGTGCGGCATACCAGGGCCTCTTTAAAAATCCCCTAGTTTCACCCGATATCCTCGGAGTATCTTCCGGGGCCGGGTTCGGTGCGGCACTCGCAATTCTCTTATCGGCAGGAGCATTGTTGATCCAGGTCTCTGCGTTCTGTTTTGGTATCCTTGCGGTGACGATCACCTACCTGCTCAGCCGTTTTTACCGCACGACTCCCACACTCATCCTTGTCCTGTCCGGCATCATTGTCGGAGCCTTTTTCACGGCACTGATCTCGCTCACCAAGTATCTCGCTGACCCTTACGAGAAACTCCCAACGATCACGTTCTGGCTGATGGGAAGCCTCGCATCGGTACGGTATATCGATATCCTCCTGGTCGCTCCTCCTATCCTGATCGCTGCCGCAATCCTACTCCTGATTCGGTGGCGGATTAACCTTCTTGCCATCGGTGACGATGAAGCACGGGCACTCGGGATCGATACGAAGCGGATGTCGCAGATCATCATCCTCTGTTCGACCCTTATTACCGCCGGAGCGGTCTGTATCGCGGGGATCATTGGCTGGGTCGGCCTCGTGGTCCCTCACCTGGGTCGCATGCTCGTCGGCCCGGACTACAGGAAACTCCTGCCAGTCGCAATCCTTCTCGGAGCATCGTATATGCTGATTATTGATGATATTGCACGAAATCTCACAAGTGCGGAGATCCCTCTCGGGATCCTCACCGCCATCATCGGGGCACCGTTCTTTGCATACCTGATCAGGAAGCGTTCGGTGGGATGGACATGATCCTGGAAGTCAGCGATGCAGGATTTGCGTACCCGGGTAGACCCAGTATCTTTGAAGGCATCACGTTCCCGCTTGCCGATCGCGAGGTGCTCTGCATCCTTGGCCCGAACGGCATCGGCAAATCAACACTCATCCGTTGCCTGGCAAACCTGTACCGCCTCTGTTCGGGTTCGATCCGGCTCTTTGGGGAGGAGATGTCCCGGCTACCGCAGGTCGAGATCGCAAAGAAGATCGGGTACGTCCCCCAGACGCACGAGATCGTTTTCCCCTTTACTGTCCGGGATTTCGTCCTGATGGGAAGGGCTCCGCACCTTGCCGCGTTCTCATCACCGGGAAAGGAGGACTATGAAAAAGCCGATGAGAAGATCGCACTCGTCGGAGTCGAAAAGATCGCCGAAAAACCGGTCAACGAGATCTCCGGCGGTGAATTCCAGCTTGCGATGATCGCAAGGGCCCTGACGCAGGAACCGGCAATCCTGCTACTCGATGAACCGACCTCTCACCTCGACTTCGGCAACCAGATCCATGTGCTTGAGATCATCGACCAGCTTGCAAAGAGTGGCCTCTCCGTGATCATGAGTTCGCATTTCCCGGACCATGCCTTCCTCTCATCGGATACTGTTGCAATCATGAAATATGGCAGGTTCATGGCCTACGGGGTTGCCGAAAAGGTCGTTACGGAGGAGAACCTGAAGCAGACCTATGGAGTAGATGTCTCGATCACCTACAGCAACGACGTCGCACGCCACGTCTGTGTACCGCACAAGTCCGGGACATGCCGGTGCAGAGGGGCACGGCACCTGGAATGTTCAGGCCACCCTGTTGTGGTTGCAGCGGCGGGGAGATAGAGGTGCGATGTAAGGAGAGTGCTACAGGCATTTGAACGAACATGACCGCCACCGCATCTTCGAAAACCAGGAATTTCAGGGAATGAAAAGTATGGAAAAAAACCCAAAACCATTGAATGGACTGAACAAAACATCGTCAAAGTTGATTGCCGGAGTCATTGCTGCCGGTCTCATCATTGTCCTTGCTGCCATCCTCCTCATGCCACAGGTATCAAGCACGCCCGATGAAGGGATGACCAGAACGATCACCGACATGGCAGGAAATACAGTCGAGATACCGGCAAATATCAGCCGGATTGTCATCACCTGCTGCGGAGGTGCAACCCATGAGGTGATGGTCATGGGAGGGTCCGATACAATCGTTGCCCAGCCGGCAAAGTGCATCATGCCTCATCTCAGGGTAATGCAACCGGGATTCTCAACCGTTGCGGATGCAGGGTCCTTTGACGACGTCAATGTCGAGCAGATCCTTGCACTCCAACCGGATGTCGTGATCGCGAGCGTCACCTCTGAGAAGGGAAATGCGAAAATACGCGAGAGCGGGATCCCTGTGGTCACGGTGATGACCGGCCGTGGTAACATAAGCCTGATGAAAAAGGAATTTGCCATGATCGGCCAGGTCCTTGGCAGTGAGCAAAGAACCGGTGCACTCCTCGCCTACTTGGATGAAAAAACCGCGCTTATCGAGGAACGTGTGTCGAAGATTCCCGCAGACCAGCGGAAAAGAATCTATTACATGCTCGGGAAAACGACCCACACCAACGGTGGCGGATGGTGGGGACAGGAGTTCATCACGGCGGCCGGCGGCATCAATGTTGCAGAGGAACTTGGGACGAACCGCGACACCACCATTGAACAGCTGGTCAGGTGGAACCCGGATGTCATCATCTTGAGCAGCAATGAAGGAACCTATATCCCCACCGGGGACGTGAAGAACAATCCCCAGCTCGGCAGCATCGCTGCGGTGATGAACGATGAGATCTCCCAGTGCCCCATAGGCTCCTTCTGGTGGGACCGCCCCTCCCCCGAGGCCCCGCTTGGCATGCTCTGGCTGGCAAAGACCTTATACCCGGAAAAATTCGACGATATCGACCTTAAAACCGAGACCCGGGAGTTTTACCGGACGTTTTATGGGTATTCGCTCACTGATGCGGAGTTTGAACAATTTCTCTCGAATGATTCACCTTCAACGAAATAATACGGACGTGATTTGAGTATGTGTAGTATCGAACCAAACCTTGCAGATATTACCATCGGGGAGGAGATCTCCTCCGTCGATACGATTGTGGATGGATACAAAACCTACCAGGTCGTGCGAGCTGCCCTTGAGCTCGGCCTTTTCGACTGGCTGGATGAGCATGGAACCACTCCGAGGGAAGACCTCGGTGCTGCGTTGTCGATCAACGGCATGTTCACACGGAGTTTCTTCCAGACGCTCGTGGATCTCGGTTTCCTTTCGGGAAAGGACGACCACTTCTCCAATACCGGAAAAGCAACCAGGCTCCTTCTACAGGGCAGCCTGGCGTATCAGGGAGACTGGATTCTGAATACTTCCGGGAACGCGGGACCCTGGAACACCTTAAAGGAGACACTCACCGCAACTGCCCCCAAGAATACCGGTTTTTCCGCGGGTCCGGACTCCCGGTTCCTGAGAGCCCTTGGAGAACGATCGCTCCGAGGGGAGATCCAGGGAGTCACGAAGATCATCGAAGCATGGGAAGGCTTCCGGTCGGCAACGAAACTCCTCGACATCGGGGGCGGTCATGGGCTTTACGCGATCGCTGCCTGCCAGCAGAACCACGGGCTGCATGCGGTGGTGTTCGATAAACCGCATGTTATTGAACTGACGCGGGAAATTATCGGGAGTTACGGGATGGCAGACCGGATCACTGTCGTGGGAGGGGACATCATCCATGACGACCCTGGCAGCGGATTCGATATCGTGATGATATCCCACCTGCTGTATAAATTCCGGGATGAACTCCCCTTGATTTTCGGGAAGGTCGCATCGAGCCTGAATCAAAACGGGCTTTTCGTCTCCAATCACTGGTTCTGCGGACCTGTCTGCGGCGAAGGGTCATCCGGGGTTCGCGAACTCGACCGGTCCATCCACAGCTACGGACACCCGCTCTGTCACCCCGAAGAGTTTGCAGGCGCGATGTTCGGACAAGGCCTGGTCATCACCAAAAAGACTACCATCCCGAGCAATTTCGGGGTTTCCCATGTCCATGTTGCAGAAAAAGTGCCGGAAGGGAGCATCCATGCACTCCGTCCCGATGAACCCTGCGGGTGCATGTCGTGTCGATGATCACCCCCTCTGCCACACATGCAGGTCCTGCCGTGACCGAAACTCTCCCCGAACCGGGTGCCATCCTGAAAGAGACCCTTGCCGAACTCCGGGCACGTCTCGGCGACCGGATTGATGAGATTACAGTCGAACGGGTCTCCATCGGCATCTTCTTCATCGGAGTGAAGCTCAGTAACGGGTCGGGAGGGCTCTGTTTCACGCCGATAAAGGAGATACCTGACGCTGTCTGCTGCCCGAGCTCGCTGCGGGCACTACCGTGGTCCGGGAAATTCCGCGGCCGGAGGGTGACGGATTTCTTCGACGCCCTCTTTGACAGGAGCGTGATGAAACGGGCGGTCGGGATTGCGATCGTCAATGCACTATCCGCACCATTCTTTAGGGAAATCCCTTCGGCGGGGTATCCCCTCGATCACGGATCGGACGTTCTCGAGGTGATCGGGATCCCGGACGATGCGAATGTGGTCGTCATCGGTGCACTGGTCCCGATCCTCATGCGGCTCAAGAGCCGGGGTAAACCGTTCTCCATCATCGAGATGGATCCCCGGACATTGAAAGCCGACGAGATGCCGTTCTGGGTGCCGGTGGAGAAAACAAATGAGGTGGTACCTCTCGCGGACCTGCTGGTGATCACGGGAACGACGCTTCTCTTCCATTCGCTCGAGTCCATTCTTGCGTCTGCGAAGCCGGGAGCGGAAGTGGTCCTCGTCGGACCGACCGCGAGCATGCTTCCCGGTGCGTTCTTCCGGCGTGGCGTGACCGTCATGGGCGGTGACCATGTGACCCACCCTGATGACCTGCTGGATATCCTCAGTGAAGGGGGTTCCGGGTATCACTTCTTTGGAAAATCCGCGGAACGGGTTATCATCAGGAGATACCATCCGGCCTTCGGGGAAAAGCCCGGGTGCTGCTAAAAAAAACCAGGGTGAATTATGGATAAGAAAAATGGAGCAATCATCATTGTCGTTGCGTTCGCGCTGGTCGCATGTGCCGCCGGATACGCGCTCTATGCATCTGCCCACCAGCCGGTGCAGGAACAGAAGACAAAGACGATCACTGACATGATGGGGAGGACAGTCGTTATCCCTTCCCCGGTGCAGAAAGCCGTAACGATCGGTTCAGTACCAGTCCAGAACAGTTTCATCTTTGCACTCGGAAAGGGTGACACGATTGCAAACGGCCTTCCGGTAAAGTTTACCCAGCAGGGCCGCTGGAAGTACCAGTATGTCTTTGCCCCTCACCTGGAGGGCCAGCCGGAGATGCAGTCTGCATCCTATGAGCCGAATGTCGAAGAGATCATGAAAGCCGCCCCGGATGTCGTCTTCACTATGGACCAGGCAACAGTCGATACGCTTGACAGGAGCGGTCTGTCTGTCGTGTACCTCTCATGGGTGGATGCAGAAGACGTGAAGATCCTGATGATGCTCATGGGCGAGATCTACGACCGGCAGGACGCTGCACAGGATTACGTGCAGTACTTCGACGACACAATCCGGAGGGTCGATGCGAAGGTGGGCCAGATACCGGAAGACCAGCGCCTAAAGGTGCTCTACTTCCAGTATACCGGAATGACCGTCCCCCATAAAATCGGGGACTGGTGGATCATGAAAGGAGGAGGAAAAAGTGTCACCGATGCACCCCGCCAGACCGAGTCCCTGAAGATCGAGCCGGAGCAGATCGTAGCCTGGAACCCGGATATCATGATCGTCTCAACACCCTCCGAGATCAACGCGGTGTACAATGATACACGGCTCTCTACGGTGAATGCGATCAGGAACGAGCGTATCTATATCACACCGATGGGTGCCCACATCTGGAGCCATCGCGGGATCGAGACCCCTCTGACTGTTCTCTGGGCAGCGAAACTGTTCTACCCGGACAGGTTTGCCGACCTTGACCTTGAACAGGAGACCACCGAGTTCTACCAGCAGTTCTTCGGATATTCCCCGACACCAGGCCAGGTGAAGGAGATCCTGTCCGGGAAGGCAAAAATCTAATTTTTTGATTGCGTCCAAAGATCGGCTA
>DAEV01000099.1 GCA_002509495.1 Methanolinea sp. UBA473 | reverse complement strand
GGCGGAGGAACGACTCGATCGCCTGTTTGTTCTCGAGGGTTTCCCCTGGGCCATGGAAGATCCCGACAAGGCCGAAGAGCCTGTCCTGCCACACCAGGCCGGTCAGATAGATCTTTCCGATATTGAATGTCCGCAGGAATGTATCGCACACCTCTTCCGTGAAAATGTGGGCACAGGAATCGTAAAAAGAGATCTCCTCTTCTGCATATAACGGACGAAAATGCATTTCGCGCATGTTCTTGAACGTTGCTGCGCTCTCAAAGAACGGGGCGGCGTAGAAGAAATCTTCGACGGGAAATTTCATGCCTACAAGGTCATACCCCGCCATAGTTGCAGCTCCCCGCCGGACGGCCTCACCTTCCAGGGCACGCATGAAGAACTCTCTCTTCACTTCGTCATAGGAATGGATATAAAATTGGGGAAAATCAGTGAGTAGCTCTTTTAATCGTTCTGCAATATAGAGATAAATATCGGAATCAGGAGGGAGGTCGACGAGTTCCATCGCGGTCCTGGCCAGGAACTCCATGTTCCTCAAATGCCGCCTCTTTTCGGTGATATCTTCGAGGACGACAGTGAGCCCCGTATCCCCGGCCTCGAATGTTGTCGGGATCACCTCCATCTTGTAGAAGAACTCATCCCTGCCTTTGACGAATCGTATATCTGTGATGACCTGCTCCATCCCGGTGGATCGTAGAATCCCAAGGGTTTCGGGGCTGGACACGATGGGAAACGTCCCCGCAAGGATGTTCCGGCCGACCAGTTCCTCTTTCGTGAGATCTGCCAGTCCCAGGTACTGGTCGTTTGCCTGGACGACGGTCAGGTTCCTGTCCAGGATCAGGATCATATTCCTGGTGAAACAGAGGAATGCGGAGAGCGGAACTCGCTGCGAGAGGGAAAAAACCCTGGCACTCCCGATCTTCCGGACATCCACCTTTCCCTCTGCCCGGAGAATCTCGAGTTGCTTTGCGGTCGAGTTCCGGTTATGCCTGATCTTTTTTGAGATATCGGTGACAGTCAATCCCCGCTGGCTGAACTTGAGGACCTTACCGATGGCAGTAGTTATCTCCTGTCCGGCAGTCATAGATCACCGCCCGTCTTTTACATGCAACGTCACGACCTGATTCCCGTCGGAGAGGTGAATAGGCCGGATTCCTACGTTTCTCATCTCCCCTCCCTTGCATCGTACTGTAAATGTCCCATCCGGGAGATTGCTTGAAGCCCGTTGATTGCAGTTCACTGCAGAGAACGCCTCCTTTCCATATCCAGGGTCGGGAAACGCCTTTTCGAACCATGTTTCCAGAGTCGGGATATCCTCTTCGGAATAACCAAACGTATCTGTGAACCCCGGGTTAACGAGGCTGATCCGACCACCCTGCTCGATCGCGAAGGCCGGGAGATCCAGGGAAGTTACCAAATCAGTAAACCGCTGTTCGCTCCGTGATAGTCGTCCTTCGGTCATCCGTCTGGCGATCGCAATTGATGCCTGTCGAAGGAACGACTCGATCGCCTGCCTGTTCTCAAGGTTCTCGTCAGGCCCAAGAATGATCCCGACAAGGCCGAAGAGCTGGTCCTGCCATACCAGGCCTGTAAGATAGAGCTTTGCAATTTTGAACTCTCGCAAAAAAACTTTACAGAGATCCTCTGAAAAAATATGGGCACAGGCATCATAAAAGGAGTATTCCTCATCCTCGTAAAAGGGTCGAAAATGCATCTCCCGCATGTCTTTGAAGCTGGCCGCACTTTCAAAGAATGGTGCTGCAAAAAAGAAATTCTCAATTGGAAATACCTTCCCGACAGGATCAAACCCGGCCAGTGCTTTTACTGCCTGGCGGACTGCTTCACTCTTCACGGCACGAAATGAGAACTCTCTCTTCACTTCGTCATAGGAATGGATATAATACCGCGGATTATCGGGGACAAGTTCCACCAGTCGTTCCGCAATATACTGGTAGATATCGGTCTCTGGTGGGAGATCGACAAGTTCCATCGCAGTCCTGGCCAGGAACTCCATATTTTTCAGGTGACGCTTCTTCTCGGTGATATCCTCGATGACAACCGTGAGCCCCGTATCCCCCGCCTCAAATGTCGTCGGGATCACTTCCATTTTGTAAAAAAGCTCGTCCTTGCCCTTAACAAAGCGTATGTCTGCGATGACCTGCTCTTTCTCGGTCGACTGGATGATCCCGAGTGCTTCGGGACTGGATACGATGGGAAACGTCCCCGCAAGGATGTTCCGGCCGACCAGTTCCTCTTTCGTGAGATCTGCCAGTCCCAGGTACTGATCGTTTGCCTGGACGACGGTCAGGTTCCTGTCCAGGATCAGGATCATATTCCTGGTGAAGCAGAGGAATGCGGAGAGCGGAACTCGCTGCGAGAGGGAAAAAACCCTGGCGCTCCCGATCTTCCGGACATCCACCTTTCCCTCTGCCCGGAGAATCTCGAGTTGCTTTGCGGTCAAATTCCGGTTATGCCTGATCTTTTTTGAGATATCGGTGACAGTCAATCCCCGCTGGCTGAACTTGAGGATCTTCAAAATCGCGGCATTTATCTCCTGTTCGGCAGCCATACCAATCCTTTTTAATAAATAACCTGATTTATATCTTACGATTTATCAATCTCATCCAAATTTCACAGGAATTGTTGTATTGAAGAATGCGTGAACCTGCCACCCGATCCCAGTATGATTGCAGTCGCGTTTACACAAGTCTTTACCGAATACCATTGCACGGATCCTATGAAAGCAGACATACGTGGCGGAAGATGAAAATGAATGCAATCCGCTCCAGAATCCTGATTTTCTTGCACTCGTAGAAAAGGTCAGATCTCCGGGGCCGGTTCGCAATACTCCCCCTTGAAGAACCAGTTCCGGTATACGATTGGGGTGATCAGCGTGGTCAGCAGGCTCATGACGATGACTGCGACGAACACTTCCTGGCCGATGTAGCCCCTCTCGAGCCCGATGAGGGCCACGATCATGGCCACTTCACCACGGGGGGCCATTCCGAACCCCACGATCAGGGCGTCTTTCGTACACATCCCGGATACCCGTGCCGGGATCGCACAGCCCACCACCTTGGTGATGATGGCAACGACGGTCAGGACGACCAGGAAGGGAAGGAGCTCAAGGGTGAGCACCTTGAAGTCGGCGACCACCCCGAGGGAGACAAAGAAGATCGCGGCAAAGATGATTTTTATGTATTCGGCCCCTTCTTTGACGTCCTTGCTCTTCGTGAGCTTCACTTTTTCGAACGAGATCCCCGCGATGAACGCCCCGACGATCGCCGAGAGGCCCATCAGCTCCGCGATCATTGCATACAGGAACGCAAACATCATGGCGAAGATGAAGATGAATTCCGGGTACTTTGTGACGAAGAGGGTCTTGTCCAGCCGTTCGATGAGCTTGTTGATCACGAACAAGCCGAAGATCCCGGCAAGGACAAGGAATGCCACGGTTTTTACGAGGATAAAGACGATCACTTCCGGGGAAAATGCCCCGGCCACGACGTCCCCGGTAATTGGGAGGGCGATCAGGGAAAGGATATCGTCGATCACTGCAGCCCCGATGATCGCCCGGGCAGGCCCTGTCTGGAGTTTATTGATCTCCTGGAGTACATTGGCGGTGATGGCGATGCTCGTTGCAGTCAACGCGGTCCCGATAAATAATCCGCTGGAAAAATCCATCCCCGCCCACATGGCGGTGGCGTACCCGCCTATCCAGGGTATGATGACCCCGATCAGAGCGATTAGGGCATACGCGGGTTTGAGGATGTCCTTCAGCTTGAACTCGAACCCAATCACGAAGAGGAGGACTACCGCACCCAGATGCGCCAGGCCCCGGACGAATTCATTGTAGGAGACCAGTCCGAGCACGCTCGGGCCGATCAGGAGACCTACGAGGATGATCCCCACCACGGCAGACTGGTTGATCCGGGAAGCGAGCAGGTATCCTCCCAGAGCGGCGAAGAGGAGGAGGCTGACCTGGAACTCCGGGGTTGCGATGATGCTCTCCATACATCCCTATTCAACCTGAAAGGAAAAAAACGCACGTGTTCGGTTGAAAGGGATCAGGGAGGAGTTCTCAAGGAAAGCAAACAGACCAGGATCACGTCAGGATCATTATTGTCCGGTCGGTGGTATCCCGGAAATTAATCTGATTAACCGGCCGCCTGGATGATTCACCCTGGCGAAAGAGCCCTGCCCTTCGCACACCACCGTATCACCGGCCAGAGGAGCACCACCGGAAACGTAACGAGGAAAATGAATATCCATTGGGCCGCGTCCAGCGGGACCGTATTGAACAGGGCACCTCCGTACTGGACGATGAGCACCTGGATGACCACGATCACAGCCATAATAGCAAAGAAGGGGGGATTGCCGCGGAAAAGAGGGGGCATGACACCGTTGATCCCCCTGCAGTTTATTCCGTTCCAGACCTGCGCTACTACAAATGCGGCAAAGAAGGCGGTAGCCTGCTCCTGGGGGGACCGCATGAAGGGGATCCCGAACACGATAGCAATCATGCCGATCAGGATGTAACTCACCGCGGTGAGCAGGATTGCCCATTTCATATAGGGTGTGATTACAGGATCGTCTCTTGGAATCGGGTGCCGATCCAGCAGGGCCGGATGGGGAGCTTCCGAACAGAGAGCCAGGGCCGCGAGGGAATCCATCACGATATTGATCCAGAGAAGCTGGAGGATCGTAAAGGGAGGAGGGAACCCGAGTACCGGGGCAATGAACGAGAGGATGGCCGCAGAGATGTTAATGGTCAGCTGGAAGATCAAAAACCGCTGGATATTCTCATAGAGTGCTCTTCCCCACCATACTGCGTTTTTAATCGCAGGAAACGAATCGTCGAGGAGAATGATGTCGGAAGCTTCCCTTGCGACCTCCGTCCCCGCAATTCCCATCGCGAGCCCGACATCGGCATGGCGGAGGGCCGGGGCGTCGTTTGTGCCGTCTCCGGTCACCGCAACCACATCCCCCCTCTCCTGGAGAGTCCGGACGAGGAGCAGTTTATCAGAGGGCTCGGAACGGGCCAGCACCTCCAGGTCACGGGCAGCGGCCTGCCGTGCTTCTGTCGGCAGGGAACGGAATTCGCTGCCGGTCAGAATCTTCCCTGTCGTCAGTATCCCGGTCTCCCGGGCAATTGCGGTTCCCGTCTCCAGGGAATCTCCGGTCACCATCTTGACGGCAATTCCCGCCCCCCTGCAGGTCCGGACGGAATCAGGAACATCCGGGCGAATCTCATCACGGATACCTACATAACCGTCCCAGACGAGCGATGGAGAGGGGACCTGGCGGGGGGAGACCTCTGCGTGGGCAAAAGCCAGTGTCCGCATCGCCCTGCGGGCAAGTTTCCGGATATGGCCCAGATCCGGTTGAGGATCCGAGCGGGCAGCGAGGATCTCGGGGGCGCCCTTTACCAGGAGAAAAGTCCTTCCTTCGATCTCCACAGCCGTCGACATATGCTTCTTTCTCGAATCAAAGAATTCCTGCGTGAGGGTGGGGTATCCCGACCTTATCTCCTGGTAGGAGACCCCGGCGCGATGGAGCCAGCGAAGGAGGGCGCCTTCGGTCGAATTCCCGACCGTGTACATCCTGCCCGTCCTGGATTCAAGTTCCGCTGTACTGTTGACGGCAGCATTGAGAGTGATCCAGCCCGCAGGAGTCTCCGGAACCCCCTTCTCATATTCGGGGAATTCAATGGGAGAGGCGACGACCTCCATCTGGTTCAACGTAAGCGTGCCCGTTTTATCCGTGCAGATCACGGTCACGGATCCGACTGTCTCGCAAGCGATCAGGCGGCGGACGAGGCTGGAAGCACGGGTCATCTTTCGCATCGTGAGGGCAAGGGAGACGGTAACACTGACCGGTAGTCCTTCGGGTACCGCCACGACGATAATGATTACCGCAAACATGAAACTGTTCAGGACATACCGGGCAATAGTCATTGGACTGCCCAGGAATACCCCGGTGACTGCACCTTTCAGGAGGAGCGTTGCAATAATGAGTCCGGCAATCAGGTAACCGAACCAGCTGATCAGCCTGGCAAGCCGTCTTAACTTTCCCTGCAATGGTGTTTCCGGGCGTTCACCCGAAGAGAGATCGGCGGCGATCTGCCCCATGCGGGTATGGTCGCCCACGGCCGCAGTGATCATCCGACCCCGGCCGGAAGTCACCCAGGTTCCCTTTGAGACGACATCCTCAGGCATCTTTTGGGTGGGTTCGCTCTCACCCGTGAACGTGGATTCATCGACCTCAAATTCGGCAGCATCGAGCAGGTAGCCATCTCCGGGAACGGCATCTCCCGCTTCAAGGAGAACGAGGTCACCGACAACCAGGTCCCGCATGGGAATGGTCGCTGCCCGGTGGTTCCGGATGACTTTGATCGCGGTATCCTCCCGCATGGCATTCAGGGCATCAAATTCGCGATTGCTCCGGAATTCAGTAATAAAAGAGATCGTTGTTGCGAGAAGAACCGCGAATGCGATCCCGATTGTGTCGAGCAGGGACATTCCTTCGAAGGCAGCGACAACGGCTGAAATTACGACTGCAACAAGAAGGATCCGGATAATCGGGTCAGAAAACTTCTCCAGATACTGCCGCCAGAGAGGGATACGGCGGGGGGGAGTAAGTTCGTTCTTTCCATGCCGCTTCCTCATCTCTTCAACGGATGCCGGGGAAAGGCCATGTTCCCTCGTTTCCAGTGGGAGATCCCGGAGGGGAAGCATTTGGAACGAGTATGGGATACTGGGACTATTCTTTCTTTTGCTGGCGATCGACCTGCGGAGAACCGGTGGATACTGGGTTGGTTTGTTGTTCAGAGCATTCTCATCAGTTTGATCGCACAGAAATCCCCGCACATCGTGCACTGCGACGTCCGCGATGAGAGTGCTTCCGCACGCTCCCGATCGAGCGCGAGGCACATCTGCCCTTCGAGGTCAAGGCGCGTTCGTCTCTCCGCAACGGACCTGTCTTTCTCATCCCTTCCGTATTTCAGCATGTCCCCGATGTGCGCTGCAATACGGTAAGCAATCAGCCCGTCTTTTACCTCTGCAGGTCCAGGCAAACCGAGATGCTCGGCAGGAGTGATCGCGCAGAGATAATCCGCACCTGCCCCACTTGCGATGCTGGCTCCCACGCAACCTGCAATATGATCGTACCCAAATGCAATGTCCGTGGGCAGGGGGCCTGCAACAAACAGGGGAAAAGGAGATTTGCGCTTGTAATACCGGATGTAATCCCTTATTTTATCCAGCCTGATATGGCCGCCGGCCCCTTCGATGATCACCTGGATCCCCTTGGCATGCGCACGGTGTGCCAGTTCGAGGTTCTGCCGTAACTCCTCAATCTGGACCCTGTCCCGCCGGTCGTGAATACACCCGCTCCGCGCGGTGTTGCCGAGAGAAAGTACGATATCGTGTTTCTTTACGATCTCAAGGACCTCGTCGAAATTTTCGATGAAAGGGTTCTCACAGTGGTTCATATTCATATGGGCGCCTGTAATCGAACCTCCCTTGGAGACCATACCCATTATCCGTTCTCTTTTCTTCAACCACCCGAGCATCCGCTGATTGACACAGTGGAGGACGATCGAGCTCACGCCCTGCCGGACCTGGGTGCGGATCGTCCGAAGGATATCTTCGGATGTCATCGTACCAAGTCCACACTCTGCGGCGGTCTGATAGATCGGGACCGTGGTGACGGGAAGGGTAGTATGTTTGAAGATCTGTCTCCTGATCCCATTGATATCGCCCCCCATTGACAGGTCACTGATGGTGTCGGCCCCGAATTTTTCAGCGATTCTTGTCTTTGCTATCTCGTCCTCGGGGAGGAAGCGTTCGGTGGAAGATCCGAGGTTGAGGTTGATCTTCGTGGAGAGTCCCTCTCCGATCCCGATCGCCCGCGATTTCCGGCGCATGATCACGATCCTGCCCGATGCGATCCGTTCGCAGAGGGTCTGCAGGTCTATTCCTTCGTCTTTTGCGATGTTTTGAATCCAGGGAGTGACTTCTCCCTGACTAACGGACTCCAGTGTTGAGTTCATGGAAATTCCAGGCTGTGGTAGTTCGTGGAATCGGGAAAAAGAAATATTTTTGTAATGCTGCGACGGGATAGTCCGAATCAAACGTCAGGTCCCTGGCAGTGGAAGAAGAAAAACAAACATTTCTGCAGGCAAATTGAATTCCACCGATGATATCCCAACCGCGAGTGGTTTCTTTAGGAGACAGTCCTGGACCGGTCCACCCTGCGGAAGAGAAAAGACTGAAAATTTTTAAAAAGAAAAATCTCGATTCTGGTCACAAAAAGACCGAGAAATCGTTTTTCAACGCGACGACATCGATAATGGGCTTGAGAGTCTCTTCGTTGATCCCGAATTTTTCCACATACATCTGCAGGACTTTCTGCTCTTCGCCCGCGAGAACCCCATCCGCCATGGCCAGATCTGCGAGGATGGCAATGGCAGCGATCTTCTGTTTCTCGTTGAGGCAGCCCGCGATCAGGTTCATGCACTCGGAGAGCGGGTTTGCCTTGAGGACTTTCATCGCGGTCTGGACCGAATCCCTGTCCCCCCGGACGATTTTTATGAGATCACCAAGCTCGGTCTCATCGATCACACCGTCGGATGCGATCATGGTGACGGCAGAGAGAACCAGCGCCGATTTCGGGTTCAATGTCACGTTTTTGCTTCCTGCAAGCTTATCAAATAATCCCATTTCGGAAACCTCCTTATGATATTCTATACTGGTTGACACTCATCACAATTGACTCTTTCGAGACCAGCAGCAGTCAACACCGGGTTATAGGGGAAAAGGGCTGCCGGAACGTCGTAGTTTTTTTCCGGAGGGAAAACAGGTACTCTATAAAGAGGAATCATGGAGGCCTGGGAAAGAGATGTTTTTTCCGGGTCATCGGGTATTCCCTGTAACGTAACAATATTTTTCTCATCGGGCATGCAAACCTATTGGAACCTGTCGCATGGATATCCTCTCTGTAATTCTGATTATCGCCGGCCTCATCCTGTTCGAGACCATCACCAGCATTGATAACGCCATCATCAATG
>DAEV01000010.1:23171-23618 GCA_002509495.1 Methanolinea sp. UBA473 | reverse complement strand
CTGAGACGTATTTTCATTAGAAAAACGAAGGGATTTTCAGCCTTCATCCCGCCTGAGGGTGATCCGGTAGGAGAGCCCGGGGGTTTTCCCTTTATGGGCAACCCGGAAATGGGGTTCCAACTGGCAGTGGGATCCTCTGCGTATTTTTTAATAACTCGGGGGCTACTATTAGTGAGAATATTCCTGGCTGAACAAGTGAGAATATTCGAGGTCCCGACTGGTACCAGATGCGGATGATAAAATAAAAATTCCGAGGATGATCAAAAATGCCGAAGACAACCATTTCTTTAATCAAGGCCGATATCGGGAGCTTTCCCGGCCATTCCCGCACTCACCCCAAACTCCTGGAGAAGGCGGCAAGGATGCTCAAAGAACAGGAAGGAAAACTCCTGATCGACTCGTTCGTTACCCACTGCGGGGATGACCTCGAACTGATCATGACCCACA